>DCPV01000088.1 GCA_002323775.1 Firmicutes bacterium UBA1535 | reverse complement strand
ATCAACAAGAAGCGTGCCCATACAAGAAGTCATATCATCTACTGTAATTTCTTTTCTTCCTATATTAAAATCCTTTAAAACTTCATTCCACGCTATGCAAACCTCTTTACTGCTATCCCACAGCGTTCCGTCTAAATCAAAAATTATACTGTCCATATTAAATTCGTTCCTTTCTCTTTATATAATAATTTTTTTCTTTAAAGTATAAATCTATTTAATTTGAATACAAATTACAAAATAAGTATAAATATCACACGCTACTCTATCTCCTCAACCTGTCCAAAATCATCTATAAAATCCATGCTTTTACTATCTAATTCAACTTTTGAAATACTGTTGAACTTTTTTTCTATTTTATTTGATGTAATATTTATATTTTCAACATCATCTGAAACCCTCTTTATATCTTTTGCAAGAGCATCCCAACGAGTTTTATATCTTTTAAATTCATCTCCAAGCTTATTTAACTCTGAATGAATTATGCTTGAGAACTTTTCTCTTTCTGCATTTTTAAGTATAATCTGTACAATTGAAAGTACATACATCAAGGTTGTCGGAGAGGCAAGTCTAACCTTTCTTATACTCGCATAATCAATCAAATCTTGATGATAAGCGTTAATTTCAGCGAATATTGCCTCTGCCGGTATAAACATAATAGCCTGTTCAGATGTTTCACCGCCTATGATGTATTTATCGCTTATGTCGTTAATATGCTTTTTAATATTTGTTTTAAAATCTTTCTCAGCTTGTATTCTATCAAATTCAGAAAGGTTTTTATCAATCATTCTTTGATAATTTTCAAGTGGGAATTTTGAGTCAATACACAATGTTCCTACTGGCTCAGGTATATAAACTACAGCATCTGCAATATTGTTATTTGATAACTTTCTTTGAATTTGATAAATTTTGTCATTAGCTTCGCCAAATATTGAAATCAAAATATTGTTAAGCTGTACTTCTCCAAATGTCCCCCTGCTCTTTTTATCTGTGAGAATGTCCTGTAATGAAACAATATTTGTAGATAAGCTATCTATTTTCTTTTGCGCTTCATCTATTTTTGAGAGTCTTTCCAAAATATTGGCAAAGGTCTTATTAGTTTTATCGAAACCCTCACTAAGTCTCTCATCAACTCTTTTATTGATATTACTTAAATTATCATCTATTCTTTTTGTCAATATATTAAAATTATTGCCCAAACTCTCAGACAATTTAATATTTGATTCATTTATGTACCTAGAAGTACCCTCTTGAAAGCTAATAAAATCCTTATTCATGCGATTGGAGATTTTTTCTAATTTTTCAATAATCATTATATTATTTTCAAGCATAGATTTAACCTGTCTTTGCTCTAGCTCATTTATTTTTGTCGTTAAACTGTCAAAATAAGCATATGTGTTCTCTTTCTTATCGCTAAATAGTTTTATCAGTATAACAAGGTTTAGAACAATACTTATCGAAGCTACTGCTAAAATAATAGTTTCCATTTTGTCTCCTTTTTTAAAACTGCCATCACAAATTTATGTTAATATAATTCTTTTGCATAAATTTATCTTTTAAAACTTCTTGCAAATTTTAATTTTCTATTTTAATTTGCATATTAACATCAAACAAGTACAAATATGACTCTTTAACTCTCTTTTTAGTCAATGTTTCTAAGGCTTCTTTATACGCAAGTATTTGTGTTGAGTATCTTGACTTAATTATTTCCAGAGATTTTTTAAAATCTTTATTATCATGCACTGTATCGGTTTTATAGTCAATTAAAACTATATCATCATTTTCATAAAAATAGCAGTCGATTATACCCTGTATAAGAATGTTGTCATCCTCATTTAAGGCTTTAATCACGTCATTTGCTCGTTTTTTTATAACAAACGGAATTTCTCTTTTTATTGTTTCGGATTTTAACATTCTCTTTCCAATATCAGATTCAAAAAAATCTAATATCTGTTTTATGTTGACAACCGAAGCTTCTTCTGAACTTAACAATTTGTCATCAACCATTTTATTTACTTGATTTGTAATTTCATCAATGTTTAGCTTTGCACTTATATTAAGGTGCTGCATAACATAGTGAGTTATTGTACCAATCTCAGCCTTTGTAAATTCAATGTTTTTTTCTTTAAATATAGGTATGTCAGAAAGTTTCGGTATATTGTATTTTACATTTTCTATATTCTTAGTATCATTATTTAAGTTTTTCATATCAGTTACTGATAATTTTGTCGGTACATTAACAGATTTCTTATATTTATATTCAAAGCTAAGGCGTCTGTCTATTTCCTGTACCTTCTCACCATAATTTTGATTTGCAAAGCTTTTAATTTCACTGATTTTAAGCTCTTTATCAAAATTTATATCTTTGACATTATAATTGATATCTGATAAAGATAAAATATTTATATGCCAGCTCGAATTAAAATTATCTGTCTTAATATCGCAATTATCATCGCCTACAAGTTCTCGAAGAACATGGGCATCCTTATGATTATACAAAGAATTGCATATCCAATCCAAATAAGAATTAGAGCTGTATAGATTATAATGGCTTGTTCCTCTTTTCCATTTTTTAGCTCTTTTATCTGCACCTTTTACAGTTCCGCACAAAATCAGCTTGTCTACTGCTCTTGTGAGAGCAACATACAAAATCCTCATTTCTTCTGATAAGGTCTCTATCTTTGCTACGTTTTTAAGTGCAATTCGTGGCAAGGTTTCCTTGTAAATTCTAAGCTTTGGATTAATGTATTTAGGAGCTAATCCATATGTTTTATGCTTTAAAATATTTTTTGATACATCCATCATATTAAATTTTTTACCCAGACCACATAACAAAACTACCGGAAATTCTAATCCCTTACTTTTATGTATCGTCATAAGTCTTACTACATTGTCATTTTCTCCGAGTATTTTTGCTGTTGCATCATCTCCCTTTGAGAGCTTCAGCTTATCTATATATTTCAAAAAATTATATAGTCCTGTCATTGAGGTTTTTTCATATTCCTGTGCTTTATCTGTCAACAGACGTAAATTTGCTTGTCTCATTTTTCCATTAGGCAATGCAGCAACAAAATAATAGTAATCTGTTTCTATGAGCATACTCCAAATAAGGTCGTTTAGCTTTATATATCTGCCCTCTTTTTTATATTTTTCAATCAAGTCTATAAAGAGCCTAATCTTTTCGGATAAACTATCATTTTCTGTATTTTTATAAATATATAGTGCATCTATAAATGCAGTTTTAGGTGACTTAATCCTTATTTCTATTAGCTCCTGTGTAGTAAATTTGCCTATAGGAGAACGCATTATGCTAAGCAGAGGTATATCCTGCCTTATATTATCTATAAGCTTTAGAAAATTAATCATTATCTGAATTTCAATTGTTTCAAAATATCCTGTACCTGTATCAGAATAAAAAGGTACGCCCTCATTAAAAAAGATTTCTTCAAATATACCAGACCAATTTGATACTGAACGCAGAAGTATTACTATATCCTTGTATTCTATAGGCTTAAATTCGTTTGTTTTTGGGTGATATGTTTCTCGCATCAGCAATTCTTTAATTTTATTAACAGCAAAAAATGCCTCTGCCTCAGCAGTTCCCATTGCTTCAATTTCAACACTAAGTTCGTCTTGATTGGCAGGCTCATCTTGATTGTAAGTGTTGTCTTGGTTTCTAAATTTAGCTTTATCATAAAGCTCATATTCATCTATTACGTCTAAGTCTACGATTTCATTGTTAGAGCTTTTATCAACTTCTTTCAAGCTTGTATCTATGATATTTAATTCAACAAAATCCTCATCTTTAGATTCAAATTCCATTCCTACATTTAAAAATACAGAGCTGTCATAATTTATCTCGCCAAGCTCTTTAGACATAATTTTTTCAAATATATAGTTGGTAGCTTGTAAAATTTCTTTTCTGCTTCTATAATTATGATTTAAGTCTATTCTTTGATTTATGTCTTTTTCTGACTCGCAATCTACCTTGTAAGTTTCCATTTTTGAATTTATCAAGCTAACATCTGCTAATCTAAATTTATATATGCTTTGCTTAGAATCTCCAACCATAAACATATTGTTTTCTCTTTTTATTTTGCCTAGCAAGGTCTCTTGAATTTGATTGCTGTCTTGATATTCATCAACAAAAATAAACTTGAACTTATTCCTGTAAAATTCACCTATATCATTATTTGACAAGGCAACGAGAGCAAGATGCTCCACATCATTAAAATCAACTATAGCTTTCTCTGCTTTTTTCTCGCTAAATTCAAGCACCAATTCCCTAACTAATTCATACAAAGCAAGCATAGGAGGCTGCATATAGCTTATTGCTTCTGCAAATTCTTCCATACTTCTATTCGGTATAAGTTTTTTAATGCTATCAATTATTTTTTTATATTCTTCACGTATTTGTTTTACTTCTTCTATTTTTTGCTCGTCAAGCTCGTCCTTTGACTTTCCACGTATTGAGGCAAGTCTTGGATGAGACATAGCGTATAAATTGTTTATAAAATCTTCAAAGCTTTTGTTCAATGACGATTTTAATAATTCTACATTATCTAAATCAGCTAATATAGCATCAATATATGCAAGTGGTCCTCCAGCTTCTCTACAGATTGATTTACAATCCTCTAATGATTCTTTCGCCCCCTCTAAAAAGGTAGTTATATTTTTATTTATAACCTTGAGCCAATCAGAATTTTCAAGTTCTTCTTTTGTCAATTTCAGCATATTTACTGAATTTTCAAGCCACTCTAATGGATTTGGAAAGCTTTGGATAAAGTAATATGTATCTTTTATTATATCAACCAATTCAGCATCTGCACGATTACTTGTAAAGCATTCTACCAGCTGTACGAAATCATCACTCTTTTTTGCATAAGCACTTTCAAGGACTTCATCTATTGCATCATTTAATAATATTTGGCACTCATTAGGGTCACCAATTCTAAAGTTTGGATCAATTCCAAGCACGTGAAAATTCTTTCTTAACACATCTATACAAAATGAGTGTATTGTTGAAATATTAGCCTTACTTAATAGATTCAGTTGATTTCTAATGTGTTTATTGCTCTCATTTTCCAAAGCTTTATACAAGGCCTTTTGAATTTTCTGTTTCATTCCTGAAGCGGCAGCATTGGTAAAGGTCACAATCAAAAAAGATTCTATGCTCTCTTTATTATCTCTGACTAAAGTTATTATTCTCTCAACTAAAACAGCAGTTTTTCCAGAGCCTGCCGCAGCTGAAACAAGTATGTTTTTATCTCTTGTATCTATTACCTTTTGCTGATTGCTATTCCAATTCATTAAACTTCACCTCGTTACTTTATCTAATTCCGCCACTATATTCTTCATTAAAATATTGATTAAAATCATTTCCTAATACTTATAATTTAATTTCTTGTTAAAATTACTTTTTAATATTCTTTTCACTCTCAATCATTAAATTGCTTATTATTTCATCTTTACTTACCTTTTTAATATATCTGTATTTATTACCATCTATCGAGGAATCAAATTGGCAAACTGTTCTGTAACTGCAATAACTGCAAGGAGTTTTATTCAAATCTTTCCTGTACGGATTTATATTTATTTTGCCTTTCAAAATTTCATTTGAAAGCTCTGTAGCTATAGAATCAACCTTGTCCAAAACTAGCCTGTACTCATCGTCATTTAGTGCCTTTGAGGTTTTTGTCAAGCTACCATCTGTTTTTAAGGCTACAGGAATTACATTTGATGACTTTGTGTTTTTAATTTCACTGTCTATATTTTCTATAACTTTCATATCTTCAAGCACATATCCTCTAAGTGAAAGCTCTCTAAATATTTCGTCTTCATATGAATCCGTTGCAGTATTATCTGCATCTATAAATGGATCATCTATATCAAAATAAAATGCTCCTCCAATTTTAGGGCTAAGTTCATTTACTCCAAGGCTCGTATCTTTTTCAACTATGCCATTCTTTATTATTGAAGACATATACATAAATAACTGTAATTGCAAGCCACTCATAACATCACTCAGAACTATATCTTTTTTTGAGGATTTATAATCAACTATGTTTATATATACATTGTCATCATCTTCAAAAATATCAATTCTATCAATTCTTCCCTCTATAGATAATTTCTTTGACATTTCTGACACAGCTTCATTTTTAGCAAGAGTCAAATTATCTGTATCCAAGGTGCTTTTTATTTCAAATTCTGTAAATTTAGGCTCAAAATTTCCCTTTTTAAGCTGACTAACCATAGTCCATGCTGCTCTGTCTAAAAGCCTTTTTATTTTTTCTTTTATGTATTTATTTCTTTCACTGTATTCAAGTGCATTGTTGTCAGAAAGATTTCTTTCCAAAACTTCATCAATGCAATTTTCCATATGCTTACTTACATTCTCTTTATCTACCAGCTTGACATCTATAAATTCAGCTTTAACCCCATTATTTGACGACTTATCTCCTGCATCTTTAGCAATTATCAGCTTAGTAAATTTCTCTATACAGTCATGGAAAATATTTCCTATATCATAATATTCTATTTTAAGTTCTTTTCTTTCAAATGGCTTTATCCCAAAATCTAAAAAGAATTTAAAAGGGCATGAGGCAAAGTTTTCAAGCTTAGAAACGGACATTGTCAAGCTCTCTCCATATAATTTATCTATATCAGTATTTCTAATATTTTCAACTACGTTTTTATAGTCAAGTCCACTATCAATTATATATGATAATTCTTCACTATTTTGCTTATACCAGCTATATACGTTCTTCCAAAGCTCTGACAGTGGCTTTCCTTCAATATACTCTCTAAGCCTTTCTATAAGCACCTCTAAAGTTGATTTTTTAGTCATTACAAAATTCAAATCATCATTATTGCATAAATCACTTTCAATTTTTAGATTAACAAATATTTGACTAAGCCTGTCAATATACATAGATGACTGCAAAGACCTGCCCTCGATAGTGCTTAGAGCATAGCTTATAAATAAATAGTCCTTAGGTTTTGTAAGAACTTTATACAAAAAATGCTTTTCTTTATAAGCATTATAAGTGCTTGTATTTTGCAATTTCAAGCCAAGAATATTTAAGCTGTCCTTTTCTTCATCAAGCAAAAGCCCCTTATCTTCACCCCCGGCAAGCAAAACACCCTCATTTGCACCTATTAAAAATACTGCCTTGTAATTATTGATAAATGCTCTGTCTAAATCCCCTGCAACTACCTTGTCCAGTGTAGGAGGTATGATGCTAAGCTCTATCTCACAAAGTCCTGCTTCTAAAATTTTTCTATATTGAATTGGTGTTATCTCAACATCCTTAGAAGTTAATGTAATTTGCTCAAAAATTTCTATCACTATGTTCCAAACCTGAGCATTTATTAATGATAATTCATACAATCTATTTTTTCTGAACTCATTTACTTTGTTTTCAATACTTTTTAAAACATCATGCTCTTTAAAGCGATTATATAAAAATATAGTAATATCCTCGGCTGTTTTTAGTTTTGAAAATTCTTTTCTTAACTTTCCAAAATTATCAGCAAATCTTTTTCGAAGCTTTTCATAATATTTGATATTTTTTTTCTTATTCTCACCCTCTAAAATTTCAGCCTCATCTTGAGATATATCCTCATCTATAATTATATCCTCACCTTTATGTTTAAATGGTCTAAACCACTTATTACCCTCTATGCCAAATTCTAAAGCGTAATTTTCCAGCTTATCAACCTCAGCATAATCAAAGTCTAAAAAGCCGGTTTTTAGACATTCAAATACATTTTGATGCTTGAAATTAAAATTAAACATATCAAGCATAGATAAAATGTATCTAATCAGCGGATTATTCATTATATCTTTTTTTAAATCTATAAAAACAGGTATATCGTACTGCATAAAAAGCTTTTGAATATTTTTACTATACGTGTCCATCGCTGAGCTTACAACAGCTATATCCTTGTATCTATAGCCCTTATCTCGCACAAGTCCAAGAATTTTTCTGCATACATTTTCAATTTCTGTATATGTATTCATAGATGAAAAAGCTTGTACACTTTTTAAATCTTCGGAATATTTATATTTAAGTGCAGGTGCTGTAAACATATTTTCATCAATAGCTTTAATTTCTTTGTTGTCTACAAAGCTTTTATCAAGCTTTATTATTTGAGGCTTTACACCTATTTCTACTGCTAAGTTTCTAAATTGTACATAAGTATCATGAGTTAGCTTAAACACTTCATAATCATCAATCGCTTCAATGTTCTCAAGGCATCTATTATCAAGATTTATTGAAATAGCTACGCCTTTTGAATTTTCAATCAATTTCCTTACTACATTCAATCTCTGAACTGATAAGCTTTCAAAATTATCTATATAGATATAGGAGTTTTTAATTATCTTAGAATTATCTATTTTACCAATAAAAAATTTAGTTTTATCCTCATCATCAAAAAATTTATCTTCTGTTTCAAGCTCCATTTTTTTATAGATTTTGATTATATCGGCAAGCTTTCTTTTTAAAAGCTCACTATTTATACTGTCTAAATTTATTTCCTCAAGCTTAGATACATCTATTTCATTCTTTTTAAGCTCTTTCATAAATGAATTAAACTCTCTTAAAAAGC
>DCPV01000009.1 GCA_002323775.1 Firmicutes bacterium UBA1535 | reverse complement strand
TGAAATATCACACAATCCTCAAAACTTTGGATTTGAGTTGTACAAGCTAGGTGAGTATAATTATTTTTCAAAAGAAGCACGAGAAGCAAAATCAAAACCATGGGATATATTTTATTTATTGCTATATATGTTTTATTTTGGTGAGTTTGAAAATGATATATTTGTTGTTGATGCTGAAAAGTTTAGGTCAATAAATAAGGTTAAGAAAACTAAATTTTTAATAAAAGCTTTAACTGATTATGGATTTATATTTACCGAATTCAAGGATTATAAGATAACATCAGATTTAAAAACATTTGAAATAGATTATCCCGATAATCATAACATATTGACAGTTTTATCTTTAGTAGCAAAAAAAGTTGTTGATATTCAGCTAAAGGATGTAAAAAATCATTTTTCAAACTCTGTAGCTTTCAGCAATGGCTTTATAGGCTGGAATTATAAGATTTTAAAGGATGATTTAAAACATTGTAGTTTAGCAGAGGGAGCTTATTATATGTCAGATAAGCTGCATAAGCAATCTGAACAAGACTTTGTCGAAGCAATGGACAAAATTCTTGTTGATAAAGGTTTTTTTACAGGTAAAGGTGATAATCATGAAGGACCAAGCCTAAGATACTATGATAAAAAATCAAAATCAGTATATAATTTTGCTCTTACCTCATTTGAGGGGGCTTTGATATTAGAAATGCGTATAAGGAATGCTGAAAAATGTATGGAGTACCTTAAAGAATGCCCTAACAGGATATTAGATATATTCAGACATACTGATAAGGGATGTCATAACAGGATAAATAATACTTGTAAATATGGCGTAAAATATATATTTGAAAATGAAGAAAAATGGCACTGTGGCTGTTTTAGCACACCATTTAGAATATACCCAGTAAAAGAAGACATACCTCATTATTTAAAGCTTGTAGAATTGGGAAATAAGCGTTAAAAAACAATAACTTCTGTAATTATAATTGCAGAAGTTATTGTTTTTTATATCAAATTATTATATATAATATTCAATGATTCTTCTTTTTTGTAATCCAAGGTATGAAATTGACTGCTTAAATTATATAATAGATATAGAATCTAATTCAGATAGAAAGTATTTTTTATCTTCTTCCTTTTCTATATTTTCAGAAGCTTCCTTAGCCAATATTATATGTTTTTTCATCTGTTCTTCATCTTTAGCTACCATATATGCTCTTGCAACAGCTTCATATCCAAAAGCTAAATCAAAATCCTTTATATCATTTTTCAAACATAATTCTAAAGAAAGTTTAGCATGATATAATGCACTCTCAGACATTCCTAATAATGAATATACTCTCGAAATCTGCCACTCTCCTCTTGCAAAATTAAGAGGAGTCCCTATTTTTCCCCAATGAAAGCGAGATGCGTGTGTAGTATGTATCATGTTTATATTATCTTCCTGCGTTCTATCCTTCTTGTCAATATAATCCCAAGTAGTATTAAAATTTTCGATTGCCTGCTTTCTATGCCACTCTTGCAAAGATAATGACGTATTAATTTCGCTCATAAGTATAACCTCCAAAAATATAATATTTGTAGAACTAATTTAAACTATATCATACTATTTTATTGTTGTAAACAACAAACTATCTAAGTTTACTTGAGTTTTTATAGCTTTTAAGGTTTACCATTAATTAAAAAAATCTATAGAGATACTCACCTATGATTCTTGGAAGTTCCACTTGAAATAATCACTTTAGTATGATAAAATTTCCATACCCTATTGATAATTTATTTTTAATATGGAATATGAACCTTATGCCTATGAAGTTAATTTATATAGCTGTTATAAGGTTTTTAGGAGGTATATAATGAACATATATGTTCCACCAGCTGCAATAGCTGTAATAACAATTTTAATAATCAATTACATTATAAGTTTTGGAAAAAGCAAGATATTTAATCTATGTCATATTATCTTATCATCAATTCTCTCTATTGTCGGAATAGTTGGTACGATACTAATTAGAACACATCTTATTGAAAGTTTAAATCGAAATGCAGAAATACGAAACTTTGAAGCTGATTTTGTATCATGGGCAATAGAAAAGTTTGATTTTTTCGCAATTATTTCTATTACAATAACATGTGCTGTTATCTTGTTTTTTCTATTTTATTTAATCTTAAATAAAAATAAAGCTGGATTTTTTTGGACTAATACCACTATTATCATTATTTGTATTATGATTATTAATTTTATAGCTGGAATTTGGTATGGTCTAGGTACAATTAATAAGTTATTTGACTTAGCTGGGTACATTACACAATTGACTGGTTTTGAATTTTTTATTTTACACATACCATTAGTAACTAAGAGGATTCTTATGAACAAATATTGTTATAATTTTAAAAAATAGTGAATATATTTATTATAACAATATTTGGAGGTATAACTAATGAATGCTCCATTAAATTTAATAGTAAACCCAACAGATGAACAACGGCATCAAATGCTGAAAAATTCTTTAGAAGAACAAGGAAGAATAGAAGATTACGAATATATCATCAATTTGTTGAGTCCTCCTTCAGATATTACAAATTTTGCATCTCCAGGCGAACTACTTGGAGTAAAAATTGGTGTTATCGGAGGAGGATTAGCAGGTTTATCAGCTGCATTTGAACTTCGTAAACTTGGGGCAGATATTACAATTTTAGATTCCAACAAGGACAGAATTGGAGGAAGAGTTTATACCTATTATTTTGATAGGGAAGGAAAATATTATAACGAATTCGGTGCTCACAGAATTCCCGTAAGTCATGAAACTACTTGGCACTATATGAATTTATTCGGACTTAACACAGAACCTTTGTCGGTAGCACGCAGTAACAACTTTATTTATGTACATAATACTCGCTTGAGAACATCAGATTCGATCGAGGAGATGCTTTATCCTCTATATCCACTGACTTTGAAGGAAAGAAATACACCTTGGCCAGAACTTCACCAATATGCCTTTTCGTATATTGTTAAGTCTCTCCCGCCAAATATTCGGTCGGAAATGATACAAATATTACCGTATTATTCTGCGGAATATCTACCTCTTATAGAGTACTCCGTTCGTCAAACATTAGAAAACCTCGGATTAAGTCAGGGTGCAATCAGCTTGATTTCAGGAATAGATTCTGGTACAGGCGCTTTATTGAATGTAAGCTATGATGAAATAGTAGTTGAAGAATACACTGTCGATTACCGCAATATCTATACAATAGAAGGCGGAGTTGTAAATTTGCCATATGCTTTTGTTCAATCATTTTTATTAGACAACCCACCGCAGTATAAAGGTATTTCGCCTTCGCAGCTTGGCAAAGTTACATACAATGCCGGTTGTACAGTTACAGGTATTTACCAGTCACAATGTGCCAATAAAATTATCCTTGAGTACAGCGATACAACTGATCCGGAAAAATCCACAGACGTTTTTGATTATGTTGTATGTGCTATTCCATATTCTACCCTTAGGGAAGTTAAAATTAATCCGTATTTCAGCAATCTTAAAATGCAAGCTATTTCAGAATACAACTATGTTGATTCACAAAAGACCTTTTTCATGTGCAATCAGCGTTTTTGGGAAAGAGATACCTATTATGGACGAATGGTCGGAGGATTTTCACGAACTGATTTGCCTATACAATATATCTTCTACCCAAGAGACTATTCACTTTGTCCCGACGGTTCAGCTTGCTCGCCTAATAGTCCTGGGGTGTTGGTAGCTTCTTATAATTATAATTTGAATTCAACAAGAGTTGGAAATATGGAAAGAACACTCCGATATAATTACATAAGAGAAAGCGTAGAGGAAGTTCATGGATTGCCAAGAGGATCTTTAAACCCTATTGTAGAGGCTCATAAGACAGTTGTATGGAATAACGAACCAAATAACAGAGGTGCCTTTGCACAGAGTCTGCCGGGTCAGAAAAAATTGTTTGCATATGAGATGTTAAAACCAGAGTTTGATAACAGAGTCTACTTTGCCGGTGAACATGTATCTACAAAACATGCGTGGATGCAGGGCTCGCTATACACAGGTAAAGAAGCCGCTAATCAATTGGCACAGCACTTTCATAATAATTTTTTTAATAAATTTTAAATACTATTGATAAAACTAACCCACTGTTTTGAAATCAGTGGGTTTAGTTTTTATCTATGAATAGTTATGATTTACAGTAGTTTATTCTTCATTATTTGTCTGAATTATAATTGGTTTCCTTATCCCTACATTTCCTCAGGGCATTTAATTCCCAATAAATTCATGGCATCACTTATAATTTTCTGAGTGATATAAGTTAAAATCAAACGTGAATTTTTCACTTCATCATCAGAATTTATTATACTGCATTCATGGTAAAATTTGTTAAAAGTCTGCGATAATAAAAGAGCAAATTTTGCTATAAAATGCGGTTCATATTTATTTGCTGATTCATTTATAACATCAGGGTATTGGCTGATAAGCTTTATTAATTCATAACTGCTTGCATCTTTAAGATTTTTTGCATTAAAGTTTATATCATCAATTTTTATATTACTTTTTCGCAAAATACTTTTTGCTCTGGCACATGTATATTGTACATACGGCCCAGTTGCACCATTGTAATTTAACACTCTATCCCAAGTAAAATCAACGCTTTTAATCATTGTATTAATCAAATCATTAAATATTATAGCCCCAACGCCTACTGATTTTGCAACTTCCTCCTTATCAACAAGCGAAAGATTTTTTTCTTTTATTGTTAATGAAGCACGTTTAATTGCTTCATTCAATATATCTTCGGCATAAACTATATTTCCGCTGCGTGTAGAAAGCTTTGCACCCTCAAGATTTACAAGTCCATAAGAAATATGGATAAGATTATTATAAAAGCCGTATCCCATAAGCTCAATTACCTTAAACACCTGAGAAAAATACAGCATTTGCTCCATTCCTGTCACGTAAATGCACTTGTCAAAATCGAAAGTATTCTTACGATATAGTATGGTTGCTATATCTCTGACGGCATATATTGAGCTTCCATCACTTTTAGTTATTAAGCAAGGTGGCATACAATATTTATCTAAATCTACGATTTTAGCTCCCTGACTCTGCACTAAAAGATTTTTTTCTTCCAATTCACACACAACTGCTTGTAGTTTGTCAATATAAAAGCTTTCACCAGTATAGTAATCAAAATCAACATCAAGAAGTTTATATATACGATCAAATTCTATTATACTGATATCATAAAACCATTTCCAAAGCTCAAGAGCTTCTTTATCCTTACTCTCCATCTTAACAAACCATGCTCTCGCCTCCTCCATAAGATTAGGATTGCGTTCAGCTTCATCGTGAAACATTATATAAATACGAAGCAACTCAGCGATGCCATCTTTTTCAACTAATTCTTTACTACTCCAATTTTTATAAGCAAGAATAAGCTTTCCAAACTGAGTTCCCCAATCTCCTAAATGATTTATTCGAACTACATTATATCCTTGCTTTGAATAAATCTTATATAATGAGTTTCCTATTATAGTTGTACGAAGATGTCCGACATGAAAGTTTTTTGCAATATTCGGTGAAGAATAATCTATACATATTGTTTTGCCAGTACCTATATCGCTTTTTCCATAGTCATCATCTAAAGCATCATTTAAAACTTTATTAATGTAATATTCTTTATTTATAAAGAAGTTTAAATATCCTCCTGCTGTGTCTACCTTTTCAATTAGAGTTTTATCAAGTGATTTTTCTAAATCCTGCTTTAAGCCCTCTGCTATGATATTTGGTGATTTACGAAGCTTTTTAGCAAGTGAAAAACAAGGAAATGAATAATCTCCTAGTTCATTTTTTGGTGGTATTTCTAACAAATTTTCAATTTCATCAATATTTACCCCAGTTAAATAGTCCTTTAATAAATTACATAATACATTTTTCATATAAATCCTCCATTTCTTTTTATAAAAAAACCGCAAAAGTTATTGCTGTAAGCAATATCTATTGCGGTTTGTGTTTAAAGGTATACATCATCACCAGCCGCATAGAAACAAGACATAATACTTGTAACTATGCGAAATAAGCAAAGCTACAAGATATTACATCTGTATCTACGTCTTAGTAAACTACTGACAAATGATTTTATCATAATACCTTATCCTTTCAAATTTTTATAATTTTAACATATACAAAATATAAAATCAATATAATTTTTTTTTATTTATGTTTTATGTAATTTTTATTATTAATTATCTTTATCAAGCTCAAAAAATCTTATTAAACTGCCATCTATCGTAGTTACATCACATTCAATAGCACCCCATGGCTGTCTTTTAATATCTGTAATTTTATTCCAACCATTTCTCTTTACAAACTCATATAAGCTATTTAAACCGTCTACACACATAAAAGCAACTGTTCTTTCCGAAGGTTCTCCAAGAAACATATGTATACCATTAAACGTTGTTATTTTAAGATTAACAAGCTCACCGGGAACAGGCATCAGACTTCCATATGTACCATCGCCCTTGTCATTTCTTTCGTCAATTCC
>DCPV01000029.1:10221-26683 GCA_002323775.1 Firmicutes bacterium UBA1535 | reverse complement strand
CGCTCTTCCGATCTGTTCAAAATTAGTGTAGTATTTAAAAATTAATATAATGCTAATCAAAGATTAGCACACTACAAACAAGAGGAGGAAAAATATTATGTACAACTTAAATTTATTTGGTTTAGCAGCAGCTCCAGCAGCTGGAGCATCTCCATATACAGGCATTATAATGCTTGTTGTTATGTTTGCCGTTTTCTACTTTGTAATTATCAAACCTCAAAAGAAAAAAGACAAAGAGGTTAAGCAAATGAGAGACAGTGCAACAGTTGGTGATGATATCATCACTATAGGAGGAATCCATGGTAAAATCGTTAAAATTGGTGATGACACTATGGTTTTAGAACTAAATCACGGAAAACAAAGAATGACTATGGCTAAATGGGCTATAGGCAGTGTTGAGAAAAAAGGTAAAGAAGTAAAGCTTAACAATGAGCTTATTGAAGAAGAAGTTTCAACAGAAATTAACGAAGAAGACAAATAAAAATACAGGAGAAATCTCCTGTTTTTTATTTGTCAAGAACAGTTGAAACATCTCCTGTATTATTCATTTCCACAACTCCTTAGGATTAAAACCATAAATCTGAACTACTTCAAGATAAGGGCTGTTTGCAATATCCTGAGGTGTTATGAGAATACCTCCATTAGAATCTAAATCGTATCCGAATTTTTTAAACGGATACCATACCAAATGTGAACAGTGAGTTCCCGTAGGGTCAAATCCATCCTTATATTTTGAGCTAAAAATTCCAACAGTCAATTTATATGGTACTTTATAAAGTGATTTTACTGCAAATTCAGCTATCTCATCAAGCTTTGACTGTTCCACATTTTTTAATTTTAAAAGCATAAAATTAGGATAATATCTCCAGCTATCAATGTTTGCAATTTGAGAATCCTCACCTAACACTGCTGCTTCCAATACGTCTCCATATATTGAGTCAGTAATTATTGCAGCGTGTCCATGTCTCCAGCCACCGGAATATGTGGCTCTTGTAACTAAAATATATCCATTTTCATACGGAGCAAGCTCTGTCCCAAAAACAATATTTCCGTTATCGTCTAACACACTTTCTTGATAGGTTATAGGTGTAATTTTTTGATAAAAAATACTGATATCCTTAAAAAAGTTTTCTTGAAATTTGAGTATCTTATCTTTACCATTTGTTTTATCAGCTAATAAACTATCTATAGCGCTGACTCCCAATCCAGTCTGATAAAAAATCTCTTTATAATCATCATTTGAAAGTTCGTTTTTATTTAACAAATTAACAATTGATATCTTTTCATAGTCGGGCTTTACATGTGCAAGAGGCTTAGTAAGTCTTGTCCTTACATCAATAATTAATATAATTGATGATATAACAAATAATAAAATTAATAGCTTTCTTAAAAAACTAGGTAATTTAAAAGTTTTTTTATAAATAATTTTTTCATCCCTCATAGTTATCACTCCATTGCGTGAAATAATAAATGTTTACAATTAATTTATCTTATATAGCAATTATATAATATTTGTGGCAAATTATCAAAATCTTTTTTAAAATTAATTTATTATATAATTCATGTAATTTTATATTTACAATATGAGGCAAAATTTGATATAATTAGACAAATTAATGCTATTTTTTAAATGGAAGAAGGTGACTTTTTGGATAAAGCTGAGTTCGAAGATTTTAATATGAAAAAAATATGCAGCATGGAAGAATTTTATGGGAAAACTCAAGATATCTTATCGGAAAATTTTGATACAGAATATGATATCATTAGTTTAAATATTGATAGGTTTAAGGTTATAAATGATTTATATGGTACTGATGAAGGAGACAAGCTTTTAATTTACATATGCTATATTTTAAAGAGTTTAACTGATAGCGAATATGAGAGCTTTAGCAGGCTATATGCAGATAATTTTGCAATCTGCAAAATTCGTGAAGATGGATATGAGGAAAGATTTGCAAAGTCTTTAAAACATCATTTGTCAATGTATCCGTTGGATATAAACATATCAATGTGCTTTGGTATTTATAGAGTTGAAAATAGAGATTTATCTGTTTCGAGCATGTTTGACAGAGCAAATATGGCACTAAAGAGTGTAAAGGGCAGTTACAATAGAATATACTCCTATTATGAGGAAACTCACAGAAATAGTTTGCTAGAAGAACAAGAAATAATAAATGATATGCATAACGCATTAAAAAATGGAGAATTTAAAGTTTATTATCAACCAAAATATATTCTTTCAGATACTAAATTAGCAGGAGCAGAGGCTTTAGTTCGTTGGATACATCCTAAAAAGGGAATGATTCAACCTCAAAAATTTATCCCAATATTTGAAAAGACTGGATTTATTACTGATATGGATGAATATGTTTGGGAATTTACTTGCAAATCCTTAAGAAAATGGATTGATGCTGGTTTACCTATAGTACCAATATCAGTCAATGTGTCACGTATCGATATATATAATCCAAATCTATGCAGAAACTTAAAAGCATTAATTGATAAATATAACATACCAATAAAATTGTTAGAGCTTGAAATTACTGAAACATCTTATATGGAAAACCCAACACAGCTAATTGAAACTGTAATTAAATTAAAAAAACTTGGCTTCACGGTTGAAATGGATGATTTTGGAACAGGCTATTCTTCATTAAATATGTTAAATCAAGTTCCTGTTGATGTATTGAAGCTAGATTTAAGATTTATGAAATCAGTAAATTCAGAAGGAAGAAGTGCTAATATTCTTAATTCAATAGTTAGTATGGCTAAATGGCTTGACCTTCCAGTAGTAGCAGAGGGAGTTGAAACAAAAGAGCAGGTTGAATTCTTAAAAAGTATAGGCTGCAACAAAGGTCAAGGCTATTATTTTGCAAAACCGATGCCCTGCAAAGATTTTGAAGAATTACTATCTACTAATGACAATCACAGCAAGGCTGATGGCTATAAGATGCCGGAAACATTTGTTGATTTACACGAGTTTTGGGATCCAAACTCGCAGGTAAATATTTTATTCAATAGCTTCATAGGAGGCTTAGGCATATTTGAATTAAAAGGAAATAATTTTGATATATTAAGGGTAAATGATAGATTTTATGAAGTTATTGATATAGATATAGATACATTGTATAAGATGGTTCCGAGATTAAGGGAATATATAAATCAGGATGATAGACTTGTATTTTATGAAAGACTTGATCAGGCAAAAAAAGATAATGGTGAAGCCACTCTGGAATTTAGGATTACAAATATTTTAACTAATAAATTAATGTATTTATTCCTCCGTATGAGAGTAATATTAAACAGCCCTGAAAGAACTTTATTTTTAGGCTCTGTTGACAATATAACAGAGGAAAAAATAGCTCAGGAAGCCTTAAGACATAATGAAGAAAGGTATCAGCATGTTCTTGAGATGACAGGGGATATTATATTTGAGTATGATTTACAAACTAGAAAAATGGTAAATTTTAGTAGTTTTGTTAAGGAGTTTGGTGCTACACCATTTACATCATCATTAATTCAATCGCTTATAGATTTTAAAATAATACAGAATAAGGACGTAGAAGAATTTACCGATACATTTATGAAAATAGTAAATGACCCTCAATGTGTGGTAAAAAGCAAATTTCAATTAAGAAATATCAATAATCAGTATAATTGGTATGCAATTTCAGCAAGAGGAATTTACGATGAAGGTAATAATTTAACAAAAGTAATTGGAGTGGTTTCCAATATAGAAGACATAAAAAATAGATTGGTGAAGTAAAGTTAATTAGAGGAGTGCATAGAATTATGATTTTAGATTATGCTTTAAAAGAAATAGATTTAGGCAGATTTGATGAAAGAATTATTGACATTTATGAGGATAAAGAGCTTCTTGATGTTCAAAAAAATAGATATATTAAATTATTGACTGAATTTAAAGATTTGTTTGGAAATTGTGATATAAATATTTTTAGCTCACCCGGAAGAACTGAAATTTGCGGAAACCATACTGATCATCAAAATGGTATGGTGTTGGCCGGAGCTATAAATTTGGACATATTATCAGTAGTTTCAAAAAGCGATGATGGAATGATTTCAATTATAACTGATGGAAAAAAATTAAATAAGATAGATATTAATTCGCTAGAGAAAAGTGAATCACAAGCTGCAAATTCAGAAGCTATCATTAGAGGTGTAGTGTACAGGCTTAAATTTTTAGGCTATAAAATTGGCGGATTTAATGCGTGCATAACAAGTGATGTGCTTATAGGCTCAGGTTTATCATCTTCAGCGGCATTTGAAAATTTAGTCGGTATTATAATTTCTTGTCTGTATAACGACGGAAAAATAGAGCCAGTAGAGCTTGCAAAGGCTGGACAATATGCAGAAAGAGAATATTATGGCAAGCCATGTGGTCTGATGGACCAGATGGCATCAAGCATCGGCGGTTTAGTATATATAGATTTTGATGGAGAAAGAGCTTCTTATAATAAAATAAAGCTTGATTTATCAAAGCATAATTCATGCCTATGTATAGTTGATACTAAAGCCTCACATGAAGGCTTAACAAATGAGTATGCGGCTATACCAAATGAAATGAGTAAAATTGCCAATCATTATGGTAAACCTAAACTTCGAGATATAAATGAAGAAGTATTTTATAAAGATATAATTACTTTAAGAGAAAAATATGGCGATAGAGCTGTTCTAAGAGCTATACATTTTTTTGAAGAAAATAAAAGAGTGTGTGAATGTGTTGAAAAATTGCAAGAAAATAATTTTATAGAATTTAAAAGCATAGTCAAAAGCTCTGGTGACAGCTCTTTTAAATATCTGCAAAATGTTTTTTCACAGCATGATATAAATGAGCAAAGCATGTCTATTGCTTTATTTATGACTGAAAAAATACTTGGAAGTCATGGAGTGTGCAGAGTGCATGGCGGAGGCTTTGCCGGTACTATACAAGCTTTTGTTGATGAGGACTACGTACAGACATATAAACAAGGTATAGAAAGTGTATTTGGCAAGGGAGCTTGCTTAGTACTTAAAATAAGAAAATATGGTGCAATGCTAGTTTTATAGCAAGCAATATAAATTTATCGTTATTTTAATAAAATTTTGATTTTAACAACTAGGAGGTACTATAGCTCTTAGTTGTTAATTTTTATCCAGTTTTTTGGTGATACCCCGCAAAGATTTTTAAAAGCTTTAGAAAAAACAAATATATCATCATAGCCTACCATAAAGCAGATTTCTTTTATGCTATAATTTGCAAGCAATAGTTTTTTTGCCTCATTCATTCTCTTTTTAGTTAGGTATTCTTTCATCGATATACCTTCACTTTTTTTAAAAATATTAGATAAATAGTGCCTGTCAAGATTTACAACTTTAGCAATATCTTCAATATATATTTTTCTCATATAATTGTTGTTAATATAGTTTTTAACAATTTCAATATGATTATCTCTCTTTTCTTTAATAAATATATATGAAAAAATAGAGAATAACTTACTGCTGAGAAATTCTTCTCTTGTTCCAAGATATTCGTTTACACTTAACATTTCTTCAAAAACATTATAAGGCATTTTAAATACAGGTACCTCAATGTTATCAAGTCTTTTTGCTAAATTACCGTCAAAACCAATCCATATATAATACCAAGGCTCGTCCTTGTCTGCAACATATGTTGTTATTTCGTCGGGTTTTATTAAAAAACATTCACCCTTTTTAACATAATAAGTTTCACTGGATGTGTGAAACATTCCTTTTCCTCTAACAACATAATGTATCAAATAGTGACTTCGCTTAGCAGGTCCGAAGCTATGGGAGCTTTTACAATATTCATATCCGCAGATTAGAGGGTTTAAATCAAAAAAACTTTTATTTTCAATTGCAAAATCTACATACATATTTAACCTCCGATATCTTACATTTTAACATATTATACTTACTTTTTACAATGTTTTTTAAATTAAATATTTTATATAATGAAAACGAAGTACATTGAACAATGATGAAACAAATATCTTAAATTGAAAAACATTATAATTTTTATTGAAAATATTAAAAAATCAGGAGGAGAAAATGATTAAAGTTACTTTTATGGGTGCAGGCAGTACAATTTTCGCTAAAAACGTTTTAGGCGATATAATGCTTACGCCATCTATTCAGGACGCTGAGATAGCACTATATGACATTGATGAGGAAAGACTGGACGAGTCCTATGAGTTAATTGTTGCAATAAATAAAAATTGCAATGAATCAAGAGCTGTAGTTAAAAAGTACCTAGGTGTAAAAAACAGAAAAGAAGCTCTAAGAGGTGCTAATTTTGTTGTTGATGCAATTCAAGTAGGTCTTTATGACCCTTGCACTATCATAGACTTTGAGGTGCCAAAAAAATATGGTCTTCGTCAAACAATTGCAGACACAGTTGGTATAGGAGGAATATTCAGAGCTTTAAGAACTATCCCTGTGCTTAGAGATTTTGCTGATGATATGGAAGAAGTATGCCCTAACGCATGGTTCTTAAATTATACAAATCCTATGGCAATGCTTACAGGCTACATGCTTCGTCATACTAAAGTAAAAACAGTAGGATTATGCCACAGTGTACAAGGCTGTTCAAAATGGTTATTAAAGGGATTAGGAATAGAGGTAGATGGATTTATAGATAAAATTGCTGGTATTAACCACATGGGATGGTTGTTGGAAATTACAGATATGAAAGGCAATGACCTATATCCTTTAATTAGACAAAAAGCTTTAGAGAAAAATAAAAATGAAAAGCACCATGATATGGTTAGATATGAGTATATCAAATACTTTGGACACTATTGCACAGAGAGTAGTGAGCATAATGCAGAGTACAACCCATTTTTCATTAAGTCTAAATATCCTGAGCTAATTGACAGATACAATATACCTCTTGATGAATATCCAAGAAGATGTATAGAGCAAATAGCTAATTGGAAAAAGCAAAAAGAAGATTTATACAAAGGCGGACAAGTAACTCACAAAAGAACTACAGAATATGCGTCATACATAATGGAGGCGATGGTAACTAATAAGCCTTACAAAATTGGCGGAAATGTCATGAATACTGGCTTGATAACTAATTTACCTTCTAATGCCTGTGTTGAAGTTCCGTGCATGGTTGATGGCTCTGGAATTAACCCAACAGTCATAGGAGATTTGCCGCAACAGCTTGCAGCGATGAACATGACAAACATCAATACACAGTTATTAACAATAGATGCAGCTGTATCTAAGAAAAGGGAAGCAATATATCAAGCAGCTTTGTTAGAGCCACACACAGCAGCTGAGCTTTCAATAGATGATATAGTGAAAATGTGCGACGAATTAATAGAAGCACATCAAGAAGTTGGATTTATGAAAGAATATAAATAATAATTAAATTTATTGTGAGAAGACAGCTTAAATATCTTGGGTAGCATATAGATAATTAAAAAAAGAAAATTGAATACGGAAAATATGCCTTGAGGTTTATAATCTCAAGGCATATTTTTTTATATTTTTGTACAAAGAACAAAGCAACTAAATTTCAATTTTATATATGATGTTGAAACAACTATTATTGTTTATTCCTGAATTATAAAGAGATTTAGATTAATTCAGATAGATTTAATAATGTTTTTAAATAATAAATTGTATTTCTATAGGGCAAGAGATAAAGAAATAAAATAATTTTTTTCTTAAATTTCTGTTGGAAAAACGTCAATTTATCCATTATGTGGTTAAATGTATAAAAATTATAAAAAAAGTTAAATACCATATAAAATTAGTAGTAATTGAGGAACAAAATATATTCTAATTCGTCTTATAGAATGCAATAATTATAGTTGAGGGTAGGGGGTAGATTATATGGAGAGCGGGAGGATATAATAGAAATGGAACTAAGAGAAAAATTTTTAAATTTATATATACTGATAAGTATTAGAGTGATTGTAAAATGAAACATACAAACTTTTTGCGGACAGCAGTTGTCACAATGCTATCCTTAGTTATTATATTAATTTTTAGTGCTTGTTCAAGAAATGGCGATTTATCAAAAACACCAGATATTAATCAGCCGATAAATATGGTGTCCGGTGAATATCAATTTGTGGTTAACAGCGATAATACAGTGACCATAACCAAGTACACAGGTGATGGCGGGTATATAGAAATACCGGCTACAATTGATGGAAAGAAGGTGACTGCTATCGGAAACACACTTAATGAAACTGGAGCTTTTGAGGACTGCAACACATTAACCTCAGTCATAATTCCAGACGGTGTGATTGTAATTCAAGACCGAGCATTTAAAGGATGTATCAATTTGAAGTGGGTTACGATTCCCGCTAGTGTAACGCTTATAGGGAATAGTGCATTTGATAGTGGATATAATTTGCAATCTATATATTTTGAAGGAGATGCACCCGCAACTGGTAATTATTTGCTAGATCCACCACTTCCGACTATATACTATCACGAAGGTACAGAAGGCTGGACAAATCCCTGGTATGGGTGTATTACGGAAACATATTGATAATGTTATATATATCATTATCTTTATAGTTGTAATCTTACACTTTTATTTTATAAGGAAAGCTTGATAAAATCTCAAAAATAATGAAAAATTTATTAAAATAAAGGATAATTCGTCAGGCATTTCTAAAAACAGAAAATGAAGCAGATATTACGTTAAAGGTGTCGTAGTACCTGCTTTTTAATATTTAAAAGATAATTTCATCCTAATGCTAATTAAAAAGTTCAACTAATTACTGAGGATGGTGCTTATAACATTTCCTGTGATGATAACTATAATGGTTATCTTATTGATTTTATTGAACTGTTATATAATATTCAAATCGAGGATTCTTATAATAAAGATGTAGGAAGTATCGAACAATTAGTAGAATATAATTTTTTTATATTTAGGTTTACATTTATGGGTTTAACTTTCTCTTTAATTAACAAGCTTACCAAAACAAATACAGCTCGGGGGATTAAAAATTCACTTAGTTGTTTTTTGTTAATGATAATCTATTTGATATTTTACAGTTTTGGTTTGAAGATAATAAAAAAACTTGTAGTTAAAAAACAAAGTCGCTAAACTTTTTGTAGTCTGCGACTTTATTTCTTTAAAAATATCTATATAGTTCCTCTTTCAGAGTTTTCAAACTGTTTAAAACGTCTTTTTTCAAAGAATTCCTTAGCTACTTGAGGGAAAAGAGCATATGATAGAACGTCATTTTCTGACTCTGCTAAATCTCCTATTTCTGCTTTGTTCTTCTCAAATTCAGGCTCTAATAAGTCAGCAGGTCTAACAGTAACTACCTTTTCATTTCCGATTATTTGCTTAGTTATTTCCGGAGAAATTTCAACTGCTGGTTTTCCGTATAAGCCTTGAACATATTTTTTAATTTCTGTAGGTATTACCTTATATCTTCCGCCTGATATTATATTAAACACCGCTTGACTTCCTACCATTTGACTTAGTGGAGTAACAAGTGGAGGATATCCTAATTCTTCTCTAATTTTTGGAATTTCAGCCAGTACATCCTCATATTTATCAGAAGCATTTAAGTCCTTCATTTGTGATATCATATTTGATAACATACCACCCGGAACTTGGAATTGCAATGTTTTAGGCTCTGTCATGAGTGCTTTTGTACTTAATGTTTTATTTTCTACATATTTATTCATTATAGGCTTAAAGTAATCTGCAATTCTTCCTAGACAATCAAGATCTATTCCAGTATCAAATTCTGTACCCATTAAAGTCGAAACAAGTGACTCTGTTGCAGGCTGTGATGTACCGGATGAAAGTGGAGATATAGCAGTATCAACTATGTCAATTCCGGCTTCTATAGCCTTAAGCATAGCCATCTGAGCTATACCGCTTGTGCAGTGGTTATGAAGCTCTATTGGAAGCTTTGTAGCCTTTTTAATTTCAGTTATTAGCTCGTGTGCTCTATATGGCAGCAAAATTCCTGACATGTCCTTTATACATATTGAGTCAGCTCCGGCAGATTCAAATTGCTTGATTAGATTGACATAGAACTCTATTGTGTGAACAGGGCTTATTGTGTATGAAATAGCACATTGACAATGAGCACCTTCTTTTTTTACTGTATCAATTGTTTTTTTCATATTTCGAATATCGTTTAGAGCATCAAATACTCTTACAATATCAATACCTTCAGCAATAGCATTTCTTATAAATTTTTCAACGATATCATCTGCATAGTGTTTATAGCCAAGTATGTTTTGACCTCTTGATAACATTTGAAGCTTTGTGTTTTTAACTCTTTTTTTAATTTGTCTTAATCTTTCCCATGGATCTTCATTCAAAAATCTTAAACAAGAATCAAATGTTGCTCCTCCCCAAACTTCCATTGAGTAAAAGCCTGCTTTGTCCATTTCTTCAACAATTGGTAATATCTCATTGTTTGATAGTCTTGTTGCAATCAAAGACTGGTGACCATCACGCAACGAAGTCTCTGTTATCTTAACTTTTGCCATAATAAATTTCCTTTCTCTTTAAATTATAATAAAATGTTTTCCAAGTTTATCAATTTTTAATTAGTCATTGATAATTATATTATAGATTTGAAATAAATTCAAGAAATATTAATTTATATTAATAGCTATTGAAATAAGGAATTATTATTAAAATCCTAAGCTCTCTCCAATAAGTATTACTTTAATTCTATTTTGTGGTCTTGAGCACCTTGTAATTAGTATTTGACAGCATATACTGCTATCGCCTGTACATTCGGAGCATTTGCCTGTGAGACTACATGGTGACTGTGCGTTTACTCTTACTGCATTTGGAACTGTTGCTTCGCTGCGAATTCTACCTAATGCAGCACTTAATTCAGGCACTACCTTGTTCATGCCAACAAAAACTATCACAGAATCCGGACCATAGTTGTATGCTGCAAGCCTGTTTCCGCTACCGTCAACATTCATGAGTTCACCATCCATTGTAATCGCATTGGTGCTTGTTATAAATACATCAGCTGTCAATGCTTTTTTCATCAGCTGTACCCTTTCTTCCGGTGATTTTGCTTTATCCCTGTCAATTACAGAAATATTTTTTTCCTCAAGAAGCTTTTTAACTCCTATTTCGTCAACAGTAGTTGAGCCGCCCCAAGCTATAACATCCCCCTCATTTATTAGTGTCATAAACTTCTCCAAAGCTTCTTCCTTATTATCAACATAAAAGCCTTGCATATTTCTTTTCTCAAGATTTTTAATTAAAGTTTTCGCTTTTACCTTATAAGCTTCCTTTAAAAAATTCATAATAGCCTCCAATTATTTTAGTCTTAATATGTAAAATACATTTATATCTTAACAAAATTATATTATAGTATAATTATAAATACAAGAAATTTTATTTTTTTCTTTTATAATTAAAGTTTTTGCTTGATTAACTTTATATTATTATGATATAATGTGCTTAGCATATTATAGAAATGACTTGCATAGCAAGACTAAGATATAATAGTTATTATTTAAGAAATATCAAAAAATTTCAGTTTAAAACTATATCTTTGCAAATAGATTTTAGAATTTGCATGAAAATAAAATTTTTTTAGAGGTTTTAAATTAAGATTAGTACAAGATAATAATATTACATTACTAGATAAAGGTGGTGAAGATTTGGATACTACAGATTTAAAAATAATTGACATATTGCAAAGAGACGGAAGAATATCTATGAAGGATTTGGGTAAAACTGTTTCGCTTAGTCCACCGGCTGTTGCAGAGAGAGTTAAAAGACTAGAGGAATCAGGAATAATAGAGAAATATAAAGCTATTGTAAATAACAATAAGGTCGGCAAGCCTATTTGCGTATTTATGAATGCAGCGATAAAGCCTGAAAAACAGGATAAATTCTTGGAATTTGCTAAAAAATCACAAGAAATTGTTGAGTGTCATCATGTTACTGGACCTTATAGCATGATATTAAAGGCTTATTTGAAAGAGATGTCTCATCTTGAGGAGCTTGTTGGCAAGGTTCAGTTTTACGGAAACACTGAAACATACATAATAATGTCTAGTCCAATAGAAAATGCTCCGATTTAATGATAAAAGATAGTTTAGCAAAGAGTTGTGTAAGGAAGCTCCTCGCTAAACTATTTTTTTAGAATTATTTTGCTTATAGACTATAATCGACGAAACTATAATAATAGCAATTCCTAAAATTTCTAGCCAGTCAAGCTGTTCCTGCATAAACATATATCCAATTATACTTGAAAATATAATATTTGAGTAGTCATATACAGATACTTCTGATGCTGGGGCCAGTTTATACGCATAAGTCAATGCTATCTGACCTATCGCTGCAAATACACCAACAGATAGCAAAATAAGTGTACTTTTTAAGTCTGGTATCACAAAGCTAAATAATAAAAATGGTATGCTTACCATGACCGATATAAATGAATAGTGAAAAACTATTGTAAATTCATTTTCCTTATCTCCCAATGCTCTTAAAGAGGTAAAAGCAATACCTGATAAAATTGCCGAAATTAATAGTATTACTATAGGCATTATTGATGAACTAAATTGAGGTTTTATGACAAGCCATGAGCCAAAAAGAGATAATAGCAAAGCTATTATATGATACTTAGTTATTTTCTCCTTTAAGAAAAAGTATGCTAAAATCATAACAACAAATGGCGAAAGCTTGTTGATTATAGCAGCAACTGAAAGAGTTACCTGCATTGTTCCAATAAAGAATAAATTCATTCCAAGATATCCGCCAAGCGTTCTTCCAAACAAATATTTTTGATTCTTCTTAGCTCCAAACAACGATAATTTTTTCTTCTTTATTATGATAAATGCTATTATCATGCTAAAAAAATTCCTTATCAATATTTTTTCCATTATGGGTATGTCAGGGGTTAATTTAACACAAAACTGCATAATGGAATACGATAATGCGGATACTAGCATAAATATTATTGCAGCAAATTTGCTTTTTGTTATTTTCATAGAAAGCTATTCCAATCTTTTAATTTAAGTCTTTATCATTGTAGTATGTTCAAAATTTATAAAATTAATATATATTGTCGATTTATTAAAAAATTTTAATATAAAAAATTATTCGTAAAAAATATTATATTGTGGTATAATATTGAAGTCTTAAAAAATAGTAAAAAATATAGCATAAGTCTTGTGTGCAAGACTTTATTACTGCATAATAAAAGGAGTTAAAAATGTACAGAATTCAGCAGATTAAGTTGCCTATAGATCATAGCGAGGAGGAATTTAGGGCAGAGATAGCTTCTGAATTAAGAATATCAGAAGATAAAATAGATTCAATTGAAATATTTAAAAAATCAATAGATGCAAGAAAAAAAGACAATATACTGTTTATATATACAGTTGATATAGAAACCAAAGAGGATATAAAGATACCTAAGAAAAATTCAAATATTTCTGTGGTTGAGCCATATAGATATGAAGCTAAAATAACAGGTGAAACAGAATTGGATAATAGGCCAGTAATTATCGGAAGTGGGCCGGCAGGCTTATTTTGTGGTCTTGTTTTGGCAGAAAATGGATATAAACCTATTATAATTGAACGTGGAAAAAAAGTTCCTGATAGGGTTAAGGATATAGAGAAATTTTGGGGCAATGGGACTTTAAATGAGAATTCAAATATACAGTTCGGAGAGGGTGGAGCCGGAACATTTTCTGATGGCAAGCTCAACACTTTAATTAAAGACAGATCAAAAAGGGGAACAAGAGTTTTAAATGAATTTGTATTAGCCGGAGCTTCGGAAGAAATACTTTATTTTAATAAGCCTCATATCGGAACAGATGTTTTGAGAGGGGTTATTGTAAATATCAGAGAAAAAATAATAAGTCTTGGCGGAACATTTAGATTTGAAGAAAAAGTTTTAGATATAAATGTAAAGGGTGAAAGACTTACAAGAGTTATAACACAAAATCATATTTTAGATACAGAAGTCGCTGTTTTAGCCATTGGACACAGTGCCAGAGATACATTTGAGATGCTTAATAATTATCTTACTTTAGAGCCAAAGCCATTTGCTATCGGCGTTAGAATAGAGCATCGACAGGCTATGGTAAATCAAGCTCAATACGGAGATTATGCACATCATCCTAAGCTTGGAGCGGCTGATTATAAGTTTGTACACAAATGTAAAAATGGCAGAGCCGTTTATACATTTTGTATGTGTCCGGGCGGAATAGTTACAGGCTCATCTTCAGAGGCAAATACTGTAGTAACAAATGGAATGAGCTATCGTGACAGAGATTTGGAAAATTCCAACAGTGCGATAATAGTATCTGTAAATCCTGAGGATTTTGATACTGATAATCCATTGGCGGGTATTGAATTTCAAAGAAAATATGAGAGATTGGCATTTGAAATTGCTGGCTCTAATTATAATGCTCCGGCACAGCTGTTTGGAGATTTTGAAAAAAATGTATTATCTAAAAATTACGGAGAAATTTATCCTACATATAGACCGGGCGTTGTCTTTGCAAATTTAAGACAATGTCTGCCTGATTTTGTCTGTGAGAGCTTGATAGAGGGAATAAATGAATTTGGAAGATATATGGAAGGATTTAATAGAAGTGATGCTGTTTTAACTGCTGTTGAAACAAGGACCTCATCACCTGTCAGAATTGTAAGAGATGATGATTTTGAGAGCAGTGTCAAGGGATTATATCCTTGCGGTGAGGGTGCAGGTTATGCAGGGGGTATCATGTCAGCTGCAATAGATGGATTAAAGGTAGCAGAAACTATAATGAAAAAGTATAAGCCAAGTACTAAATTGAAATAATACTGAAAATATCGAATAAATATACTGATTAAAAAGGTTGTGAGTAAAGTGAAAATAAAAGTTGCCATAATAGGCGGTGGGGCTGCTGGTATGATGGCTGCGATAGTAGCAGCAAGAAATGGAGCCGAGGTTTGCATTTATGAAAAATCTAATAGACTTGGCAAGAAAATTTTAGCAACAGGCAACGGAAGATGCAATTATACTAATGTCAATACCTCTGTCAATGATTACCATGGAAATAATCTTAGTTTTATAGAGGAAGTTATCAATTCATTTGATATTAACAGCACTCTTGATTTTTTTGAAGGCTTAGGAATTTATCCTCGCATAGAAGAAAATGGTAAGGTATATCCTTATTCGTTGCAAGCATCAAGTGTGTTAGATAATCTTAGATATGAGCTTAGCAGGTATAATATAAAAGAAATAACAGAACATAAAGTAAAAAGCTTAAGAAAAAACAAAGCTGGGTTTGATATAATTACGGATAATGGGATTTTTAGTACAGACAAGGTAATTATTTCCACAGGAGGAAAGGCTGGTTTACAATATGGCTGTACAGGAGATGGGTACGAGCTTGCAAAAGGCTTGGGTCATAAAATAATAAGGCAATTTCCCGCATTGGTTCAATTAAAGCTTGATGCAGATTATTTAAAGAAAATATCCGGAGTAAAATTTGACGGTGCAGCCTCTTGCTTTTCAGACTCTGATTTAATTAGGAGAGAAGATGGAGAGATACTGTTTACTGATTATGGAATATCTGGACCTCCAATTCTTCAAATTAGCAGGGAGGCAATAAATCTTATATATGACAAGAAAAAGGCATATGTGATTGTAGATATGTTCCCAGAATTTAATAAAAATGAGCTTTTTGAGATTTTATCAAAGAGATTTGCAAAGCAAAAGGATAAGACTTTAGAAGAAAGCTTTAATGGATTGATTAATAAAAAATTAATACCTGTTATTTTAAGCCTTGCAAATATAAAAATCGATGACAAGCTTGCAGGTGCACAGGATAAATGTAATAAGCTTAATAAAAAGAATATTTATTCAATCATAAATGTTTTAAAAGAATGGAAAATAGAGGTTGTAGGACATAATGACTGGCAGCAGGCACAGACAACAGCTGGTGGGGTTTGTGTTGATGAAATAGATTCAAAAACAATGGAATCTAAGAAAGAAAAGGGACTGTATTTTGCGGGTGAGGTTTTGGATGTTGATGGCGATTGTGGAGGATTTAATTTACAATGGGCATGGAGTTCGGGATATCTGGCAGGATATAGTGCGAGCGCTTCTGTTTGAAAATATAATGTAGGCATATGGAGGAAAAATGAAAAATTTTTTAGAAAAGATTTTTGGCTCATATAGTGAAAAGGAAATTAAAAGGATAACACCGACAGTAGATAAAATTGAGGCATTAGAAGAAGAATATCACAAGCTTTCTGATGATGAGTTAAAAGCAAAAACAAATGAGTTTAAAGAAAGATTACAAAATGGCGAAACATTAGATGATATTTTGCCAGAAGCATTTGCTACCGTAAGAGAAGCTGCTATGAGAACAATAGGACAAAGGGCTCACAGAGTTCAAATTATTGGAGGAGTCATTCTTCATCAAGGAAGAATATCTGAGATGAAGACTGGAGAGGGAA
>DCPV01000029.1:6504-10174 GCA_002323775.1 Firmicutes bacterium UBA1535 | reverse complement strand
CATTGGTTTCAACTTTTCCTGCGTATTTGAACGCCTTAGAAGGAAAAGGAGTCCATATTGTTACAGTAAATGATTACTTGGCTAAAACTCATAAGGAATGGATGAGTAAAATTTATAACTTCCTTGGACTCACAGTAGGATGTATTATCCATGGGATATCTAATGCCGAGAGGAGAGAAAGCTATAATTGTGACATCACTTATGGTACAAATAATGAGTACGGCTTTGATTATCTAAGAGATAATATGGTTATACAAAGAGAAGAAATGGTACAAAGAGACCTAAACTTCTGTATTATTGACGAGGTTGACAGTATTTTGATTGACGAGGCGAGAACTCCGCTTATTATCTCTGGTGAGGGTGAGAAATCAACACATTTGTACACATTGGCTGATGACTTTGTTAGACCATTAAAAGGTAAGGTAGAAAATCCAGATGAGAAAAAGTCAAAGATTGATTATATTTTAGGAAACAATGAAGATGAAGATGACAACAAATTTGATTTCATTGTTGATGAAAAAGCGAAAAATGTAACTCTTACATCAAAAGGTATTGAGAAGGCAGAAAGATTTTTCAACATAGAAAACCTGGCTGATCCGGAAAACATGGAAATAAGCCACCACATCAATCAAGCCCTAAAGGCTCACAATACTATGAGAAATGATATAGACTATATAGTTACAGACGGAGAAATTATAATAGTTGATGAATTCACAGGAAGACTGATGTATGGAAGAAGGTATTCTAATGGATTGCATCAAGCAATAGAAGCTAAAGAAAAGCTGGAAGTTAGAAAAGAGTCAAAAACTCTTGCTACTATAACATTTCAAAATTACTTTAGAATGTATAAAAAACTCTCTGGTATGACTGGTACGGCTAAGACTGAGGAAGATGAGTTCAGAGAGATATATGGTGTAGATGTTATTGAGATACCAACAAATTTACCGGTTATAAGAGATGATAAAGCAGACTTTGTCTACAAATCAGAGGAAGTTAAGTTCAGAGCAATTATCAACGAAATAATTGAGGTTCATAAGACAGGACAGCCTATACTTGTAGGTACTATTTCTATTGAAAAATCAGAGCTTTTAAGTAAAATATTAAAAAAACATGGTGTTCCTCATGAGGTTCTTAACGCTAAACAGCATGAAAAGGAAGCTGATATAGTTGCTCAGGCAGGTAGATACGGGGCAGTTACTATTGCTACAAATATGGCAGGTCGTGGTACAGATATAGTTCTTGGTGGAAATCCAGAGTTTTTAGCTAAGCACAAAATGAAGTCGAAAAAGTACAGTGATGAAATCGTAGCAGTATGTGATGGCTTTGACGAGGTTCATGACGAGGAAGTTCTTGAAGCAAGAGCTGTTTACAAGAAGCTGTTACAAGAAGCAAAAGATGAATTAAGAGATGAGCAGGAAAAAGTAAAGGCAGCAGGTGGATTGTACATCATCGGTACAGAAAGACACGAGTCAAGACGTATTGATAATCAGCTAAGGGGACGTTCAGGAAGACAGGGAGATGCTGGTGCTTCAAGATTTTATATATCTCTTGAGGACGATTTAATGCGACTGTTTGCTGGTGATAAGATAAAGTTCATGGTTGAAACATTGCAGTTGCCAGAGGATGAGCCATTAGAGCATAAAATACTCACAAAAACAATAGAAACTGCTCAGGGTAGAGTTGAGGGCAGAAACTTTAATGTAAGAAAGCACGTTTTGCAGTATGATAATGTAATGAACAAGCAAAGAGAAGTTATATATGCAGAGAGAAGAAAAGTTTTGCTTGGAGAAAGCTTAGTAGAAAATATCAAGGGTATGATTGATGACCTAATCCACAAAGGTATTACAATGTATACCTCTGATGATAAATATCCATCAGAGTGGGATTTTGAAGATTTAAGTAAATATATAGAAGATTTATTTTCTATAAAGTTCAATATAGATAAAAAAGATATAGACAATTTGACAAAGGATAAGCTTTTTGATATTATCAAGAAAATGTCTGAAGCATTATACGCTAAAAAGGAAGAAGAATTTGGAATTGAGACCTTTAGAGAGGTTGAAAGAATAGTTCTTTTAAAGGCTGTAGACGGCTTGTGGATGGATCATATAGATGCTATGGACCAATTGCGTCAAGGTATCGGATTAAGAGCATTGGGCAACGAAGACCCTGTACGTGCATACCAAAAAGAGGGCTTTGATATGTTTGAAGAATTAATCGAAAACATCAAAGCAGATACTGTTAAAATGCTGTTTAGAGTAATGCCGCAGCAAAAGATGCAGCGTGAAATGGTTGCTAAAATAACAGGAACAAACTCAGGTGATGAATCAGAGATTAAGAGAAAGCCAGTTGTTAAAAAAGAAAAAAAGGTTGGCAGAAATGATCTTTGTCCTTGTGGAAGCGGTAAAAAATACAAACAATGTTGTGGAAAATAGTCTGTTATAAGGCTTAGCTGATAGAAGTAAAATGCAAGATGTCCACGTTTTTTATAATTCGTGGACAAAAACATTATATAGCAAGAGGTAACAAAGATGAATTTTTTTAATAAATATATTCTTTCAGGGTTATTATTTGGAATACTCTTTGGCTTAGTCACGAAAAGTGCAATTTCCGGTATTATCGGAGGAATATTGTTTGGATTGATTATTAGTGTATTTGTAAAAAAGCAAATTAAAAATTTTGAAAAAATTAAGGACGAAATTTCTAAAGAAAATACAATTATTTTTGATGGTGCAGCGAATCATTTTATGGGTAAAGAAGCTGTTGGGGGTTGGTTATATTTAACAGATAAATTATTGATTTTCATATCACACAATAATAACATACAAAATCATGAAATGATTATCCCTCTTGCTATAATCCAAAAAGTTGAAAAATATTTAACATTAGGAGTAGTACCAAATGGTCTGAAAATAATTTCAGTTGACGAAGAAGATAAATTTGTAGTAAATGACAGAAAAAAATGGATACAGCTATTGCAACAAAAATTTGAAAACAACATAGATATATAAATTTTTTAATTATAAAATAATGAAGGGAATGATTAAGATGTTAGACCTGTATGAATATACAGAGAAATTAAAAAAATTTAAGACTATACTAGATGAGGTAGGCGTTTCTCTTTGACTTACCAAGACTTAGAGAAGAAAATATTGATTTTGAGAAATATATGCAAGACCCTAATTTTTGGAATGATACTGAACACGCAGGAAAAGTTTCTCAAAGCTTAAAATCTAATACAGATACAATAAAAGAATATGAGAATATGCAGGCTGCTGTCGAGGATTTTGAAGTTTTGCTTGAGCTTGTCAGAGAAGAAGATAATACTGTAAATGGTGCAGATGAGAACAATATAGCAGAGCTAAACTCAGAAATGAAAAGCTTGGATAGTACCTTAGATAATCTTAAGCTAAGAACACTTTTGAGCGGAGAATATGATAAGAACAATGCGATTTTATCTATACATGCAGGAGCCGGAGGAACAGAGGCTCAAGATTGGGCTGATATGCTTCTTAGAATGTATATAAGATGGGCAGAAGCACATGACTATAAAGTAAGCATATTGGATATTTTAAAGGATACAGAGGCAGGTATAAAAAGTGCTACCTTGTTAATCAGTGGTATAAATGTTTATGGATATATCAAAAGTGAAAAAGGAGTCCATAGACTT
>DCPV01000029.1:4297-6348 GCA_002323775.1 Firmicutes bacterium UBA1535 | reverse complement strand
GCCTGAAATAGACGATGATGCAAATATTGAAATAAATGAATCAGATTTAAGGATTGATACCTTCCGTTCAGGAGGAGCCGGAGGACAGCATGTTAATACAACGGACTCTGCTGTCAGAATTACTCATATCCCAACAGGTGTAGTAGTGTCATGTCAAAATGAACGTTCGCAACATAAAAACAAAGATGTTGCCTTGAAGATGTTAAAGGGAAAATTAATTGAGATAAAAGAGGCAGAGCATAAGGAAAAAATTGAGGACATACAGGGAAAATACAATCAAATAGCTTGGGGAAGTCAAATAAGATCATATGTTTTTCACCCATACAGCCTTGTTAAAGACCATAGGACAAACGCCGAGATAGGTAATACGCAGTCTGTAATGGATGGAAATATTGATAAATTTATTAATGAGTATTTGAAATATAAAGCTAGATAAGCGATAAATAAAGAAAAAACATATGCAAAGACATATAAATAGTTAGAAGTTAAGAGTGGAGAATTAAAATTTTCATAAAGGAAGGAATTATACAATGACGGATATTATAAATTTACTGTGCAAAGAATTTAATTTAAAGCTAAATCAAGTGGAAAACACTGTAAAACTTATTGACGAGGGCAATACTATACCTTTTATAGCTCGTTATAGAAAAGAGCAGACGGGTTCACTTGATGATGTTGTACTTAGAGACTTATACGAAAGATTAATATATCTTAGAAACCTAGAAGAAAGAAAAGAAGAAGTTATACGCCTTATAGATGAGCAAGGCAAATTAACTGAAGAATTAAAAGAAGAAATATTAAAAGCTGAAGTTTTACAAAGATTAGAAGATTTGTATAGACCATTTAAACAAAAAAAATCTACTCGTGCTTCCAAGGCTAAGGAAAGAGGATTGGAACCTTTAGCTAATATCATTTTATCACAAAATTCTACATCAGAAGATTTCGATGCAATGGCAGCAAATTTCATAAACGAAGAAAAAGAAGTAAAAAATACTAAAGACGCATTTGCTGGTGCTATGGATATAATTGCTGAAATAGTTTCTGACAATGCTGAATACAGAAAGAAAATCAGAGAAATTTATATTGATTACGCTATAATTTCAAGTGAAGCAGTTGACGAAGAACAAAAAACAGTTTACGAAATGTATTACAAATATGAAGAAGCTGTTAAAACAATTGTAAACCACAGAATTTTAGCAATAAATAGAGGAGAAAAGGAAAAAGTTCTAAAAGTCAAGCTAAATACTCCTGACGATAGAATACTTGACTATTTGTTTACTGCTGAAATCAAAAACGAAAACGCAAGCACATCTAAATTTTATAAATCAGCAATAGAAGATGGATATAAGAGACTTATAGCTCCATCAATCGAAAGAGAAGTTAGAAACTTACTTACTGAAAGAGCCGAGGAAGAAGCAATCAAGGTTTTTGGCAAGAACACAAAAAATCTTCTTATGATTTCACCTGTTAAGGATGTCAATGTTTTAGCTATTGACCCAAGCTTTAGAACAGGCTGTAAGCTTGCTGCGTTAGATGGAACTGGAAAACTTCTTGATTATACTGCTGTTTATCCAAATGAACCAAGAAACGAAGTTGAAAAATCACAAAAACTCATGTCTGAATGGATAAAGAAATATGATATCGACATAATTCCAATAGGCAATGGAACTGCTTCAAGAGAAACTGAGTCTGTAGTTGCCGATATGCTAAGCAAAATAAATAAAAAAGTATCATACACAATAGTAAGCGAAGCAGGAGCTTCTGTTTACTCAGCTTCAAAGCTCGCACAAGAAGAATATCCAGACTTAGATGTTACGATAAGAGGAGCTATATCAATAGGAAGAAGGCTTCAAGACCCACTTGCTGAGCTTGTAAAAATAGATCCAAAGAGCATTGGAGTTGGACAATATCAGCATGATGTCAACCAAAACAGGTTAGGAGAAGCTCTTGACGGAGTTGTAGAGGACTGCGTTAATAGCGTAGGAGTAGATCTAAACACTGCTTCACCAGCACTTTTACAATATGTTTCTGGTATATCAAAGACTATTGCC
>DCPV01000029.1:0-4221 GCA_002323775.1 Firmicutes bacterium UBA1535 | reverse complement strand
TACAGAGAAGAAAATGGAAAATTTACCAATAGAAAAGAGCTTAAAAAGGTAAAACAGCTTGGAGATAAAGCTTTTGAACAATGTGCAGGATTTTTAAGAATAACAGATGGCGAAAATCCACTTGATAAGACATCTGTTCACCCTGAATCATATGAGATAGCACAAAATCTTTTAACAAGACTTGGATATGCCATTGATGATGTAAAAAATAGCAGATTATCTGATATAGGACAAAGAGTAAGCACTCTAAAAATAAAGGAAGAAAAAAAGGAAATTAAACAAATTAAGCCTGAGCAATCTGGACAAAGACTTAAGGGCTTAGAAGCCTTAGCATTATTAAAGCAAAAGCCGGATGAGCATAAAGAAAGAAAATCTGCAAAAGAGCTTTTTGATGCAAGGATAAAGGTCTTAGCTGATGATTTGAATGTTGGTATTCCTACCTTAACCGACATAGTTGAGGAGCTTAAAAAACCAGGACGAGATGTAAGAGATGAGATGCCAAAGCCAATATTTAGAAATGATGTATTAAAAATAGAGGATTTAAAAGAGGGCATGGTACTTACAGGCACAGTAAGAAATGTTGTTGATTTTGGAGCTTTTGTTGATGTTGGACTTAAAAATGACGGATTGGTGCATTTATCTGAGATGTCAGAAAAATACATCAAGCATCCTATGGAGCTTGTTCAGGTAGGAGACATAGTTTCAGTAAAAATTAAGAACATTGATATACAAAGACAAAGAATTGGTTTGACAATGAAATAGTTATAATTGTTTATATTTAACAAATTAAAATTCAGATAAATTAGACAGAGTGAGGGACAAAGGAAACTCGTTCCCCCTTTGTCAAAACATACTATTAGTCGAACTAGAATGCAGAAAAAAACAAGGAGAAAATAGATGTTAGATACAGTTATATTTGATTTTGATGGGACATTAGCAGATACATCAGGACTCGTTATAAATTCTTTTCAAACAGTATATAAAAAATTTCACGGTGAAGAAAAACCAATAGAATATATTAGCAAGTTTTTTGGAGAGCCCTTGAAGGTAACTCTTGAGAGAGAGTTTACACAGCCTTTAGAGGAAGTGATGAAGGAATATAGGGAATATCAAGTAAGCAGATTTAATGACGATGTAAAGCTTTTTAACAATACGAAAGAAATACTGCAATATTTAAAGTCAAAAAACATAAAAACTGCTATAGTTACTTCAAGAATGAGGTTTTCAGTAGAGCAGGCTTTGCGTGATTTCGATATAGAAAAATATTTTGATGTAGTCATAGCCGTAGAGGATACAAAAAATCACAAACCACATCCAGAGCCGCTGTGGAAAGCTATAGACATGTTAGGTACAAGCCCTGATAAGGTTCTATTTGTAGGTGATTCAAAATATGATATAGAGTGTGCAATCAATGCAAATGCTACTCCGGTATTAGTAAGCTGGTCAATAGAAATAGAAGAATTGAGAAATCAGTATAATATTGAACATATTATAGATGATTTTTCTAATATTGAAAAATTAATACCATAATAAAATAGATTCTAATTTGTTTAAAAAGGAAGTGTGTTCATATGTATGGAAACAGAATGCAAAAAACAGTAAAGATAATGTGCTTAATCCTAGTTGTTTTAATGATTGGATCAGCGTTAATATCTGGAATTATGGCATTCATAGGATAAAAACAAAAAAAGGTGTTATCAATAAATAAGATAAGACCTTTTTGTTATGTAGAAAGTTATTGCATCATTACTCAAAAATTTAAAAATATTTATATAAAAAATTAAATAAAAATATTTTTTTAATTGCTAAAGAGGAGATTTTATATAAAAATTAAGACTATTTTTAAGAGTAAGATTTACACACAATTCAAAAAAATGTTGAAATATAAACAAAAAACCTCTTTTTTACAAAGAGGTTTTTTAGGTAATTTTCTACTATCATCATATCACAATCGAAATTATAAGTCTAGTATTATTTTTTTTATCTGATATAATTTTTTTGAGAGTAAACATGGAGGTAATTTATATGACCAAAAATAACGAAAGAATTTACGAAGAAAATAAGCTATCGGAGGTTTTGAAAGAGTTATCGCTAAATATTGATTATTATAATAAATCAAAGTTAGTTTTCAGTAAGAAGATTAAAACAGTAAAAAATAGCAATGAATTGAATGTTGTATCAAATCATCTTGAATTGATTGAAAAAAATCTTAGAAATAATAACACAGCTTTATTAAATCCATATTTTGGAAGAATAGATTATACTGATAAGAATGAGTCTAAAGATTTTAGCTTATATATTGGAAAGCACGGAATTCAAGATACCAAGGATAATACTCTGACAGTAGATTGGAGAGCGCCTATATCCTCTGTTTACTATGATTGTCAATTAGGTGATAATAAATTAAAAATTTTTGAAAATGAAGATCTTGATTTAGATTTAAAATTGAAAAGAACAATAGAGATAGTAAACAGCAAGCTTGTCGATTTTTATGATGTAAATACAGTTGCAGCTGATGAACTATTAACAAAATATTTAGCAAAAAATAAAGAGGCTGTGTTGAGTGAAATAGTTGCAACTATTCAAAAAGACCAAAACAGAATAATTAGAGATAGCTATTTTCACAATATAATTGTGCAGGGCGGGGCAGGAAGCGGAAAAACGACTGTAGCCATGCACAGAGTATCGTTCTTACTATATAATTTCAAGGATATTTTTAACTCGGAGAATTTTTATATTTTAGGTAGCAATAAAATGTTTTTAAATTATATCACAAGTATTTTGCCGTCTCTTGATGTAGGTGATATAAAAAACATGGTATTATCAACATTTTTCTATGAATTTATATCAGAGTATATTCCAAAGACTAAAAATAAGTTCAAATTTGTCGATAAATATTCTGATGACAATAGTCTTGACATGGCTTTCAAAGGTAAAATAGGTTTTGTTAAGGCTTTAGAAAAATACTTGAAAATCTACGAGCATGATAATATCCCTGTTGAAAATATTGCAATTAATGGTTATGTGGTAATGGAAAAAAGTAACATTATAAATTTATTGCAGACCTTTAAAGAAAAATCTATGCAAGAGAAAATTTCTATATTAAACGAGCAGTTAAAAAATAAGATAATTGCATTTATAGAGAATAATCCTAATGTCAAATTAGTTTCTAAAGAAATGCCGGAGGTCAAGGAGCGTATTGAAAAAGGCTTGAAATTTAATGCTGAAGCTAGATTTATGGATGTGCTTAGAGATTTTTCAAAATATTTTGGAGATAGTAAAAATAAATTAAACATAATTTCTATATACAGTGAGTTTCTTTTAGCTTTAAAAGAAAAATTCAAAGACAGCGAAAATTTAAGTATTTATGTAAAAAATATAGATAATATAATCAAGCAGATAAATGAAAATAAATTTGATATATTTGACATAAGTATGCTAAATTTGATAAAGAAAAGACTTTGCACAAGTAAGAAGTTTGAGGATGTAAAGTATATAGTAGTTGACGAAGCACAGGATTTTGGAGCTTCTATATTTTACGTACTCAGAAATGTGTTTGACAAGTCGTATTTTGCAATAATGGGGGATATTTCCCAAAACATAAATTATGATATAGGTATGAATGATTGGGAATGCTTAACAAACGAGATTTTCACATCAAGACATGATAAATTCTACACACTAAGCAAAAGCTATAGAAATACGATAGAGATATCTAATTTAGCGATAAAGGTATTAAAAAAAGCAGAATTTAAAACCTATGAAATAGAACCGTTTGTCAGACATGGAAAAGAGCCTCAAATTATCAACACTGATAATTTTGATGAGACTGTAACAAAATCATTGAAAATAATCGATGACATATTAAAAAATGGTTTTAAAATGGTGGCTGTAATTTGCAGAACACAGGGAGAGGCAGATATAGTAAGTAATTCATTATCTAAGCATATAGAGCTTCAAAATATAAATGCAGATTCTGAATCAAGCTTTATAAATGGTGTGATGGTTATGCCGATACAAATGTCAAAAGGATTAGAATTTGATGCAGTTATTTTATGGGATGCAAGCAGTGAAAATTATCTGGTATGTGATTCTGATATTAAGCTTCTGTACGTAGCTATAACACGAGCATTGCACGAGTTGTATGTGTTATATACCGGAAAAATCTCAGAGTTGTTAATTTAATGTAAAAATGAAAAAACGGTAAATAATTATTTACCG
>DCPV01000134.1:896-7759 GCA_002323775.1 Firmicutes bacterium UBA1535 | reverse complement strand
TTAACACTGAAATAAACACTAGAGAAGAAATAGGAACAGATGAAGAAAATAAAATAAAGGATTTGCCAGCTGATCCAAATGTAAAAAACTTTACTTTTACAGTAATTAATGATGAAGTATATTATAGAGAAAACACTATAATGCGTTGCATTGAAGTAGCTGGAAAGACAAAAGAAAAAATAAAATTACTTAACGAAATACGTAATATTGTAAGGCAGATAATTACTGAACAGCTTAATGGCTGCAGTGATCATGTCTTATTAGATTTACAACAAGACTTAAACAAAAAATATGATAGTTTTGTAAAAAATCATAATGCTATATCTGATAAAGCTAATAAAAAGGTATTTAGAGATGACGCAGATTATCCTCTACTTTGTTCGTTAGAAATTATTGACGAAGATAAAAAAGTTACAAAAGCTGATATGTTCAGTAAAAGGACAATAAGACAACAAAAAGTTATTGAAAAAGCCGAAACTGCACAGGAAGCTTTGATAATATCTATGAATGAACGGGGAAAAGTTGACATAGAGTTCCTGAGTTATCTATGTAGGCTAGACAAAGAAAAAGTTATTGATGATTTAAAAGGTCAAATTTTCTTAAACCCTAAAAAATACAATGAAAATGATATTGGTGTAGGATGGGAGACTAAAGACGAATATCTAAGTGGTAATGTTAGAGAAAAATTAAAACTGGCAGAGATATATAGTAAAAGCAACGACTTGTTTAATATAAATGTCGAAGTTTTAAAAGAGTCGCAGCCAAAAGACTTAGAGGCAGGAGAAATTGATGTTAGATTAGGCAGCACTTGGATAGAAGTTAATGACATAGAAAATTTTGTTTATGAATTGCTTAAAACTCCTAGATTTTTTAGAAATAATGGGAACATATGGGATAATAGCTGTATTAAAGTCAACTATAGAGATTTTAATGCAACATGGTCAATTACTAATAAAGGAGTAGATGGACATTCAGTTTCAGCGAAAGAGACATATGGAACTAGCAGAAAAAATGCTTACTATATAATAGAGGATACCTTAAATTTAAAGTCTGTTTTTGTTAAAGATAAAATAGAGGAAGAAGGCAAGGCAAGGTATGTTGTTAATAAAAAAGAAACAATGCTTGCTAGAGAAAAACAGAGACTCATTAAAGAAGAATTTAAGAGTTGGATATTCAAGGATATAGATAGAAGAAACAAATATGTAAAACTTTACAACGAAAAATTTAACAATATGAAGCTAAGAGAATTTGACGGAAGCTATTTAACATTTCCAAGCATGAATCCTGATATAAAATTAAGAAATCATCAGAAAAACGCCATAGCAAGAGTAATAACATCAGGTCGAAGCACACTACTTGCACATTGCGTAGGTGCAGGAAAATCATATGAAATGGCTGCTGCGTGCATGGAGTTAAAAAGATTAGGTATAGCTAATAAAAGCATATTTACTGTTCCGAATCATTTAACTGATCAAATGGCTTCCGAATTTTTAAGACTGTACCCTTCAGCAAATGTTCTTGTTACAACAAAAGAAGATTTTGAAAAAGATAATAGGAAAAAGTTTATAGGTAAAATAGCTACAGGAAATTATGACGCTATAATAATCGGTCATACACAATTTGAAAAAGTTCCTATATCAGCAGAACGACAAGAAAGAATGTTAAGAGAACAAATAGACCAGATTGTAGCAGCAATAGAAGATGTAAAAAGTGAAAATGGAGAACGCTGGGCAGTTAAGCAAATGGAAAAGACAAAGCTAGGGTTGGAAACAAGTCTTAAAAAGCTTACTGACACAGAAAAAGACGATCTAATTAATTTTGAGGAACTAGGAGTAGATTGTCTGTTTGTTGATGAAGCTCATAACTATAAGAATTGTGCAGTATTCTCTAAAATGAGAAATATATCAGGAATATCAAATTCTATGGCGAAAAAATCCACAGATATGTTGATGAAATGTCAATATATCCAAGAAATAAATGATGGTAAGAATGTAATTTTCGCAACAGGAACACCAATAAGTAACTCTATGACAGAAATGTATGTAATGATGAGATATCTTGAAGAAAATGAACTTCATAAAATGGGAATATACCACTTTGACAGTTGGGCATCAAATTTTGGAGAAATAGTTTCATCGCTAGAGCTCGCTCCAGAGGGTAATGGATATAGATTTGTAAATAGATTTGCTAAATTTGTAAATATTCCTGAATTAATGACATTATTTAAAAATATTGCAGATATTCAAACTCCGGATATGCTAAACTTGCCAGTTCCTAAATTAAAAGATGGAAAGTATAAAATTGTAACATCTGAGCCTACTGCAACAACTAAAGAAATAATGAGGAGCTTTGCAAAAAGAGCAGACGCAATAAGAAATGGTGATGTCAAACCCCATGAGGACAACATGCTGAAGTTAACAAATGAAGCTAGAAAACTAGGACTTGATCCTAGAATGTTAAATCCTTTAGCTGAAAATGATCCTCATTCTAAGGTGAATCAGTGTGTAGAAAATATTTATGATGAATATATAAAATCGAATGATATAAAAGGTACACAGATTGTATTCTGTGATATAGGAACACCTAATGATAAAAGCACATTTTCGCCTTATACATATATAAAAGAAGAGCTTATTAAAATTGGAATTCCAGAAAAGGAAATATGTTTCATACATGACGCAAAAAATGAGGTTCAAAGAGAAACCATGTTTTCTGAACTTAGAAAAGGGAGTAAAAGAGTCATTATAGGAAGCACCCCTAAGATGGGAACGGGAACAAATATACAAAATAAGCTTGTTGCATTACACCATTTAGATGTTCCGTGGAGACCTTCTGACATAGAGCAAAGAGAGGGAAGAATATTAAGGCAAGGCAACACGAATGATGAAGTTAATATTTATAGATATGTAACTAAGGATACATTTGACGCATATATGTGGGCAACAGTAGAAAATAAGCAAAAATTCATATCTCAAATAATGACTTCAAAGTCAGTTTCAAGAAGTTGTGAGGATATTGATGAGACAGTATTGAGCTATGCAGAAGTAAAAGCTCTAGCAACTGGAAACCCTCATATAAAAGAAAAAATAGATGTAGATAATGAAGTAGCAAGATTAACATTGCTAAAAACAACATATGATAACAATAAATATAAAATGGAGGATAACTATAAGATACAGTATCCTAGACTTATTGAAAATGCAGAGGATAGAGTTAATAATATTGAAAAGGATATTAAGACTAGAAATTCAAATTATAACGAAAATAAATTTGAGATAAGTATTAGGGGTAAAATTTATGATAGTAGAGAAGACGCTGGAACGATATTAAAAGCTATTATAGATAGTGAAATTTCACACGAAGAAAAAAAATTAGAAGTTAATTTATATGGTTTTGAGGTATATCTAAAGAAACAGTATCATGAAAGTGACAAATTAATTTTAAAGGGTGTTGAAAAGTATAGTATAGACATAGGAGATAGCTCTCATGGTAATATTTTAAGGCTAGAAAATTCACTAAAAGGTATGGAAAATACTATTGCTAACTTAAAAAACAAAATTGAAGAATATCAAAGAAACTTAGAAGAATCAAGGTCAGAATTTTTAAAGCCTTTTGAACATGAAAAGTTGCTGGCTGATAAATTGAAGAGACAATTTGAGCTAAACGAATTGTTAGATATAGGAGGTAAAAATGATGTAGTTGAGGAAGATATAGATAATGACATTGACGATGAATTAAAGGAGACAAGCAATAATGAAAGGAAATCTTTAAAAGACGTATTGAAAAATATTGAAAATTATAGAAATGAAAGGAATGATAGTGAAGAATCTATAAAAGAAAACAATGAATACATTAAATGATTTTTCAATAAAATATAGTTGAAAACATTAAAATTTCAAATAAAAAAGGAGATGGATTTAATAGATGAAACAATAGATTTTTGTAGATATTATATATAAAATATGATATAATATAAGAAATAGAAACAGCTAACTTTTGTTCCAGTGGAACAGAAGTTAGCAAAGTTATAAAAAGTGAGAGGTGACAATTTTGGATAAAAATGAAAAAATGAAGAGCTGGCAGATGGCACTCAATATGCAAAAAATTGATGGATATAAACCAACTCAGGATTTTTTAAAATTAATTGAAGATAATGTAAATGGGAAAATAACAGCAGGGGACATTATAAGAAGGCTTGATGAAAAATATAAACCCCAAATATAAACCTGTAGAGGTGTAGCATGATTGATCCTTATTTATATGATAATACATATGTATTAAAAAATAAGTTTAATGTTAAAGATAATGAAACACTAATGCAGATAGAAAAAGAATATACGACTGTTAGAATGAATGAAATTATCCTTGATGAAGATAATAAATTAATCAAGGGTAATTTTGACTATGAGCATTTGAAATTATTCCACAAATATATTTTTCAAGATGTTTACGGATGGGCTGGAGAACAAAGGACGATAGATATAGAAAAATCAGAAATAGTATTAAATGGTATTGATTTTAAATATTCATCTGTTAATAATGTGGAAAAGGAAATAAAAGAAAGTTTGCAGGAGTTGAATAAAATTCAATGGCATAAATTAAACATAGATGATAAAGTATCAAAATTTACATATTTATTATCAAATGTTTGGAAAGCTCATGCTTTCAGAGAGGGGAATACAAGAACAACTATATTTTTCTTTATAAAAGCAGCAAAAAATCTTAATATTCCTTTGAAATACGAAATTCTAACAAATAATAGTGACTACTTAAGAAAGGCTCTTGTAGCTGCATCATTTGAGGATAAAGAAATAGGAATAAATAGAAATTTTACTTACTTAGACAGGATTATTAAAGATTCTTTTGAATCATATGAGCAGAAAGATCAAGAAAAAAAGACTATGCAAGATGTAAAAAAAAACATAGCCGATAACAAAACAGATTCAATTTCTAAAAAATATAAAATTATTAATACAAATAAAGAAAGATAACTTTTGTTATACAGGAACAGAAGTTAAAAACAATTAAAAGTAACAGTTTAAATACTGTTGCTTTTTTTATGCAAAAAAATAAAACTTCTGTTCCATTGGAACAGAGGTAGAAAGGATAAAAAATATGAAAAAAAGAGTATTCGTAGATATGGATGGAACGCTGGCTGTATTTAGACCAGTAGATACTTTAGAGACTTTATATGAAAAAAACTATTTCTTAGATTTAGAGCCTCAGGTAAATGTTGTTGAAGCTGTTAAGGATATTATCAAAAAAGATGAAGTTGAAGTTTTTATTCTTAGTGCTGTTTTGTCAGACAGCAATTTTGCTTTGAAAGAAAAAAATGAGTGGCTGGATAAATATTTGCCTGAAATAAATAAAAACCATAGAATATTTCCACCATGTGGAGCTAATAAAAAAGATTTTATCCCTGATGGTATAAGAAATAATGACTTTTTATTAGATGATTATACACATAACTTAACATTATGGTCTCCGCCAGCAAAGGGAATTAAACTCTTGAATGGTATCAATGATTCAAGAGGAACTTGGCAGGATTCAAAGTTATCATTTAGTAAGTCTTCATCGGAGTTGGCCGAAGATATTTTAAGCATAGTTTTGAATGATAAAGTAATAAAACATGATTCAATTAAATTTGCCGATGTGGAAAAAGAGGTAATTAATCATGTTAAGTATAAGCTTGAAGAAAATGACATATATGACGTTGAAATCTTAGGAGCTAAAGTCTATGGTAGCAGGGGGAGTGGTGTTAACAATGATAATTCTGATCTGGATGTGCTTATAGAGTTTAAAGGAAACATAAGAGAGGATGATATGTTTAACTTGATCAACGAAGATGATTTTAAAATAAATGAAATTGAAGTTGATATCAACCCAATCACTAAAGATAAATCTGGAACGATAGAAGAATATTTGAACAGAAACAAACCTAAAAAGAGCTTACATGATTTTAAATCATCAATAAATAGTTTTAAAAGTGAAAGTCAAGATAAGACAAATAAAGATAATATAGATAGATAAGAAAGGGGGTAAATGAATTAATGGCATTATATACGAGAGAGCAAATTGAACAAGCTCAAAATATGGATTTGTTAAGCTACCTTGAGAGTAGAGGGTATCAATTAATTTACAACAGACATGAGGTAAGGCTTAAAGAACATGATAGCTGTGTCATTAGTAACAATAAATGGAAGTGGTTTTCACAAAATAAAGGAGGAGGCACTTTAGATTTTTTAGTTGCATATGAAAACAGAAATTTTAAAGAAGCTATGCAGGTTCTTCTTGGGGAGAGAGTAAAAGCACAAGATATGAAGCTAAAGCAATATATTCCACAACCAGCTGAAAAAGAAAACACAAAAGAATTAGGACAACTACCTGAGAGGGCTGAAAATTATAGAAGAATTTATGCTTACTTATGTAAAACAAGAGGAATCGACAGTAAGATAGTCGATGAAATGGTTAAAAATAAGCTGCTATATGAGGATAAAGAATATCATAATTGTATTTTTATTGGAAAAAACAATAATGACGAGGTTAAATATTGTCTTAAAATTGGTACTGCTACAGATAAAAAGTTCAAAGGAGAGCTACCTGGATCTGATAAGCGATATAACCTTGAGCTTAGAAATGATAAGAACAACAAAATTGTAAATGTTTATGAAAGCATAATTGATGCTATGTCTCATGAAACACTTATAAAAAACAGGGGACAGGACTATATAAAGTCAAATAAAATTTCTCTTGGTGGTGTTAGTGATTTAAAGTTAGAACAATATTTAAAAGATAATCCTAACATTGAAAAGATTGTTTGCTGTTTGGATAATGATAAGGCAGGAATTGAGGCATCTATTAAA
>DCPV01000134.1:0-756 GCA_002323775.1 Firmicutes bacterium UBA1535 | reverse complement strand
TTAAAATAAAGGAGAAATATGAGAAACTTGGCTATTCTATCACTAAGATAATACCTAGGTTTGGTAAAGACTTTAATGACGAGTTGAAGGAGAGCATAAGAAATAAAAAAAAGACTATTGATGAAGTAAAAAGTGATGTTTCAGATATTAAGTTAGCTAATACCAGTATTGATGATAGTAGAGCCAACAAGAATATGTATAAGGATGTGGCTATATGATGGATAATCTGTTTTATGGACTTCTAACTATTATGTTATTAGTAATTTCTTGTATTGATTTTAAGGAAAAGATAATATCAAATGAATTACTTTCTATAACGTTTATATGTAGTTTAGCGTATTTAAGCTGTACTAATAACATCAATAGTGAAAATGTAATAGGAAGCATAACAGGAATTGGTTTCTATTTCTAGCATATATAACAGACATTATAGGAGGTGTAGATGCAATAGGTTGCGGAGATATAAAGCTGATAACTGTGCTTGCTTTATTTTTAAAATCAAAGGGATATTATTTATAATGATTCTTTCCTTTATTATAGGTGCTGTTGTTTCAGTAATGTTATTGATACTTAAAATAAAGAAAAAAACTGATAACATTGCATTTGGTCCATTTATTTCTTTAGCAACATTAATATATATATTTTATGGCGATTTGTTAATTAAATTCTACATTTATTAAAATAAGAAATATTTTAAATTAGATATATTTGAAAAACAACTTTTTGTTGAAAGTCTATTTTAAATATAGTATAATA
>DCPV01000305.1:13761-15726 GCA_002323775.1 Firmicutes bacterium UBA1535 | reverse complement strand
GGTCCTTGAGCGTTTAAATATCCTGCTGTTACAGCCTCTCCATCCATATTATACGCTACAATTATTCTTGCAATTCTTTCTTTTAAATCTATGATATCACTTGACAAGCAGAATACTGCCATTATTTCTGAAGCAACTGTTATATCAAAGCCATCTTGTCTTGGAACACCCTCTGATTTTCCGCCAAGACCGCTTATTATGCTTCTTAGCTGTCTGTCATTCATGTCTACAGCTCTCCTCCAAGTGATTCTTCTTGTGTCAATATTCAACTTATTTCCTTGGTGAATGTGGTTATCTAGCATAGCAGCTAAAAGGTTGTTAGCAGCACCTATAGCGTGCAAATCTCCAGTGAAATGAAGATTTATATCTTCCATAGGAACTACCTGTGCATATCCACCGCCTGCCGCTCCTCCTTTAACACCAAATACTGGTCCTAAAGATGGCTCTCTTAAAGCTACAACAGTCCTTTTGCCAAGATAAGATAAAGCATCAGCAACACCGATAGTTGTAGTAGTTTTTCCCTCTCCTGCAGGAGTTGGATTAATTGCAGTTACTAAGATTATCTTTGCATCTTTGTTATCCTTAAGTTCGTTATTTAAGTATCTATAGTCAATTTTTGCTTTGTATTTACCATAGTTTTCAACGTACTTATCAGGAATACCAATCTTAGTTGCTATTTGATTGATTTCTTTCATTTCCGCATTTTGAGCGATTTCAATATCTGTTAAAAATTTTTCTGCCATAATAAATCTAATTCCTCCAATTTATAAAAAATTATTTTATAATAAACATTAATTATTAATGTTCTTACCAAAACTTACCAAAAAAAATTTTAAAAATTTATCGTTTTCATCTTGAATTTATTTCTAATATACTATATCATTAAAAGGTATGATTTGTCGATAGATTTTTAAAAATTTTATTTAACGTATGGAGGTTTAAATGACAAATAATTATTTAACACCAAAGGAAACCGCTGATTATGTAACAGAATTATCAGTTACAAAAGCTACTATGAATGTAAAGAAAAGGTTTTTATTAAGTTTTATGGGAGGACTTTATATCGCACTTGGAGGGCAAGGCTTTCTAACAATGTTTGCTGATCCATTTCTAAGAGCTGCTGTTTTCCCTGTAGGGCTTATGCTAATAATTTTAGTAGGCGGTGAGCTTTTCACAGGCAACTGCTTAATGACATTTGGCTGCCTAAATAAAAAGATTAAAATAAAGGATTTAGTATCAAGCATAACGCAAGTGTGGTTTGGCAATCTAATTGGCTCACTAGCTGTTGCTTTAATGGTATATTTTTCCGGAATGTACAAACCCGATTCAGCACTTGCAGCAACAATTGTAACTGTTGCTAAAGCAAAGGTATCGCTATCATTTGTTCAAATTTTACTTAAAGGAATTATCTGTAATATACTTGTTGCTTTAGGAGTTTGGTTTGCTTATACAGCGAAAGATACAATTGGTAAATTATTCGGATGCTGGTTCCCAGTTATGCTATTTGTGCTTTGCGGATTTGAGCATTGCGTTGCAAATATGTTCTTTTTACCTTTGGGGGCTTTAGTTGACAACAGCATAACGATAACACAAATAATCGGAAATTTAATACCATCAACAATTGGTAATTTTATAGGTGGTGGGCTTTTATTGCCTGTTCTTTATTATCATGTTTATCATAAAAAATAATTTAGAATAATTACTAAACAATATTTATATTAGCTTATTTGATTTAATCTTTACTTTTTTACTTTATCTTAACAAACGTTAGTTCGGTTTTATCTTGACATAAATATAACAGTATGTTAAGATAAAAGAAGAATAACAAAAAAATATAAAAGGAGATGTAAAAAATGCCAGAAATAACGATGTTGTTTCCATATATATCGTATATAGGAATAACGTTCCTAGCAATATTAATTATCATAATCATAGCAAAAGGCTATGTAAAAGCACCGCCCGATC
>DCPV01000305.1:8039-13635 GCA_002323775.1 Firmicutes bacterium UBA1535 | reverse complement strand
CCGATCAAGCATATATTATATCAGGCTTGGGAAAACAGCCAAGAATATTAATAGGACGAGCAGGTGTGAGGATACCGTTTATAGAGAGATTAGACAAGCTTTACTTAGGTCAAATGACGGTAGATATAAAAACAGAACAAAGTGTCCCAACAAATGATTTTATAAATGTAAATGTTGATGCAGTTGCAAAAGTTCGAATACAGTCGTCAGAAGAAGGCTTGAAACTAGCAGCAAAAAACTTCCTTAACAAACTAGCAGAGGAGATAACATTAGACCTGCAAGATTCACTGCAAGGTAATATGCGTGAGATAATAGGAACTATTTCATTAAAGAGCATCAACACCGACAGAGATGCTTTCTCAGACCAAGTTATGCAAAAGGCATCACTTGACATGAGCAAGCTGGGAATTGAGATTTTATCTTGTAATATACAAAATGTAACAGATGAGAGTGGTTTGATTAAGGATTTAGGAGCAGACAATACCTCATTAATCAAGAAAAATGCAGCCATAGCAAAGGCTCATGCAGACAGAGACGTAGCAATTGCAAAAGCTGAGGCAGATAAAGCAGCTAATGATGCAAGAGTAGCTTCAGAATCAGAAATAGCTCAAAAGAACAACGAGCTTGAAATAAAGCAAGCTGGACTTAAAGTTTTAGCTGACAACAAGAAGGCAGAAGCAGATGCAGCTTATGAAATACAAAGCATGGAGCAGCAAAAGAAAATTGAGACTTCTAAGGTAAATGCTCAAATAGCCAAAGCAGAGCGTGACGCAGAATTAAGGAAGCAAGAAGTTGAAATAACAAAACAACAGTTGGATGCGAATATAAGAGCAAAAGCAGATGCTGAGCGTTACAAGCTAGAGCAGGAGGCTCAAGCATATCTTTTTAAACGTCAAAGAGAAGCAGAAGCAAAGTTATTTGAAGAACAACAAGAAGCGGAAGCAGAAATGAAAAGAGCTGAAGCAATGAAGTACGCAAGAGAACAAGAGGCGGCTGGTATATCAGCAGTAGGTTTAGCAGAGGCTGAAGCAATCAGAGCAAAGGCATTGGCAGAAGCGGAAGGTATTGATAAAAAAGCTGAAGCAATGCAGAAGATGGGACAAGCTGCAGTCATTGAAATGTTAATGAAAGCAATGCCAGAGATAGCTAAAAATGTAGCTCAGCCATTAAGCAAGGTTGATAAAATTACGATGTATGGCGAGGGTAACAACACAAAGCTATTATCAGACATAGTCAACGGAACAACACAGGTTACAGAAGGCTTGGCAAGCGGACTTGGAGTAGATTTGAAGGGTTTAATAGCAGGCTTTTTAGGCGGAAAAATGGCTCAAAATCCAATATTAGTTGAAAAAGAAATAAAAAAATTCAAGCCACAAGAAGATATTGATGAGTCAGAGGAATCAGCAGTAACTAATGAATAAACAAGAATAATATTAAGGCAGGTTTTATTAGAATAAACCTGCCTTTAACTTTTTTAGGATGCTTTCGTTATTTCTTATCATCTTTTCTATTAACAATAAACAAGCTTGAACGCTCTGCTATATATTTTATCATAAAATTTATTAATAATATAGCTCCTAGAAACAAAATTGACCTTAGTGGCTTTTCGAAGAATGCTCCTATATTCATGCCTATTAATGCAAGGGATATTAACATTATTAACTTTCCGGGCAACAATGATACTAAAAAATTCTTAATGCTCATATTGGCAAGCGCAGATGCCCCACTTATAAGGAATGATGGAGTAAAAGGAAAGCAATACAGTAAAAACAGTATTGAAGAATTTTTAGATTTAATTCTTTTTAATGCTGAACTATACTTACTTTGATTAATTTTTTCCTCAATTTTCTTTCCCCCTATTTTATTTAACAGAAAGAATAAAAGAAATGAGCCAAGACAATTTCCTATCCACGAGTATAAGTATCCCCAAACCGGGCCAAAAACATTGACATTTATAGTAACGAATAATACCAATGGAAGTATAGGAATAAAGGCTTCAATAACAGGCAAAATAATACCTATCAAAGGTCCTCCTAATCTTACAAATTGTATAAGTTCTTCACTATCAAGTGTTTTAAAATAATTTATTATATCGTTAAAAAATTCAGTTATCATATTTCTTATTTATATAAGTCTATCTTCAATTAACCTTGCCAATTCTTCTGCGTATGCTTTTATCTCCTCTTGCTTGTCTCCCTCAATCATTACTCTGACTAATGGCTCTGTACCAGATGGTCTTATTAGAACTCTGCCTTTGCCTGCGAAATGATTTTCAATATCATTGATTTTATTAACTATTTCATTATCACTTAAATAATCATTTCTCTTTTCAGCACTGACCTTTGCATTTACCAAAATCTGTGGCATATCCGTCATTACAGAGGAAAGCTTTGATAATTTAGTTCCTGTTTCCTTTACTACTGACATTAGCTGTAAGGCTGTTAAAAGACCATCTCCTGTAGTGTTGTAATCTAAAAATATTATATGTCCTGACTGCTCTCCACCGAGCAAATAATTATTATTTTTCATTTCTTCAAGAACATATCTGTCTCCAACTTTTGTTTTTATTAAATCTATTGCATTTTCTCGGAGAGCTATGTCAAGTCCCATGTTGCTCATCACAGTTCCCACAACTGTATTATTTTTTAGCATTCCCTTTTTCTTTAAATGTATGCCACAAATAGCAAGCACATGGTCTCCATCAACTATATTTCCATTTTCATCACAAGCAATCAACCTATCAGCATCACCGTCAAATGATAGTCCAATATCTGCACCTGTTTCAAGAACAAGCTTTTGTACTTCCTCAGGCTTTGTTGAGCCACAGTTTACATTTATGTTTATTCCATTGGGCTCATTGTTTATAACAAATACCTGAGCTCCAAGCTCATGTAAAAGCTCTGGAGCAGCTTTATACGCAGCACCGTTTCCACAGTCCATAGCAACCTTAAGCCCTTTAAAGTCAATATTAATAGTATTTTTTAAAAAATCCATATATTTTCTTGTAGGATTTTCAACTGTTATTTTCCTGCCAACTTTTCCGCCGCTTGGTATGTTATCAATATCTAAATTATTGAATATGTATTCTTCGATTGAATTTTCCATCTCATCAGTCAATTTATAAGAATCTTCATTAAAAAACTTAATTCCATTGTATTCAACAGGATTATGGGATGCAGATATCATAACTCCGCCATCAGCCCCAAGTATCTTTATAAGACAAGCGATAGCAGGCGTAGGAACGACTCCAACATATAAAACATCAATACCTGCTGAATTAAGCCCTGCCGACAAAGCTCCCTCAAGCATATCCCCAGATATTCTGGTATCCATACCTACAAGCATTTTAGGTCTTTCTTTTCCTTTTGTTAAAAAAAAGCCTCCTATTCGTCCTAACTTATATGCTAAATCTGCTGATAAATCAATGTTAGCAATTCCTCTAACACCATCAGTTCCAAATAATTTTGCCATTTTAAATTTCCCTTCTAAAATTTTATTATCAATATGTATTATTTACATAATAGTCTATAATAGATTTTTGAATTTGATCTAAAAACACATTTTCTTTTCTTAAAACGCTAAGCATCCACTCAGAGCATGAATGTAATATAGCAAATTCATAATCCTTTAGTACTATCTCATATAATTTTCCATTCAATGCTGTTGATTCCATACTTACAAAATACGCCTCAACATTGTTATACTTTAAAAATCGTAACAATCTAAATATAGTTTTGTCCTTCTCATCATAATAATGTTTTACATCATCAAGATATTTAGCATAAAAATCAATATTTTTGCCACTTTCCTTAATATCCTGAGCTATCATCTTATTGTACTTAGCCATTATATTATAAAATTGATAGTTATACATTCCTTTTTCAAAGCTATCAATCATTACAAATGGTTTCACCTTATTTTCAATCATATAATTGTGGTTTAATTCTAAAAACATCTTTTTATCTATCTCACCATTCATATGACTTATAATAAGTCTATCTCTATTCTCAAAAAAACTTTTGATACTGCAATCTAAAGTATCATTCATCATTAAATTCCTCAATTACTATTATTAATTTTTATAAATCCTCGTTAAATTATAGCATTTATCAAAAGCATGGTCAATAAAAATTACGTATTTATTTATGAACAATTATTAAAGTTTTCTAAACTTGAATAGTCTAAGGTTTATGATGATATTCAATATGTATGTTATATTTTAAATTAAAAACTATGTCAATGAATTTGCAGGATATGGATTTATGAACATAAAAAAAGTGACGGTAAACCGTCACTTTTTTTTATATATATTCTCTATTTACATATTTGCTGGTAAAAGCTTTTAGTGTTGCTGAGTAGCCTAGTTTAAATGATATTATATCGCCTAGCTTATAGTTTTTATCGGAATTAGTGACATCTAATATCATATGGTCAGAGCTTGCTCCCAATATTTCGATTTTTTCATCTAAAGGTGTTAGACTATCTGTATCAATGTCTTGTCTTCCTATTGCCAATATGGCTCTTTTTATGACCCCTCTATCCTCGTATACAGGCTTTTGTCCAAAGGCATCTACACCTGATTCTCCAACCGGTAATGATGGTTTTTCTTTTAGCTCTATAATTTCTGCCTCCAATATTAAGGCATCATCGTGCATACCCTCTATTTTATTGCTATAAGCAGTTTCATTTGCTAAATAAAATGCCTCACCTATTCTTAGGTTGTTTATAGCTTTTGGAAGCTGATTTTTTTCTATTAAATGCAAGGAGCTTGAATTTCCCCCAGAGATAACTTGTAGCTTAATACTGAATTTTTCTTCAATTTTACGAGCAAAATCTGCTAAAATTGATAGGTTTTCATTTTTAGGTATTATTGCTCCATAGCAGGTTAAATTAACTCCTATACCGTATAGCTCTACATTTTTTAGCTCTAAAACTTGTTTTACAGTATCGTAAATTTGTTCTTCGTTTGTATAGTACAAGCCTTCTCTTAAATCTCCTAAGTCTATCATAAGTATTATCTTATGTGTAGTTGATTGTGATTTAGCTTCTTTATCTAAAGCTTTGATTGTTTCAATTTCAGAATTTAAGCTTATATCAGAACATTTGACTACTCGTGCTGCATCACTTATCATAGGAAGTCTCAAAAGCACCTTTTTCTTTTTAGTATTTGTTATACTTTCAAGATTTTCAATTCTTGAATCAGCATAGAATTCTACGCTTTCATTCTGTTCAACTATCTTGACGATTTCCTTATCAGCACAGACAACTTTTGTAACAATCATGATTGAGCATCCAGCCTTTGTTACTATGCTTGTAACTTTATCCAGATTTGTTTTGATTTTACTTAAATCTATTTTTAATCTTGGAAACATATTAATTAGTCCTTTCTTTTATAATATTATATTTTTATTTGTTTCATTATTTTTCTATAATAGAAATTATATCTGAAAGTTTTTCAACATCATATGAAGCCATTTTGGAATTACTTGCGTCTCCTATAGCAATTGTACGCATCCCAGCATTATTCCCAGCAATTATCCCTGAAACAGCATCTTCTACCACAATGCAATCATTTGGAGATAGATTAAGCATATCG
>DCPV01000305.1:5428-7871 GCA_002323775.1 Firmicutes bacterium UBA1535 | reverse complement strand
GGAGATAGATTAAGCATATCAGCAGCTTTTAGAAACACTTCAGGATTGGGCTTTGAATATGTGATATTTGTACCATCTGATATTGCATCAAATATATCAAGAAGCAGCGTTTTTTCAAGTATAAGCTTTGCATTTTTACTGGAAGAACCAATTGCTAAGCAATATCCTTTTTCTTTAAGTAAGCACAATGTATCACGCACATCTTTTGAAATATCATCGTTAGTCATTGTCATTAGATATTGTCTATAAATAGAGTTCTTTTTCTCAGCAATCTGATTTTTTTCATAATCATTATATTTTTTACTGCTCTTTTCTAAGATAATTTCAAGGCTCTCCATCCTAGAAACGCCTCTAAGCCTATTATTAATATTTTCGTCAAATTCTATACCTAGCTCGTCAGCTACCTTTTTCCATGATAAATAGTGATATTTATCAGTATGGCAAATAACACCATCTAAATCAAAAATAATACCTTTTATATATTTCATTGATAAATAACCTTTCTATTCTCGCAATTTTATAAGTATAAGGCTAAAAAAGAGTAGAAATAATGAAAAGATATGTACTGAGCTTGCCTTCAGTAAGCTTTGTCCATGCACAAATGTCTCATAACACTTTATACAATCTGTGCATCGATATAATCAAATTTTTTATTATACTTTCTACATTATACTCTATAATGTCTTATTTTCTATAAGTAAATTTCAGTAGATTTGAATTTTATTCTAATATTTTCCTTACTTCCTTTAGACAATTTAACACTTATATCTGAATTTGATATAACTACATCTATAACTGAAGCTCTGTAATTTACTTTAAATTCAATGCTTTCCCAATGCTTTGGAATACAAGGATTAAAATTAATAGTGCCTTCCTCATCTATACTCATACCTGCAAAGCCAAATATTACACTTTGCCATGTTCCTCCACAGGAAGCCGCATGAATTCCTTCTCTTGTGTTATTTTGATTATTATGCAAATCAACTAAGCTTGAGCGTCTCAAATACTTATATGCCATAGAATCATTTCCTACTCTAAGCCCCATTATTGAAAAGATGCTAGGACTTAATGATGAACGATGTGAGGTTCTTTTTTCATAATAATCGTAGTTTATCCTTTGGATTTCCTTATCAAATTCATTGCCCAGAAGGAACATCAGCATCACTACATCAGCTTGCTTATTAATACTGGTATTTCTTAACCTTAATTTCCTAGCTTCACTAGGTATAATCGGCATATCATTTTTATCATACTCAGTTATAACAAAATCATGAAGCTTAAAATATCCATCGAATTGCTCCATTAATTTATCTTCTTCATTGAAAGGAATATATATTTTTTTACAAACATTTTTCCATTCTAACAGTTCAGTTTCCGCAAGCCCTATCTTAGAAATAATATTTTGATAAGAAGATTTATGATTATCTTTTAATAAATCTAATATCTCAAATCCCTTTTCTATATTCCATTTTGCTAAATAGTTGGTGTAACAATTATTGTCAACAGGCTCATGCCATTCATCAGGTCCTGTAACTTGTAAAATTTCGTATCTATCAAGCTTTTCATTATAATTACATCTTGATACCCAAAATCTAGCTGTTTCTAATATGATTTCCGCTCCATAGTTTAGCATAAAATCTATATCATCTGTATATTTATAATAATTGTATACTCCGTATGCAATATCAGCTGTCACATGATGCTCATAATCAGCTACATAACACCTATAGCATGAGCCGTCTGGCTCTATAGTCCATTGAGGGCATTGCTCTTTTCCATCGTCTGCTGACTCCCAAGGGTATTTTGCTCCCTTATATCCCTCGCTAACAGCATTTTGTCTTGCTACATCAAGTAAATAATATCTATATTTTAATAAATTTTTAGCTACATCCGGTGCTGTAAATACGAAAAATGGAAGCATAAATATTTCTGTATCCCAATAAGCATGTCCGCCGTATTCCTCTCCATGCAGCAATTTAGCTCCAAGACTTATTTTATCATCATGATTATTGGCAGTGCTCATAAGATGAAAAATATTAAATCTAAGTGCATTATCTATTAAATCATCACCTTTTATTTTAATATTTGCATATTGCCACATATCCTCGTATATTTTAAAATGCCCGTCTAACTCTTTATCGATACCATCATTTATAAAATTGGACAGTTCATTGTCAATAGATGATTTGATGTTTTCCTTTTGTACATCTCTTTGCGTATACACGCTTGCCATTTTATCAATTACTACAGTTTCATTTTCCTTAACATCAAAATCATTAAATTCCAATGCTACTTCACCAAAAGAAGAATATCTTTTGATTTTTATTATATTATCTTCTTTGCTCGCAATATCTTGCATAGCATGGTTTGAGCCATCTGTATTTAATTTAGATACTTTCACTACACATCCAGTACCTATATGAGTTTTAAAGTCTCTGGTTCT
>DCPV01000305.1:0-5375 GCA_002323775.1 Firmicutes bacterium UBA1535 | reverse complement strand
CAACCCTTTCCATTTAGATTAGACACTTCAAGGGTTTCAAGATGCTTAACTCTAAATCTAGGAAAATCCTTAAAATTCAATACTGTTCCGTCAATAATATTTTCCATTTCCATTATTCCGTAATAATTCAATGGCGTAACATATAACCTTATCGCTGCTCTATGTAAATTGTTTCTACTTAAAAATCTATATCCCTCAATTAAAGTTTCTCTATTTTCTGCATCTTTTAATATAACTCTTTTAAATAAGACTGACCTTTTCATATCAAGAACTCTAATAAATTCAATTATTTCGCAGTCCTATATACCTATTAAATTTCTTTCATTATATAGCTTTAAGCCTAGCCAATCAGGGGTATTAGCCAGCTCTCTCATAAATGCCTCTGATTTATCAAATATCCCTGCTATAAACGTTGTAGGCAATGATATTTTAGTACCTTCTTCATGTGTAGCTCTAGTACACATATATCCGTTGGTTAAAGCAAAGTTTGTTTCATATACCAGATTATCCTTAGGATTATATTCATCTTGAACAATCAACCACTCGTCTTCACTCATTAAACTTCTGATTTTTTCTGAAAATCTTTCCCTTATCATGTAAGACACCTCATCAATAAATTTTAAAGACAGGTGAAAGACTATGGTATATTTCTCCTGTCTCTTTTGAGATTTTTTGTTATAGGAGCAATGTCTCTCCTCACTATTAAATTATATTATTCTGCTAAATCTAAGCTTTTCTTCATTAAAATCAAAGCATCTTTCGGATATTTTTTTGATAATACTCCTAGCGATGCAAAGATATAGTCATTATCAATCATTACCTTGGCACTTGTAGTCGGGAAAAGCTCTAGTCCTTTGGCATAGCCAGCTACTTTCTTTAATATACTTTCTCTGTTTGGCAATCTTGTCAATGCTCCGCCTGTTCCTATGATGTATCTTACAGCACTTAGGTCTTTTCCTTCGGCTACTGTTTTTTTGCCGGTAGGACCATATAAATTACGCATTGTTCCTGAATGTCTTTCCAATGAGGTTAAAACAGCTTCTTCGGTAAGTCTTTCAACAAATTCTCTTTCTCTGTCATTTTTGGGAATTGCATTGTAGCTTGCCATAATTTCATCTAAATCCTGGAATTCTTTTTTTAATTCATCTACTCCGATTTTTTCGATAACATGATTTGCATTTACATAAACACCAAGATCGCCTTCTACTGTTCTTTTTGCTTCTGGCTCAGGGCTTATTAATATTCTATTGATTTCTTCAGAGCCGGCTGTCACAGAATGAACATCAGTTGTTGCCCCTCCAACATCAAATATTACTAAATCTCCTAAATCCTCTTTCAATATCTTAGCAGCTTCCATAACAGCTCCAGGAGTAGGGATTATCGGTCCATTGACTAATTTTCTAACTTCCGACATGCCGGGTGCATGAATTATATGCTCCTCAAAGGCATCCTGTATGACCTTTCTTGTAGGTTCGACAACGAGTGTATCAATCTTTGGATATACATTTTCAACTATGTAGAGTTGGACATCCGCCTCCTCACACATTAGCTTTACTTCATCTTGGTTTTCAATATTGCCTGCATAAATTATTGGTGTTTTAAGCCCCATTGATAGAATCATCTCCAAATTATTAAGAGCTGTTTCTCTTTCACCATAGTCAACACCACCGGCAACAAGGATTATATTTGGATTTACTTCTTGTATTTTTTTTAAGTCCAGTCTTCTTAATTTTCCGGAAGTTACCATTTTTATAATTCCACCGGCTCCTAATGCAGCTTCTTTAGCCGCACGCACTGTCATATCATATACTAAACCATGAACAGTCATTTTCAAGCCACCAGCGGCACTGCTTGTTGCAAGCATATCGTTCCATGTCAAATTATCGGCAGCAATATTTCTTTTTAAATCTTCTATTGCTCCATTTAATCCTATATTTACATCGCCCTCTAAAACAGATGTAGGTGCTTGACCTTGACCAACGAAAGATGGAGAGGAAGTACCTATTCCATTAAATGCGTTTACTACTGTCGTTGTGCTTCCAATCTCTGCTACCAGAACATCTATGTGGCTTATTTTGTTGTTCAAATTTATTTGATTTATTTTATCCATATTTTTACTCCATAAATATATTAGATTTATATTTATACTATCTATACCCTTATTCTCAAAAGATACACGATTTTATAAGAACAAAATTATAAATCATATTAATATTTAGGAGGAGCAAAGCCCCTCCTATACATACTTATTTTTTTAAGCTTGCATTTCTCTCCTTCTCTTAACTAAGAAGCTTGCTGCGTCTATACCATGTGAACCTCTACCAAATCCTGCATCCATGCCTGCTTCAATAGCTATTTCATTTGATACCTGAGTTCCACCACAGATAATCATTACCTTATCTCTGATACCTTTCTCAACGCAAAGTTCATGTATTTTTCTCATATTTTTAATATGAACATCATCATGAGTGATTATTGTACTTACCAATATCGCATCTGCATTTGTCTCTATAGCTGCATCTACAAGCTTTTCAACTGGGCAAGATGTTCCAAGGTATGCGTATTTGATACCAAATTTCTCTATTCCACCGTGCTTGATGTCAAGTGTTTCTTTAAGTCCAACAGAGTGCTCATCTTCTCCAACTGTTGCCGCAACTATAAACATTGGTTTTGCTTGTATATCAGCTCTTATTTCTTCATCTGATAAAACTTCTATCTTTTCAGGGATAACAAGCTCATTGATATCAATATCAAATTTTACTTTTCCTTTGATTTCGACAAGTGTTCCCTCGCTTGGATGTATAGCTTGCTTATGAACAACTGTTACATCTTCAAGTCCCATTTTCTCACCGCATTTAATTGCCGCAAACTCGGCAGTTCTTTCATCAAGTGGTAAGAATATTGTAGTAGCAACAACTCCGTCTGCTCTCCACTCAACCTCTGGTTTTGTGATGTTTGTATTATAATATTTTTCTGTTTCTGCAAGTCTAACATTTACATTGTCATTCTCGTCTAATTCATCTACATAAATTATCTTAGAACGATCCTCAAATGTATCTCCACCTATAGCATCGCTTGCTTTTGCGAACTCTTTTGGTACATTGTTATATCCATAATGAACTGAAACAGGAGCAAAATAGTCCTCATCTCTTTCAAATATATAACCGTATCCAATACCACCCTCTATTTCACGGGCAATACCGTCACCATTTCTTTCAGGATAATATCCACTGTCAACGAAGAAGCCTTCTTGAACTGCATTAAAGTATCCGCCAACTTCAAGGATTTCTTCCATGAATAACGTTGCTCTTTCCTTTAATTCTCTAACGTCCTTGCCAAGCACTCCGTCTCTGTCAAGCTTAACCATTTCTCTTAATCCATCCATACCATTTAAAGCCTGTTTAGCTGTTGAAATAGCTGCTATGTTGTTATAGTGCCATGGCACGTTTCTTCCCTCATCAGGAGTTATCGTAGATTGAACATCAGCACTTGTAAGTCTTGAAATCATAAGGTTCATTGTATGTGTAACCGAAGCCTCTCTCATATCTGATTCCATATATTTTGTATTTTGCTGAGCTCTCATCTTGTAGTCTTTGAACAAATCTCTCAAAGCAACTGCATAAGGTAAGTCAAGTCTCATACNNGTGCCGGTGGTGCTGATGGAGGAACTGTTGATAATGCTATGTTAGATGGTTTGATGCCAATTTTTCTTGAGAAAATACTATTTATAGCATGTTGTACCATTAGCTCCGGTCTAACCTTCCATGCCTTCATAGCTGTAGCATTAGCATTGTGAGCTCCGTCTATTTGAAGCATATCTGCCCATGCCATAATTTTTTTAGCCTCACAAGCATCACAGAAGCTTCTGACCATATTTACGTTTCTATAAAGAACGTTGTACTGAGGGTCTTGGTGAGCTCCATTTACTCCTTCTTCTGCAAACATAACTGCAATATCAGGACCTGCAACGCCTGAGATATATGAGTGGAAGTTTATTGGGCGACCTACTTCATCCTCTATCATGTCAAGAGCCTTTCTGCTTGCTCTAACTTGCTTTCTTGTAACCATGATACCGCCGATACCTTGGTTAGTTCCTTCAAGAAGTGAGTCAATGTGTGACTGTCCTGCTGTTCTGATAACCATTATGTGATCAGCTCCATGCCAAGCAGACATTCTCATACGTCTAATATCATCTTCAAATCTTCCTGAAGCTATTTCTGTAGTTATAACACAGTCCGGCTGTGGGTCTATGTAGCCAAAGCCTCTGCTGCCTGGTAGCGGAACATAGTTTTTAAGTCCTTCAGAAGTCTCATGATACTCAAAATCTCCAACTACTCTATTTCCGCCCTGTCCTTCTCTCCAATGCCATCCACGGCGTCTTGGCTCATATTTATCTAAATCTTTTAATAATTCCTTAATGTCTATTTTTTCATTTGGCTTAAGCATATTTCTCCTCCTTAAAATAACGAATCCACTAAATCCCAATGCTTTCCATCAGCTAAAGCAAGTCCTGCCTCACGTACTGATACACCGAGTTTTTTTGATAATCTCCACACTACATTACCTGCGCCTTTACCCATCAAGCCTTTGTTCATAACACCTTCAACTATTGGCTTTACTTCAATACTTGAGAAGCCCATTCTTAGAAGTATACTTCTTTCAACTGCTGGTGTAGTGTTTTTCTTTCCTAATTCAAGGAGTGGGTCAACAACCTTTTCTGCTAAATCCCAAAATCTTTTTTCTAATTCTGCATCTGTCAAATTTGCCAAATGCTGTCTTCTTTGTTCATAATCATCTGCTCTTTTCATATTTCCTCCCTATTGAATGAAAACAGTAAAATTAATATAATTTTTTCTATTTTTTATAATGTATTTAAAACATTCTTAACAAATTTCTCATCAGTTTTTGTTTCTTTTGCCAAGAATTTTATATCTGCCTCACAAACCTCATTAGCTTTGGTATTATAAGTTGATAAAGCATTTTTTATATGAGATATTCTCATTTTATCAAGGTCAACATCAACAACCTTAATTAGCGATGGATGCTTTGGAAGTATTATATTCTTACCTGCAATCTCATCACGAGGGTCTCCGAAGAATATATCTATACCATTTTCTCTGGCAAATGAAAGCTGTGGCTGAATGTGCTTTCCTGCACCTGTATACTCTGTTTCCTGTACAACTATCATTTGGTCTTTATCCATTTCCTGTGCAATCGAAAATGCTGCTGCTAATGATGTATTGCCGGCAGGTCCTTTTTCTTCTCCCTCAAGGCTTGCCAAAACTTCTGTTATATAGAATACCTCTCCTTGATTAACTGTAACATATCTGTCGATGTATCTAAGCGGTCTTGCGGCAGAACGAGGCACATCTGAT
>DCPV01000033.1:443-5828 GCA_002323775.1 Firmicutes bacterium UBA1535 | reverse complement strand
ATAGCCACAACAGAAAAAATAAACATATCTGATAGGCTATTAAATGGATGGGTGGTAGCAGACAATTCATATTTAACATTAACCGTTAGTGGTAAAACAGCACATATTAGCGGTAAAATAAAAGATGGTGTTAGAGCAAAAAACACTGCTGTTTTTACTTTGCCAGACGGTATTAGACCAAGCTTATATATGGTAAAATTAGTATATTCTCAGGCAGCTACTCCACTTAATGTTGGTTTACTTCGATTAGATAATAATCTCCCAAATGTAATAGTTGAAAATAATTATGATTTAGCTTCAGCAGTTCATTATGTAATTGATTTTTCATTCCCAATAATTTAGGAGGTAAATATGACAAGAGAACAATTAAAACAACAATATATATTTGTAGATGGAATGACATTTACTCCTAGATATGAATATAAACAAATAGAAGGTATAGAAAATGGCAAAACAATACTTGTTGATGATTACACTATAACCGCTACAGCACAAGAAGTATATGCAGAATGGCAAACACAACAAAACACTGTAGCTTTGCCAACAGAGCAAGATAAATTACAAGCACAGGCAACTTATACAGCCATGATGACAGATACGTTATTGGAGGTTTAATATATTTGATAAAATAAAAAAATGGTATGAATTAAACTTATGGAATAAGGTTATGGTTGGAAATGCTGTTAAAAAAGAAGTTATAACAGCGGAAAAATATGAGTTGATAACAAGCGAAAGTTATTTATAATAATGTCCGAATTATAAAAATAAAGCGTACATTATTAATTTATAAAAATAGTAAAGGAGAAAATCTTTTATGAGACCTAAAGTATTAATAGATATAAAAAATATTGAAAACAAAATAGACAAAATTTCAATCGTTGACGACTTGATAACTGGGGGTTCTGATAAAGTGTCAAGTGCTGAAACTGTAAAAGTGCTTAATGCGAATATGGAACAAATTACGGACAAAGGATATGTTGATAGAATAACAAAAAGTACACTTGATGAATGTAATGAAAATGGAAAATACACGGTGGTATTATCTGGCGTTGCAGGTTTTGTTAATGGCACATATTGCGTTGATGTGACTAAGTATAGTTCTATAATTTATGTACAGCGTATTTACAGAGTAAATCCGTCTATAGATTCTTATATTAGAGTTGTAAATGGTAGTGATATAGTTTTAGGTAAAATAGCCACAACAGGAAAAATAGAGATTTCATTTCCATTCAATAGTGGTTATGTTATAGGCTCAAGTACTTGGAAAAGTAAAGTAGTTAAAAATTCATTAGATGAAGTTAAATATTATGTAAATTGCAAACCATCTACTAGCAATTTTGTCGAGGGTGCTACAATAATTGGAACTATACCAACAGGATATAGACCGACAGAAACAATAGGTATCCCATTACGCACAGCCTCGCTAGATACCGGAACTGCTATGTTGACATTAGACTCAAACGGCATTGTAACAGTTTTAATAAAAGGACAAGTGTCATTAGTCACGGGAATAATTACTTATGATACTGATAAATAAGGGGTGATTTAATGTTTGGAATTGTAATAAATAAACAAGGATATAAAATTGAATTTGTAGCTTTAAATGAAGATGATACAGTTCAATTTTATGAGTTAAAAGACAACGAACAGGTAATTAAAAAAGATTGGAATGTTGCTAATGTAATGATTAAACCTAAGTGGAACTTTGATACATTAATTTGGGAAGAAACAGCAACACAAGAAGAAATAGCAGAATATAACAATAACATAATGTCCGCATTATAAACATAAAACGGATTAAAATAAGAAATCTAAACTTTTTTTAAGGAGAAAAGAAATGAGTAAACCTATTGGATTAGATTTTAATAATAGAATTACATATTTAGAAAGTAATAAAGCGGATAAAACAATAAAAATTTTAGATATAACGGATTTGGTTAATTTATCTAGCAGAGATTATACAACGTATATTATAGGTAGTATCCTACCAACAAATAGTCCACCTGGCGGAACTGCTTGGAGTTTATTAGAATATATACCCATTAATATTGATTATGCAAAATTGGTGTGGACTAATTTTGGATCAGCTATAGAAACAAGAGGTAAATCATTTGAAGCTGTATTAGACATTACAAATAAAATATTTTTGTACGCTTGGAAGCCAATTATCAAAAAGGAAGATTTGGAACAAAAAGCGGACAAAGATAAAATAATAAGTGCAAGTAATAAAATATATCAAATTGGAGAAATACAAAATTATATTGTTACAACAACATTTGAATTAAATTGTTTTTTATCTGGATTTTACTTAGATGGAAATGATAATAATGCTTTTACCAGTGGTGTCTTATCTATTGCTAAAAGAAATGCAGTATCTGTGAGCACAATTAAAGGAACTTTAAATATTTTGCAAATAAATAACGCAACATCCCCTTACAAATGCAAAATTCAAATCACTGATAAAGGAAAAATATACACAATAAGTGATAGCTATATGAACTTTGCGCGATTAATGGTATTAACAAAGACTGATAACATAGTAATATATAATAGTCCAATTTTATCATCTATAGATGGCAATGTAATTTGGGACAGTGAATTAAATGAAGCAAATATTGCTACAAATATAGACTTAGAACAAAAAGCGGACAAACAATGGATGGTTGATGGATGGAAAACTGAAACTGCATTGCCAAATGATTATCCAGATGGTACGACTTACTTCAATAGCGGAAGTTCTGCATTTAATGCGTTAGGTTATGTTGTTATAAAAACAGTAAAGAAAACAGGTATGGTTAAACAAACTATATTTAGAGATTATGCAACAGCAAAGGGAGAATATGTTCGCTACAATAAAACATATGATAATAAAAGTCCGGATTATAATAAATGGACACCTTGGGAGAAAATAGCCACAACAGATAAATTAGATACTTTATGGAGCGGTAATGTAAGTTTATCTACTACACCACAGACAATAACTGTGTCTCAAGACTTAACTAATTATAATTACCTATTAATATCTCATGGTAGTGGTGTTAGTACAAGTGGTGGAGTAAGTGAGGGGACAAGTGCAGGAGAATTTATTTTGAGACCTCTAAATATTGAAGATTTTGCGAACGGTGTAAATATGTATACTTATATACATGGTGTAAAAGTTGTATTGCAACGTATAAGTGCAACAACTATAAGTATCTGGTCTAGTGCAAATTTATCTCTCTTTAGACGTATAAAAGGTGTTAAGATTGGAGGATAATATAAAAAAATGCAAGAAGATATATTGATTAATTATGATTTATTTATAACTAAACAAGCTGAAAATGGAGCAATATTAGAATATAGTTTGTACGAGCAAAAGCATAATATAAGCATTGACAATTTAGCGAGTTTAAAAGTAACAGAAGATATTGACTATTGTAACTATAAATTAGTTAATAATGAATTAATTGAGTTGACAGATGAAGAAAAACAAGCGTTAATTCCTACTCTAGCACCAACAGAGCAAGACAAAGTAAATGCTAGTTTAATGCTAGAAATAGCAAAACTTAAAGCAAAGGTAGGTACTGTATAATGGATAAAGATTTAATTAAAATGTATTATCAAATGGGTTTATTTACAGTAGCTGACTTAGATATATTTGTTATGGCTGGTTATATAACAGAAATAGAAAAGCAAGAGATAATGTACGAATTATAAACATTTTACGGATAAAATAATAATTTAAAAGGCATAAAAAGACACTATTAATAGTGTTATTTTTTTACCTTTAGAAAAAACGAGGTGAAACATGACTGTAGAAATAAGTATTTTGATAGCAATTGTAGGTTGCTTTGTAGGATTAGCTGGATTTTTAAGAAGTCGTGACGGTAAAATAGCAGCAGATTCAGAGTGGAAAGGTGAAGTTAATACTCAATTAAGAACAATAATTGATATTAACACAGGAGTTAGAAAAGACGTAGAGGGTATTGAATCAAGACTTGGAAAACTTGAAAACAGAGTGTCTAAAATAGAAAGCAAGTGTGAAGTTAATCATGTCGAGAGGTAATAAGACCAATAAACTTAAAATGGAATTTAGCAAAAAAATATTATTAACAGCTTTTATAGTTGCTATAATCGTATTGATATTATCTTTTATACTAATGTATGTAATAAGGGACTTATCTCCTCTAAGTTATATAATTACAGGGATAATGACAGTAATAACAACAGCTACAAGCTTTTATTTTTGGAAGGCTAAAAATGAAAATATGGCTAAAAATAAATACTATAAAGAGGATGTTGAAGAATGATAAACTGGAAACAAAAACTAACAAGTAGAAAGTTTTGGACTGCATTGATTGGTTTTATTACAGCTATAATGGTAGCACTTAATTTTAACCATCTGCAAATAGAGCAAGTTGTAGCAATAATAACAGGAGCCTCAACACTTATAGCGTATATAATCGGCGAGGGCATTGTAGATGCTGCAAGAATAAAAAATGAAAGTGTAATAGAAGATGAATTTAAAAAAGCAGATACTAACAAATAATGAATGCTATAAAATAGGACAAAAGCACATAGTAAAAGGTATAATTGTACATTCGACTGGTGCAAATAATCCAAACCTTAGCAGATATGTCGGTCCTGATGATGGACTCTTGGGAGTTGTGAACTCTAATAACTGGAATCAATTTAGACCAAATAGCAGACAAGTCTGTGTGCATGCTTTTATTGGAAAATTAAAGGATGGAAGTATCGCAACCTATCAAACTTTACCATGGAACATGGTAGGCTGGCATTCTGGCTCTGGTCATTTAGGGTCTTTTAAAAACGCTAACAATACTGGATATATAGGATTTGAAATTTGCGAAGATAATCTAACTGACCAAACTTATTTTAATAGTGTTTATAAAGAGGCTATTGAGCTATGCGCATATTTGTGTAAAGAATACAAGCTCAATCCTATAAGTGACATAATTTGCCACAGTGAGGGATACACAAAGGGTATAGCCTCTAATCACGCAGATGTAATGCACTGGTTTCCATTGCATGGTAAAAGTATGGATATGTTTAGACAAGATGTGTTAAAGGAATTAACTAAACTAAAAAACTCTACTACAGGAGATGATGAAAATATGATTAGATATAACGAATTAGATGAAATACCAAAAGATTATAGACCTACAATTGAAAAAATGATAAAAAATGGATATCTAAAAGGCAAAGGTAACGGAACGCTATTAAAGCTTGATATAAGCGAGGATATGGTGAGAAGTTATGTATTTATGGACAGGGCTGGAATTTGGGGAAAATAACTATAAAAGGCAGATATCAATCTGTCTTTTATTTTTTTAAGTAGGTGTTATTATGGCAAAGTATAATTCTAATTTAAATTATAATAAAATT
>DCPV01000033.1:0-314 GCA_002323775.1 Firmicutes bacterium UBA1535 | reverse complement strand
TAAAATTATGGGAGAGGGTGGAGCTATGTATAACAACTCTCTCTTTTTTACGTTGATACGAATTAATGACAATGCTTATATTGGCGATAGTTCTGATAATATTAAAGCGAATTTAAGCATTTTAGATGATGTTCTTGTTAGGGACAATAAAACAGTTATAGCGGATATTTCCGTTAATGATGAAGGTTATATTAAAGATAACAAAATCGTTATGGCAAGTATTTCCATTGACGATAAGGCTTATATACAGGAAGATAAAACAATAAAAGTTAGTTTAGAGTTAATTGACAAGGCTTGCATCAAAGATGAGCCAT
>DCPV01000013.1 GCA_002323775.1 Firmicutes bacterium UBA1535 | reverse complement strand
TTAGTTCCCGGAGTAGTAGTTTCAGGATTCTTAGTTCCTGGGTTCTTTATTTCAGGAAGCTTAATTTCTGGTTTCTTAGTACCTTGATTTCCGCTGTTAGGCTTGCTAGTATTTTCGCAATTTGTATTGTTCAATTGTTTTTTCAATAGGTCAGTTATATTTAGGTTAGTATTTTTTGAAGACAAAATGTCTGACAATGACTTGCCTGATAAAACCTTATCTGACAATCCATTAGCTTTCAATAAATCGCTCGGTAACAAGTTGCAGATTTCAGAAGCACTTACTCCTTTTTGGATAATTTTGCTGTTTGACAGTATCTTATTGATATCAATACTGTTGTTGCAATTGTCATTTGTAGCTCCAAATGCAGGTACTATTGACAATGCTGTAATTAGTAAAGATAAAGCTATAACCTTATTCTTCATATAATCACGCTCCTTATATAAATTTTTTTTGAAACGAGGGAACTTTTTAGTGGCTACCTCGTCTGAATAGATTATACAGCTCTTGTCCTATAAAAAAAAGGCACAATTATTGCTTATAATGTAAAATTAACGTATAATGTGACAATTAAAAGTATTAAAATACATAATATGTTAATTTTATTAGTATATATTTCTATATATATAACATAATGTATAGAAAACGATATACTAATTACCATAATATAACATAAATAGCATTATTTAATTTAGTAAATTTTTATATTATTTGCTTGACATTGATAAATATGTGGGTTATCATGTTATAAATTAAGATTATTATTAGTACAATGAAGAAAATAAATATTATTTTAAGCAATTAATTAAAGCTTTTATATCTAAAATAATATAAGTAGTAATATAAAGACTATGTAGAGAGTAGGTCGGCTGGTGAAAGACTTAAAGGTTGTATATTATGAAATACGATTTTCCGAGTATCTGTAGGAAGCTACAGCGTTTAACCAGCGTTATTTGGAGAGAGGCACTTGTTAGAGTGTAAATTAAGGTGGTACCACGGCTATTTCGTCCTTTGCGAGATAGTTTTTATTATTTTTTGGGATAATAAATTTTAAATAATTGAAAATTAAGCTTTTACTATTAATGATTTGTTTAATAAAAATTTTTGTTAGGAGATAGTTATATGAATACTCAAAATGTTTTTGAAATAATAAAAAGAGATGCTGTTTCCATTTATTCCGAAGAAGGCTTATTGGATAAATTAAAAAGCAATAAAAAACTAAAAATTAAGCTAGGTGCTGACCCTAGTCGGCCTGATTTACACTTAGGACATTCAGTAGTTTTAAGGAAACTAAGACTTCTACAGGATATAGGGCATGAAATAATATTTGTAATAGGTGATTTTACTGGGATGATTGGAGATCCGTCTGGTAAAAGCAAAACGAGAATTCCTTTGACCTTTGAGCAAACAAGGATTAATGGTCAGACATATTTTAACCAAGTGACAAAAATACTGGATAAAGATAAAACAAAGATTGTATATAATTCTGAGTGGTTATCAGAGATGAATTTTGAAGAAGTACTTAAACTGGCTGGTAAGTATACTGTTGCTCGTATTTTAGAAAGAGCCGATTTTTCAAAGCGATATAATGAAAATCAGGCTATTGGATTACATGAAATGTTTTATCCATTAATGCAGGGTTACGACTCAGTAGCCTTGAATGCAGACATTGAAGTCGGCGGCACAGACCAAACATTTAATCTTTTAGTTGGGAGAGAATTGCAAAGAGATTATAATCAGTTACCTCAAGAAGTTATAACTTTTCCGTTGCTGGTAGGATTGGATGGTATTGAAAAGATGAGTAAATCTCTGGACAATTATATCGGTATTGATGAGAGTCCTGAAATCATGTTTGAAAAATGTATGAAAATCCCCGACGCTATAATTGAAGATTACTTTAAGCTAACTACTGATATTCCTGAGAATATCTATAAAAAATTAATTGAGAAAGATGTTAGAGAAGCTCATTTTATTTATGCAGAAGAAATAGTCACTATTTATCATTCAGCTTTGAGCGCAGAATTAGCAAAGAAGCGTTATTATGAAATTGCAGCTAAAAGCATACCGGATGATATTGATATATATGAAATCAATAAAGACGATATTAACAGTAATGAGATAAGAATTGTTGAATTGATAAAGAGGGTTGGATTTTCTAATTCTATTGGTGAAGCAAGAAGACATATTTTAGGTAAAGGCATAAAAATTGATGGTGATGTTGTACAAGATATTGACCTTATTATAAATTACGGAGACAATTTTGTGCTTCAATTTGGTAAAAATCGATTTGTAAAAGTTATTTTTAAATAATAATATATATTAATATAAACAGGAGGAATAAAATGGAGAAACAAAATGTTTTTGATATCCTTAGAGAAAGAGGATTTATTGAGCAGTGTACTCATGAAGATGAGATTAGAGAAGCACTTGGAAAGGAAAGAGTTACCTTTTATATAGGCTTTGACGCTACAGCAGACAGCCTGACAGCAGGGCATTTCTTGACTATAATGGCTATGATGCACATGCAAAGAGCAGGGCATAGACCTATAGCTTTGCTTGGTGGAGGAACTACAATGATAGGAGACCCATCCGGTAAATCAGATATGCGTACTGTCATGACAAAGGAAACTATAGACTATAACGCTAACAGATTTCACCAGCAACTGACAAAATTTATTAGCTTTGATAACGACAGTGCAATTGTTGCTAATAATGCAGATTGGTTGTTAGACCTTAATTATGTTGAGCTGTTAAGAGAGATTGGCATACATTTTTCAGTAAACAGAATGCTTGCAGCCGATTGCTACAAACAAAGAATGGAAACAGGACTTACATTCTTTGAGTTTAATTACATGATTATGCAGTCTTATGATTTTTGGAAATTAAATAAGCTGTACAACTGTACAATGCAGCTTGGCGGCAATGACCAGTGGTCAAACATCATTGGAGGAGTAGAGTTAATCAGAAGAAAAGAACAAAAATCTGCATTTGGTTTAACATTCAAGCTATTGACAACAAGTGATGGGGTAAAGATGGGAAAAACAATGAAAGGTGCTATCTGGCTAGACCCAGAAAAGACATCACCTTATGAATTCTATCAATACTGGAGAAATGTTGAAGATGTTAAGGTTGAAGAACTTTTAGGCTTGCTGACATTCTTGCCTATGGACGAGGTCAGAAGACTTGGGGCATTAGAGGGTGCACAGATAAACCATGCAAAAGAAGTTTTAGCATTTGAGATAACAAAAATTGTTCATGGGGAAGATGAGGCTGCAAAGGCACAGGAAGCTGCAAAAGCATTGTTCTCAGACGGTGCAAATATGGACCATGTACCATCAACGGAAATTTCTAAAGCAGAGCTTGGAGATGGAATAAGCATAATAGATTTGATGATAAAAGCTGACCTTATTAAAACGAAAAGTGAAGGAAGAAGACTTCTTGAGCAAAATGGAGTAAGAGTTAATGACGAAGTATTTTCTGACATATCAAAGTTAATAGCAGAAAATGATTTTAAGGATGGAAAGCTTATGATTAAAAAAGGAAAGAAAATATTCCATCGTATAATATTAGGATAAAATAAAAAATGCAGATGTCAAAGTTACTTTGACATTTGCATTTTAATTTTTCTTTAAGTATTGATTAGCATTTTTTTATTCAGCCTTAGTTCCGCAATTCGGACAGAAAATTGTACCATTTTCTAATGCTTCACCACAATTTTTACACGCATTTTTCGTTTCTACAATCTCAACTTCAGCTTCAATCTTAATTTCCTCAACCTCAATAGGTTGTTTTGCTCCGCAATTTGGACAGAACGGTGCTTTGTTATCTAGCTCAGTGCTGCACTGATGACATGTTTTTTTACCGCTTATTTTAAGTACATCTTCCTTTAATTCAGCAATTCTATCCATTGAATTTTTTATAGAATTAATATATTCTACAAATTCTTCATCTGGAGAGGCTGAATGTAAGTCAAAGTATTTATGTCCAATCATTAAGTATGCGCTGTTTATTTTCTTTTCTTCATTTGAGATTTCACCATTAAGCTTCATTGTGTCTGCCATATCTTGGGTTTTCTTAACAACCTCTTGACTAGCGTTTGATATTTTCTTACCTAAATCCTTAAAAAATTCCATAATTAATCAACTCCAATTCTATAATTTTCAAATTTATATTAGTTCTATTAGCAAATACATAATTGTAAAATATTATTTT
>DCPV01000242.1:22846-23042 GCA_002323775.1 Firmicutes bacterium UBA1535 | reverse complement strand
ACTAAAAGAACTTGAAAGCGATGGTCTGATTCATCGCAAGGAGTATCCACAGATTCCTCCTAAAGTAGAGTATTCATTGACTGATAGGGGAAAGTCTCTTATACCTATTCTTGATGCCATATGTATATGGGGACATGAGCATCGCACACTAGATTTACAAGCATATTGAAATCATAAAAACTGCTAAGACTAAAAT
>DCPV01000242.1:21258-22570 GCA_002323775.1 Firmicutes bacterium UBA1535 | reverse complement strand
ATTTTAGTCTTAGCAGTTTTTTTAGCAGAAGCCTATATTGCTGTTCCTGCTTATCATTTTTCTTTTTGATAAAAATTTGTTCTTTAAGCTTAGAGTTTGAATATCAAAATCTCAGAAAGCATCTTTCTCTAATTTGCTATTGTTTATTTTAAATGAAAGATGCCTCCATTTCCAAATTCAAACTTTCCCCCTGCTTCTATATCAAAATGTTTTTTTGCAATACCTAAGTCAATCATATCCATTGAATAGTCATCTGCAATTTGAGCGCTTAATATGTTGTTTTCATACTTAAACATTACTTTTTGTGTATTTTTAGCACTTGGAGCAAATAGTACAGCCTTCATTCCATTTTGTACCCATTGAGGCAAAGGTTGATCGCTTGTGATTCGTTCTTCCATACTCTTTACTTTTCTATGTGTGGCTGATCTCAATATTTTTTCTGTAAAAGAAGGAGCTGCCACTTTACCTACTGCTACGACACAAGCCAATTCCTCGCCGCTATCAATAGTTAATTCATCCTTATCAAAGGTGCCTCCAACCCAGCATGTTCCAAGACCTAAATCAGTTATAGCAAGAACTAAATCTTCTCCGTAATATCCAACCTTTTCTTTCAAATCTTTATCGTCTTTCTTGCCTTTCATCAATATAATAGAACGTACATTGGTAAACAGCCCATAACTTTTTCTTAACTTCCCAAAAGCACTGCTTCCATTCTCTATGAATGTCATGGTTAAACCGGACACCTCATTTAATTGATTAATAAGGGAAATAATATTTTCTTTTTCCCAATCCGCAATCGCTTCCTTTTCAAATTTTCTACGTGAAACTCTACTTTCTATTGCACTGCGCATGAAATTACCTCCATTTATTTTTATATATTTTTCTTAGTATTTGCTTTTATCTCCATTCAATATCAGCCTTTTTTCTGGGAACCGTACGCATATATTTAACATCGGGATATCCCATTGCAAGGCAGGTTACCAACTTTTCTTTTTTGGCAAGACCAAGCTCTTTTCTAATCCCTTTGCTTAGTTTTGCTGCCACAGCGAAAAAGCCTACATACAGCGTACCAAGCCCCATAGCTTCAGCCATCAGCTCCATACTCATCGTTGCAAGCGAGGCATCTACATCATCATCCGAAACAATAAAGATGACTGTTGGTGCTCCATGGAAAAAGAATCCCGGTTCTAATTTATATCCGCTCACGTCATAAGGGAGCTTAACAAACTTGCTCGCAATTTCCAACAGGCGTTTCAACTTCCTGAATGTTTTGAGTGCCTCATTTTCAAACATAGGAATGCTTTCCTGCGCA
>DCPV01000242.1:19706-21145 GCA_002323775.1 Firmicutes bacterium UBA1535 | reverse complement strand
ATAGGAATGCTTTCCTGCGCAACAATATATCTTATCCTTTGTTTATTGCTTCCGGTAGGGGTAAATCTCCCTGCTTCTATGATTTTCTCAATTACTTCCTTTTCTACTTGCCTATCTTTATAGTGCCTTACTGACCGCCTAAACTTTATTGTATTGAGAAGAATATCTTCATCAATACCAAAGATGTTTTTATCATATGTTTTAACTTCATTCATATCATATCCGCTCATAGTAAAAGCATCTTTTGGACATATAGCAATGCAGTGACCACATTCAAGGCATTTCTCAGCCAAAATTGTGGCTTTCCCATTTTGCAGTACAAGCACATGATGTGGACAGTCTTTACAACATAGCCCACAGCCAATACATTTTTCTACATCAATTTTTACAGCACTATTCATTACTCACACCTTAATATTCTCATTCACATGATTAATTTCCTCACCATGTGAAAGTTTTTATTTCCCTTTCTATGGTCTGATATGAAAATTTGCAATTAATACTATCTGCTACTAAATATGTTTTAATTTTATTGATAAAACTCTTTCATCAAATGTTCAATATCCATAACTAATTTTTTCAGTATATTTAATTTTGCAGAGACATTGATATAATAAAAGTTTTTAGTCCCTTCCTCTCTCATTTTTACAATTCCGATATCTTTCAATATTTTCAATTGATGTGATACAGCAGGGCGAGAGAGATGTGTTTTCGCCGTGATTTCACCAACACGCATTCCGCTTTCGCAATCGGATTCCATTAAAACCAGAAGTATTATCTGGCGTGTTTCATCACCAATCGCTGTTAAGACTGATTGTGCATTTTTAAAATCTTCTTTTATCGTTTCTATTTGTTCTTTTTTATTCATAATTAACACCTTGCCTTTTGCTCTTTAGTTCGCACTAATAAACCACTAAATATATAATACTCTTATAAAAGAAAAAATACAACATTGAGAAAGCAAAACGAGACGAATTTTTTCTTTTGCTCAAATATAGAAAAGCAGATACACCCTGATAATTCATCACGTTATATCTGCTTTTATGTTATGATTTTATTTCATGATTTTTTTACCAAAAAGTGATTTCTGCAACATTTATCTTTGCATTTGGTATTTTTACATTTTTGTTTACTTCATAAATAATGGTCGGATTTTTTAAGAAGCACAAGATATACTTTCGCATCCTCCATAAAGTACTCCTTTCAATAACAATTCCCACCTTCACCCATATACCTACCGCAGGAGAAAGAATAAAGTCAATAACTACTAATATCGGGTAGAATAACTTTTTTAACCTATGTCATCCGTAGAATATCTAAAAAAGGGCAAAAAATCTCATTTTTCAGCCAAAGTATAGCTTGTCCTCGGCAAGAGATTATAGTTCCTTGAAATGGATTAGCTATTACCAAATTCCAAAATACTTTTTTTATATTTTTTC
>DCPV01000242.1:18778-19645 GCA_002323775.1 Firmicutes bacterium UBA1535 | reverse complement strand
TACTTTTTTTATATTTTTTCTAAGTTCTCCACAGTTCTGTCATTTTTGACATTACCTGTATTTAATGTTGTCTTTGGTTCAATAAGCATAACCTGCACTTCATCCTCAGCAACCGGCATGTGTTCTATTCCTCTTGGTATAACAAAAAATTCACCCTCATTTAAAACAATATCTTCCGCACGAAGCTTAATTACCAAACTGCCCTTAATAACCATGAACATTTCATCCTCGTTTTCGTGCAAGTGCCATACAAACTCACCTTTTAACTTTACGAGTTTTACATATGATTCATTCATTTCACCAACAATCTTAGGACTCCAATATTCACTGAAAGTACTCAGCTTTTCATAAACATTAACTTTTTCCAATTCTTATGCCTCCAATCTAAAATGCGTATTGATAATACGTTTTTATAATTATTTTTCAATCTAAAAAATCTATACCTTCTGTTTTGACAAAAGACAGTAAATTTCACAATGCCTTGAGGATATAAAAAAGATGTCATTTGAGCCTGACGAAGCATTGGCGTTAAATAAACTAACTTATATTTTCATCTTTTACTATCTTTCTTCAATTTCAATATCAATAAAGCTATCGCTATCAGCAATATAAGTGTTATGACAAGTCCACCTTCAGGGCCAAAATCTCCTCCTGTAAATATATTAGAACCTATTTGTTGTGTTTTAAATATCTTTTTACCATTATCAGCAAAACCGCTGACAGGAAGTCCATATATATTTCCAAGGGCAAAATTCCAAGCAAAATGCAGTCCGCAAACACCCAATATATTTCCATCGACAATAGCATAGCACGCAAAAAATATACCCGATAATATCAGATTTATAAAAGATAAAACTGTTACTCCAG
>DCPV01000242.1:18400-18629 GCA_002323775.1 Firmicutes bacterium UBA1535 | reverse complement strand
AAGATAAAACTGTTACTCCAGCACTAAATAAATGAAGTACGCCAAATATAATTGCTGTAATAGAAATTGCTATAACTGGTGTACAATTTTCTTCTAAACTCGGAATCAGCCATCCCCTTATTGCAATTTCCTCTGAAGCACTTTGTATAATCCAGCCTAATGCAATAATACCGAGATTTATGATTATGTAACTATAGTCTAATGAATTATATTGAAATGTTATCATTCC
>DCPV01000242.1:12517-18211 GCA_002323775.1 Firmicutes bacterium UBA1535 | reverse complement strand
ACCAACCGAATTCACAGGTCGTTTTTCCACAAATTTTACCCATGAAAAGAAAATTATTATCTGTGTTCCACAAACCATTAATTTTCTTAATGCAAGCATAAGCGTCCTATTCGTATTAGCTGTCAAACCAAGGGCATTAAAAACTACCTGCACAAGAAATCTCCCTAACCCAAGTCCAATCAACCATAATATAAAATAAACTGCAATTGTTAAAGGAATATTCAACGTGACTTTACTTGTTTTTCGTTGTTGAAACAGCTCACTTCTTCTTAAATACTGATTGATATCTCTCATATGCTCTCCTAGAACATTATATTTTCTTAACATAAAAGATAAGTTTAAATCTTTTAAAATAGGTAGTCTAAACAGTGAAGCTAACGATAAAATTTTATGCTAAATTCTTGACAAAAGGCAACAAGTCTCCACATGCCTTGAGAGTACAATAATGATGTCGTAAGCATCTGGTATCCCCTTGGTGGAAGGGTATATTTTTGAAATTCTACCTCTTCTACCACTTTTTAAAATTTCTCAATCTATTTATTATATTGATTACTACATCTAGAGCAGAATTTTATTGATAACTTAACACGTGAACCCTGTTAATATATTTAATACTCTTCCTATTCTAAATTGTAAGCAACAAAACCCTCAAATGATTATTTATTTGAAGGCTTTGTTCATTACAATTTAAAGTATTATCCTAGTCTAGGATACATACCACTGCATAACCTCTCATAGGTTACAATATTACTATATACTTTATAAATGATGTATAACATAACATTCTTCGAATGCAAGGATAGCGGAGAATCTTATTCTTAGCATAAATCTTCATGCTTCTTCTTGGTCACTTTCAGGTAACAGCGTAACTAATTCTTTTGCAATTTCTTGAGGAGTCATACTTGCTGTAGTCATTGCCAACTTGCTTGCAATAATGGGACTATAAGCCATAACATCTTTCTTTGTCAAATTGTGCCAAACAGGAAGTAGTGTTTTTCCATTAACGCTTTCTAATTGGAACAAGCCGTCCAACTCAGTCTTTGTCCAGTATTTTCCTTCTTTTATGTAGTCAGGAGACAAAACTACAACACCAAATTTTGATTTTTTTAAGCCATCATCAATTTTACTCTCATGGAATCTCCCCATTTAATTTGGCTTGTGTCATACCAGACTTTTACACCTAAGTCACGTAGCTCCTGAACAAATTCATCTGCAAAAGATTCTTTATCTTCCCATGCGTGGGAAACAAACACTTCATATTCCTCAGAATCATTAGAAGTTGTTTGAGTAGTAGGCTCCTGCACAATCATCTGTGGCATCGCTTGTCTACTTAACTCATTAATTCTACCTTCGTAGGACACCTGGATACGCTTCATCTCTTTATCTTGCTTTTTCTATTCATCTTGCTGTGCCTTTTGCAGTTTCAGGTAAGCATCATTGCGTTTTTGACGTTTATCCGAAATCTTTTTCCCAAGTTCAGCACTTTCAGATGTTTTTTTTGAGTAGTCTGACTGCCATCCCGTAATCTGTCTCAACTTACTTGATACCATAGAGGCAGAAGTTTTGGATGTTATACTCTTTTTTGCTGAAGTAATCTTTGACTGTAAATCTGCACATTTTTTATCGACATCTGATTTCTTTTTTTCTAATGTTGATAAATCTTTATCCAGAGTATTTACACTTCTTTGATGCTGTTCAATTGACATTTCTACCTCCGTTACTTATGCTCATTTTTTTATCTTCTCTGTAATTCCAAAATGCATCCAACATTACCTTACCATATTTACCCTTACTTTAAATTAATAAAACTTCATCAAAATCTCTATCAAAACACATTCCTACATCACCCACCAAAAATTCATCAGGATCACTATCTTCTGATGAAAAGGTGCCCTTAGTAGGCCCAGCATCCACAAATTCGTCTGGATCTGAAAGTTCCACATTTTCTGTAACTACAGTTGGCCCCAATACAAACTCATCCGGATCCGAGTTTTCCTTGGTTCTTGTCTCTAAGGTACTCTCCATACCAAAGAACTCATCTGGATCACTTATTTCAATTGTACTAGTTTCATATGTAGTTTCTCCAGGATTTTTATTAACAACTTTTTGTCTATCATATTTTTCCTTCTCTGAATATTTGCTTAAAATATGTCTAATCATCTTATTTCTCCTCTATTATTTTTATCTGACCTTTTTCTATTGTTTTATCTCTCACGATTTTAATATCTAATTCGCTATACTTATCTAATTTATCAACAAAGGATACATCTTCATCATCGCTTAGTATAAAAATAACTTGTCCACTTTGTTTTTGTTCAATATTTACAATTAACTTTCCCCATTCAATCGCACTAATACTATATGGTTCATCTATTTTATCTGGATTTATAGTGGTAACTATATTATATTCTGCATTATCTACTTGAATTTCATTATTAACATACTCAAATGAAATTCCAAAAGAAACAAATAAAGATAAAATCAAAATTAACACTACCCATTCTTGTAAATTTAGAACAAAACTAACAAATAGTTGTGCTTTGTATTTTAATTGTTGCCAGTCATATTGGTATTGTAAAATTATCTCTTTATCCTTTTCTTTGCTAGAACGTAAATCACTAAAGCTACTCTTCATAATACCTCGAACCTTTATCGTTCTAAAAAGATATATGCAAATATTGAACAAGGAATAAATAATTAAAATCACACATATTAATAGTGGAAGTGATAATGTTAAAACTTTCTTTAGATCTAATATCGCTAAAACTAAAGGCAATACCGTTAAGATTATTGTAGCGTATATATTCAGTTTATCAATACTGGTATTTATACGTTGTTCTTCATTCTGTATATGATAACACAATGCCTCTTTTTCTATCTCTAGCTCGCATTCCGATAAATCCTGTATATGAAGTCTGTATCTATCTTGTATGCCATCTATCTTTTCATCTGTCAGCAATATTCCATCAATATTCTCCAAACATAGGGTATGAATTAACTTTAGCTTTCTATTCTTTATATCGAAAGTAATTATATACAAAATATAATCTCCAAGCATAATATTCAATAAACTAATTCTTAATTTTGCATTCTTTGATTTTAATTTTTTATATTCTAGTGTAGCAAAATTATCATCATCACTCAAACATAATAGTGGAAAATGAGACCAAATCCATAGAATAATATTTATAATAATCACCTCTTCCTTACTTGACTAAATATTCAACTATTTTTTCTGAAATTGGTAATTCTAGTTTCTGTTCTAGCCATTGCCACTGACCATTTGGATTCACTTCTAGGAAAATCCATTCATCGTTTTCGTTTACTATAAAATCAAATGCACCATAATTCAACTCAAAACTTTTCAGTAATCTTACACAAAGATTAGCTATTGCCTTTGGACATTCAATAATCGAATATTTCAACCCACTATAATCTTTTCTCCAATCAAGCTTATCCTCTGAATCAATTCTAACGGCAAAGAAGGAACCATTAATATACGTTAACCTTACTTCATATTTTTTGTTTTCATATTCCTGTAAGTAAATTGGGGTTAAAGCAATATTATCATTAAACTCGGTAAAATAATTCGTCTGATATATTTCTGTCTCCTTATGTCTTACCAGTTTTCCAGTAGTAAGTGGTTTAATAATTGATTTCTCTTCAAAAAACGTCAAGGCCTTTTCATTACTATTCCCTATAAATGATTTTGGAATTAATAAACCATTTTTTTCTGCGTATAATAATTGAAATACTTTATTCTCAGTTTTTCTAAGTATATAAGGTTTCGTAAGTACCTTACCATCAAAGTCATCGACAATACCATTAACTAATGATATGATGTCTTTTGCTATCATACTACGATAATCATATTCATACTCATCAAGCTTTGGAATCCTTGGTTTTCTATAATAGATACTATACAAATCCTTTTTTTCGAGTTTCCATTTATCACAACTTATAACCCATTGTCTGTTTCCTCCAATAACAATTTCATATTCCGAAAACATGTCAATATCAAATCGATAGAATTCTGCAGCATCTCTATACTTATTTATAATATAATCTACTGTACAATCAATTGAGCTTGTAATTATTAATATTTTTTTACTAAATACATCTTTCTTCAATATGCACTTTCCCTTCTTGTATTTCAATCGTTATATAAGATTATACTGGGGTTTGATCGCAATACAATTCTTAACATTTGCCAACTTATTCCCTTACATGCTTGCTCATTTTTTATAGTAATTCTATCATACGTTCCACAATAACGGTGACTTGACCATTGCGATATCTTCTTTCAAATGCTCCATTACTAAAATAGTCTTCTCTTAAGAGCATGATTAGAAATGCTACGCACAAATCATAATCTGCACCCGATAAACGCTTTAACTCTGTTTCCACATCTATTGGAGCTGTTGTCATATAGTCATTATAATTTGTTTTGAGATCATCCATTTCTTCTAAACAAGTATAATAAAATTCTTCTCTTCCTGTATTGTTTGCCAATAGGCTTTGAAGTTTTTCCCTCTTTTCTATATTAGTCATTGAGTTTCCTCCACTGTTTTAATTGCTGCTATATCCGTACTTTCTAGTCTGCAAAATTTCTTTCCACAATGACCCTCTTTCTAAAATAATATCGTCATCAACCTTTGCATTATAGTTCTCAAGGATAGAATATTGAAAATTAGCTTTTATGTACTCATAACCTTTTTCGTTAATTAACTCAACTAATTCTTTATTCCAACCGTGGCCATTGTCAGCATAACTTCTCCATCTTTGAAGTAGCATTCCATAGTCACTTGTTGTAGAACCTACATACACCTTTCCATTCTCTTTATCAGTAATTAGATATACTGCTTTTTTGGTTATCAAGAGTTGTAATCCAATCTCTCTTACCACGATTACCATATTACCAGCATAGCTTATTGTTTATACCAACTCTCTGGTATTAATTTTTTTCCATCCCACCATTTTTCTATAATAGCATCTTGGAACTCTTCATTTGCTAAATTAGCATGATCAACAATAATGACTTGGAATTTATTATCCAATTCTTTAACTCGATTTATAATAAACTGATAAAGATTATTAACCTCTTCCATATCAGAATTTTGTGCGTCAAAATCAGAAGGGAAATATACTTGAGATGGCTGATCAATAAATAAGAAACGTGGTACTGGACGATCCTGTGAAACAAAATATTTATGCAATGCAAAATATGCAATTAAATGAATTCCTACCCAATTTGATCCGCTGCCAAGTTGTTGCAAAGGCACTGGTCTCTCCGGTTTATCAACTACAACCGTAACTTGTCCCATATCCAATCTATAAGGATTATCACAATATTCTAATTCCAGTTCTTTGGCCCAAGTGCTCATATCAACGCTCATCCTATTTAAAATAGACTGCTTACGTTCCTCAATCGTATCTCTATCTAAGAGTCTTTCAATTTCAGTCAAACGCATTTCAAGTTTATTAATTAAAGCTCGGTCACTTGATGTATTATTGGTGATATCTACACTTTCTAACCATAAACTAATCCGACCCACTATCTTAGCTCGTCTAGAATTTAAGTCTCTCAGCGAAATAGCTTCTTGGTTTTGCTCATAAACACTATCAATTTCTATTTTTAATTTATTTCTCTCTTCTCTAAGAGATTGTCTTTCATATTCTAATTCGTCAATGTAT
>DCPV01000242.1:889-12357 GCA_002323775.1 Firmicutes bacterium UBA1535 | reverse complement strand
TATTTTCTCAGTTTAGGTTTTTCACGGGTAACTGATTCAATGTTTGCATCAAGATTTTTTATCGCAGTTTTCATTGCTTTAATACTGGGTGACGGTTCACTCAACGAATTTGAACATAATGGACAATGATTTGGTTCAAAGTTTAAGTTTTCAAATAAGCCAATTGATTGAAGCCTCATTTTTTGGTGCTCAGTTTCATCAATATATCCTTTGGTTTCACCCACAAATGTTTTTGCATTACGTAAGTCTTCATCAATATAATCTATCTGTTCTTGAACTTTTGAAAGTTCACTTTGTAAAAAACTTAGTTTATCCATCTCAGCTGTATGTACTTCATTTGGTTTCCATTCATTTACTGCTTGTAAAACCATACAAAGGGATGAATAGTCCTGATAATCAATAGGAGTATCATCTGCTAATAATCCAACATATTTTGCTTCTGAAACTAATGTCGTAGCTCTTTGCATACCACCACCTTGAAGCATTTCATTTTCTTCAAGTCTACGTTTTTCTACTGCAATTTTTCTTTTTAAAAGTGTACGTTCATTTTCAAGTGCGAGAGATTCTTCGTTTATAATTCCCAGAAAATAAGGCATGGTATCTTTAATTGCTTGAGTAATAAAATCTTCTGATTGTTTATGAAATAAAAAATTTCTAGCCGCAACTTCATCTTGATTCTGAAAGCAGTAGTATAAAGCATGTCTAATGTTTGCAGACAAAGGTAACCTTGTTTGCCCCTCAGGAGGGATATTTATGTTTTCCGCTATTCCTAATCTTCGAGATAACATTTCTTCAATCCCATCAACATTAGAATTCGAAATAAAGTTTTGACTTTCGGGAACAACTAAATTCTTGCCTATCTCATAATAAAATTTACCAGTTGACTGTTGTCCTTTTGGTGGACTTTGTCGTGCAACGAATATTCTACCATCACTGAACTGGAGTAATAGGCCATACCATGAAACAGTTTCTCGTACTACTCCGTCAGCTATACTACAAGATGAACCACCTAAACAATAATCGATAATATCTCCTATTACAGATTTCCCCGACTTTGACTTCCCTGAAATAATATTAACTACCCCTAGATTAAAAGGTAGATGTCTTACTTCGCCATTAACTCCGTATAGAACAAGTTCTAGTATTTGCATTATGGTCTAACCCCCCAACTCACATAAATTGTTTCGACAGTTCCAGCCTTGGCAAACCATTTAGCAACACTAGAACTTTTACTTATACATTCTTTAATTTCATCATTGGTATATTTAGTTGTACTTAACGCTTTAAATAATTGGGCTAACTCTAACTCTGCGTTATTAGTTAATGTTACAATTCCACTCTGCATTAAGAATTCTACTGCTTCATTTGTAATAGGTACCATACTTTGGGCTCTATCTGCAAATCCAATAAGCATCTCTGGATTACGTTGTATCCATATTTGCATTTGAGTTATGCTTTTTATCCGTTCTCGGGTTTTTCTGTGTAAAACCATGGGTAGGATAAGATAGACCAAAGGAAAAGGCATAGGTCGTTTTGACTCTTGCTGATAGGTTTTAATGGCATGATAAATAATCCTTCCACAAAAGGCAGGATTTAGCAAATATGCAATTTCTGTTGCTCTATTTTCCCAATTCTTCATCAAATGTCACCTTACCTTACCAATAACTCGCGTAATCTATTTTCAAAGTCTATATGCCAACCAACTGATAACCTGTTGGCTAAAGAATGATAGCTCCCTCTCATGATAAATGGTTCACTGCATCTTTCCCTTATCCTGATATCTTTATCTTGAATTTTATTAAATAACCCTTTCCCCAATTTTTGCTTTGTTTTTTCATCCAGTTCTTCACCGTATTCTTCCAAATCCTCTTTCATCATTAAAAACATTCGTTGCCATTCATCTATCAATCGCTCTTCATATCGATCCAATTCATTAATGTATAATAAATCATCACGAATCCAATTAGCTCTTTGCTTAAATGCACGATAATAATCTCTTATTGCCAGATTCATTCTTTGATTACTTAAACAAATAATCCTTAATTGTTCATAAAACAAACGATCCTTTTCTGGCAAATTTTCTATATCAATCTCATCTAAAATGGGGGTATCTATTGGAAGGTTATCTTCTGTATATTCATCTCTTATGGACGAAATCAAAGACCTAATTTGTTTTTGTGTAATAAACAATAGCTGGTCTGATGTTAAATACTCAATAGCTTTATCATACCACCAACCTTCTAGCCTTTCACAAATCCTATCTTCATATTTAGGTAAACTTCCATATCGTATGATTTTTCGTATGTCTACTTTCACATCAATAATATTGCTACTACCATCTATTATATAAATATTATTAACAAGTTTTTTTCCTAGATCATCACCAAGTTTTATAAAGGATTTATAATATCCCTGATGTTGTACATTTTGAGATGATTCAGCGGTATTTTTTAATATTTCAAAAGCTTTCTTTGTATTTCTTTCAAGTTCCATCGAATCAGGAGTCAAATAACATGCTGCTGAATTTTCAGGAGATTTCGCAGTAGTTATAATAATGAACTTTGTACTTTCTAATCGTGAAGAATCTATATTAATAAGATCTGACCATACTTTAATTGTACGCCAAATATCAGTACTCGCATTATTCAAATCTCCATATGACTTTGTATGATGTTTAAGCTGAATCATTGTCTCGGAAGTATCATCATAACTAAATGAAATATCATCAAATTTTTCAATTCCAATCCGTGCTTGTTCATCATCTTCTTCTAAAAGTAGATATAAAGCATATCGTACTTGATATAAATAACCGAGCATTTGTTCCACTGCTTGATGATTACTCATATGACAATCCTCCTTTCAACTCTGAGTATATAATATTTGCTAAACAAATATTTCTTATATCTCCTTGGTAAGAAATTAATAAAATAATATAAATAGTATTTCTTACCGTTTCTATAAATCTCTTCAATAAAGTTTCCCTATTACCTCGAAGAAATCTTTCCATACTGAACACTTTCTATTTCTCAAATTTAGCATAATTGATAAATGGAGTGCAAAAGAGCAACTATGAGATACAAAATGTCCAATTCTATGCATAGTCTTTATTTAAATTCCTTAGTAAACCTTATTTGAATTAAGGTTTTCTATTTTACTATTTAAGTTATCAAAAATCCAATAACATCCAATAACATTAGATATATTATAACCTTCAAGTAGGGTAATAACAATATAAACAATATTATTACCATTTTATATTATATTCCAATATTTCTCAACATAAAATTGTATTATCTTCTGAATATTCTGTAATATTTTGTTTATTTATATTTATTCTATCTGCCAACAATAAAACCCTCAGCTTTCTGAGGATTTTAGTCTTAACAGATTCTCCTTATACTAAGAGCAGTAACCTTTTATCTATCCCAGTCACTGCTCCTGTTATTTCTAATCATAGTAATCTACCATCTGATCCATCACTATGCCTGATTCAAACTGTATCTCCAGTCTCTCTCCCTTATTCACCTTAATGGTGTTTATTAATCTTCTCACTAAATCTTCATCAAACTCTCTTACTTGTGGTCTTACAGTCTTTAGGGTAGTGTCCATTTCCGTTAGTTTCTGTTTATAGTTCTCAGCCTGTTTCTTTTCCCTTACAAGCTTAAGTTTTGCCTGTTTAAGCTCATTTATCTGTTCAGATATCCTTTTGTACTCACCATCAAAATCCTCTGCTACAGCTCCTTGTTTTGCGTTTTCTTCGATTAAGGTCAGCATTTCTTTTTGCAGGGATTCAATCTGCTCATCATATTCTGTTGGGATTTTTTTTGTGGAGTAGCCACCGATGACTCTGATGACATTTTCTCTGAAGGCTCCTATAAAATCTCCATTGTTTTCTACTACATTATTAATGGCTGTCATAATAGCATTATGTAGCGGTTCTTCTTTTAATGAAGGTGAGTGCTTGCAAGTTGCTTTTGTGCCATTCTTTAGCCTGTTCTCACATCTCCACACTGCACTCTTTTGTCCATATTTTGACCATGTCTGTCTGCGGTATGGATGTCCACATTCGGCACATACTAAGATTTCTGTTAGTGCATACTTGGAGCTGAATTTGCTCTTTTCCTTTTTTAATTTATTTGCTTTTCTTGTAACTGCCGCTTTATTCAGACTGGCTCTTCTAGCTTTTTCTTCCTGTACCTTATAAAATAATTCTTTTGGTATAATGGCCTCATGGTTGTCTTCGATATAGTACTGGGGTACGATTCCGTTATTCTTTACTCGTTTCTTTGTTAGAAAATCTACGGTATAGGTCTTCTGCATTAGGGCATCCCCCATATACTTTTCATTGACTAACATTTTTTCTATTACACCAGGATGCCATGTTTCCTTTCCTGTGACTGTTTTGATTTTATCCGCCTCCAGAGCTTTCGTAATCTCCCCAATACTACTTCCTTCTAAATACATTCTGAAAATTCGTCTCACTATTTCTGCTTGTTCAGGTACTATGACTAGTTCACCATTTTCATCTTTGGTGTATCCCATAAATTTCTTATGATTGATGGTGACAATTCCATTTTCATATCTTCTTGTTAAACCCCATTTTGTATTTTCACTTAGGTTTCTGCTTTCTTCCTGTGCCTGACTGCTTAAGATAGTAATCAGTAATTCTCCTGTGCTTTCTAGGGTATTTACACCCTCTTTTTCAAAAAATATGGCGATATTCTTTTCTTTAAGTTTTCTTATGGTCTGGAGCGAGTCTACTGTATTTCTTGCAAATCTACTGACTGATTTTGTTATGACCATGTCTATTTTCCCAGCCATACAGTCATCAATCATAGCATTAAAATCATCACGCTTTTTTGTATTAGTGGCTGACTTTCCATCATCTGCATAAATGCCTGCACTCTTCCAATTTGGGTTGCTTTTAATTTTCTCTGTGTAGTAGGATATTTGAGCCTCATAACTACCCTCCTGTTGTTCTAAGGTGGTACTAACTCTACAGTAAGCTGCTACTCTTAGGGTTTTTAGCTCCACCCTTACATTCCTGTCATATATGGTCTGTGCTGGTATAAAAGCAACATTCTTTTTTGTTACTGCTACTGCCATTTCATTCATCCTCTCTTATTTTCTCATGATTTTCCTCCATAGTTATGCCATTGATAAACTCCACTAGGATTCTTCCATCTTTATAAATAGTTATTTGCTTTATTATAGTTTTAAATAAATCCTCATCAAACTCTGTTAGCTGTTCTCTCTCAGCCAGTGATTGTTTTATTTTCTCAGTGTTGTAATCATAATCATCTATTTTAGCTATGCTATAATATGCCTTTGCCCTTTTAAAGATTAGCTCTGATAGTTCCTTTGATGAGAAATGTTCTTCTTCCTTTATCTCTTTGATTCGTTCTTCTAACTTTCTAATTTCTAAGGTGATCCTTGGAGGTTCTTTTTTCTTATCTTTATCTAGCATCCATTTTCTTGATAAGATTTTATTGGTTGCTGATATAAAGGCAGTTTCTATATCTTTTTCAGTTAAAAATAAGTTTCTGCAGTGTACTTTATTTTGGTAGATGTACCTCTTACACTTCCAGTTGTTCTTCTCAGATGGTCTGCCAGCATGTTCTATGTATTTGCGGTAAACATCACCACATTCTCCACACACTAATTTATTGCTATATAAACTTTGATTTTTCATACTATTTGGTTGAAGGGTTCTTCCTAGTTCTTGCTCTTTTTTCTTTCTTCTTTTCTGCACAGATTTAAAGGTTTCCTTATCTATCATCTGAGGATAGAAGTCATCTCCTAAGTACTTAATATTTTGAAGTATCTTTCCTACGGAGCCATGATTCCAATTCGGTTTGTTATTAGCATTTAAGAGTCCTGCATTCGTCAGTTCTTTTGCTATAGCATGTAAGGATGCTCCTTTATGGTAATCCTCAAATATCTTTTTAATCACATTTACCTTTTCTTCATCAATTATTACTTTTCCATCTACTATCTTATATCCTAGTGGCGTATGCCTTTGCATCATCTTCCTCACCTCACTTTCCATAATGCTCTGTCAGCTCCAGATTATTAATTAGCTTGAAGGTAATCTCATAATTTTCACCGATAATAATATTTTCCACTGTATGGAGAAATAGGTTTTCGTCATACTCTTCTATAATCTCTGGATTATTCCTTATGATTTCTAGCAGTCTTACTGTTCCTACGATTTCTTTTTCATAACCGTTATCATCAAGGCATTGATTCCTCATTTTCTTAACGGCTTCAATTTCTACAGTCAGAGCATTTTGTCTTTCTATAAAAATAGCAGAGTCAATATACCCTTTCGATACGACTCTGCTTAGGATATGACTCTGCTCTGTTAATTCCATAATTCTATTATTTAGTTTCTTAATTTCTTCTTCCTGCTCATGATCTGTTCTTAAATTCTTTAATGATTCTATTAGGGGATAAAGGATATCTGTATGATTGCTTACCAGCTTATTCCACATAGTTAGGAAGGTTTCTTTTATAATATCTTCCCTTACCGCTTTCATACTGCATTTCTTTATATCCCTTATATGCTGAATACAGCACCACTGGATTTTCTCATATGGTTTACCGATATAAATCTTTTGTCTCCTAAAGGTGCTACCACATTCCTTGCAGGTGATTTTGCTACTAAATTTATATCTGTTTTGGTATTTTCCACTATAATCTATTCCCATTTGATTTCTTCGATATTCATAAATCTCTCGGACCATCTGCCCTTCTTCTCTTGTAATAATGGGTTGGTGATTGTTTTCAATAAAATACTGAGGCAACTCCCCTTTATTTGTTTTTCTTTCAAAGGGAAGCACCTCAGTTGTATATGTCTTTTGTAATAATAAGTCTCCCTCGTAGATGGGATTTTGTAAGATTGCTTTTACTACACTGTCCTGCCATTCTTCTGCTGAGCGTATGGTTGGGATATTATCGTCTTTTAAATGCCTTGCTATTACATATGAGCCTTTTCCATTTAGATATTCATGAAAAATCCTACGAACAATCTTTGCTTCATCTTCTTTTATTATGAGATTTCCATCTTCATCCTTGGTATATCCATAAGCAGGGTCACTAAGCTTAAATGTTCCATCTTGAAATCTCTTTTTAACTGCCCATTTGTTATTAGTGGAGATGCTTTCTGCCTCTCCTTGTGCAAGGGAGCTTAGTATGGTAATCATCTGCTCACTTTTTTCTGATAGGGTATTAATATGTTCTTTCTCAAAATATACCCCGATACCAAGTGCTTTTAGCTTTCTGATAGCCTCAATACTCTCTACTGTATTTCTAGCAAACCTTGTGACGGATTTTGTAATAATCATATCAATTTTGCCGTCTTCACAGTCTTTCATCATTCGCAAAAATTCATCACGTCTTTTTACTTGTGTTCCACTTTTGGCTTCATCAGCATAAATTCCTGTGTATTCCCAGTCATCCTTTTTTCCGATAAAAGTCTTGTAATATTCTACTTGTGCAGAAAAGGAATTCTGTTGTTCTCTTGAATCAGTACTGACTCTGCAGTAAGCACAAACTCGTTTTTTAGGTTGTAATTCTAAGATAACCTTTTGCTTTACAGGTTCTATTTTTCTTACTTTTTTTGCCATGGTTTTCCTCCTTTCCTTTAGAACTTTAGTTCCTGTTAGCAACACACATTACCACAAGAATTCAAATATAGCTAGTGTTATTACACATATACTTTTGAAAGTTCTGGAGAAAAGGTCTGACGGTTTAATTCATCAATTTCTGCATATTCTTCATCCGTTATAATTCCTCTACAAAGTAAGATTTTTAGCAGTTTTAAAGCCATTTTATATTCTACTTCTTTCACTGATTGCTCCTTTGTCATAGCCATCCCTCCATTCATGTAAATTTTATTATTGTTTATGTAAGTATTTTTCATCTGCTTAATATCACAAAAATAGGGACCGCCATTTTAAATAAAACTTATGATTAAACTCTCGTCTATTTCAAGCGATCCCCATTGCTTCTAATATTAAGATTTTGTGTTGTACTTAGACACTACCATCCCCAACACACAAAGTCTTGCAAGCAAGACTTAAAGGGCGATTACATAAACTGCAACTGGTTGTAACTGCTTTAACAGTTATTGCATCATAGGACTCTCACCTCCACCGGGATCTCCGCTGGCTGCCCCCATTGCGATGTCTGTGGCTGGGCAGAAGTATCATTATAGGCTGATGAGGTTATTGCGAATAATCTACCATAGATTGTTTCTTGGAACGGATGGGTATCGCTTTGCACCTTATTTTGCCGACTTTGATAAAAGCAGAAAATAAATATCTGCTCTTACAGGTGGTCATCGCGCATCCTCCATTGTCGCTTCTCCATTTCTGGCTCATCAGCTAACGTATTTATGTAATCGGATATTTAGTTTTCAAAGTACAAGACAGGGAATAAAAAAGATCCCCTCAATGTGTAGGCAACGAGAAGACCTTTTTGACAACCATTTTTGAAAAATATTCTATTTTTCTTTTAAAATTCTTTTTATTTTGATTAATCTTTTGGATATAGCATTTTGTGAACAGTGCATTTTTCTTGCAATTTCACGCTGCGTATAACCTTCTAAAGCCAATAAAGTTAAAAGCTCTAATTCATAATCACTTAAATCTCTTAGTTTTCTTGAAAGTGCATTATCAGAAATAGTATCTATCCAAGCGTATCTTCCTGAAAGCTCCATTACATCAAAACTTGTGTATAGTGATGTAAACCTTTGAAACAGATTGGAGCGTGTTTCAGCATTCTGCTCATCTATCTCTTCTTCCGGCATAGCTTGTACACGATTTTCGTAGTTTCTTCTCATACGAAACCAGCTCCAATCAAAATCATATAGCTCCTGTATTGCTTCATCATTCATTCCTGCTTTTTCGTATTGTCCACGTAACTTTTCCCATTCTCTATCAAATATCAACTTTTCTCTACTATAATTAAAACCCATTCTAATTCCTCCGTTTTCTGATTTTTAAAAATGAATGTAATCATCAGAAAAAGGAGGAGAACGACATTTTGTATGTAAGCTAGACTTTGGCTGTTCCATGTTTCCCCCTGTTTTTGGGTAAAGAAAAAGCCCAGAACAACATTAATTTGTTATTCCAGGCTTCTCCATCACCATATATTTGGAGAAATGGGCATAAAAATAACCCCGACATAAATGCCGAGGCTCTTGATTGTTATTTTATTTTAGGCCATTACTTCCCCATAATACAGAGTATAGGCTATTGACAATTCAAAGTCAGTACGTAGATGGTTCGTATCTAGTTCAACTTTAGTTCACACTTAGTACACATTTTGTTTTTCTTCAAAGAAATATAGCAACTCATTTTCTTCTATAGTACTTGTCCCATTAAATATAGCTTGATATTTGGGAAGGGAATATCCCCAAAGTGCAATTCCAAATAGTTTTATTGCCTCTTTCTTTTTTGTATAGAAACTTGTCCGCTCTATAGAAAGATATTCTAGTATTTCTGTTTCTGTCATTGGATATGCTGTAATATAGCATTTTGACAATATTTCATGATACAGCTTTCCATTTGTATGATAATTATAAATTTTAATCATTGCTGTATCTACAAGATCTATCATCCATTTAGTCTCAAAAATACAGGAAACTTTATCACTAAACTTGTCCTTCTTTTCAGTAGGTGCAAAATCATTTAAATATGTTAAAGCTGTAGCAAGCTCATTGCTATAATATGACTCACATGCTTCCCTTACATAATTAGCTTCTTGAATGGTTCTCCATACTACATCCCTGTATATAGCAAGAACAAGTTTTGATTTATGAAAAACCTGTTCCTCATCAAGGTTCATACCCTCATACATCTTTGAAATATTCTTCATGTTTCTTGTAAGTCTCATCCCATACCTCCGTTGTTTTAGGGGTATTTAATTTACATGTTATATTCCCCACCCCATATTTTTATTGACTATTGACAAAATGTGAAGATTTATGTACTATAATATATGTAGTTATTCTTCACATTTATATTATATGAAGATAACCATCATATGTCAATAGTAAAATACATTTTATGAAATATAACTTCATATTCAAGGAGGATATTATGAGATTTGGAGAAAAACTTAGAGACTTACGGAAAGGGAAAGATATGACCCAGACTGAATTGGCAAAAGAAATCGGTGTTTCACTACGCACAATTATTAGCTATGAAAATAGTAACAGCTATCCAAAGAAACGTGAAGTTTATTCTAAATTAGCTGCATTTTTTAATGTAGACATTAATTATCTTTTAACAGAAGATGAAGAGTTTATCACAAAGGCCAAGACTAAATATGGCAATCGTGGTGCAAAACAAGCTGAGGAATTAGTTGCTGAGATCGGTGGATTATTTGCGGGTGGCGAATTATCAGAAGCAGATAAAGATGCTGTTATGCGCTCCTTACAACAAGCTTATTGGGATGCCAAAGAGGAAAATAAAAAGTATACTCCTAAAAAATATAGATTAGATGACGATAATAATATATAAGTCCATCTTAACGGACAACTTTTTTACTATAATAACAGGGGAATAGTAGACTTTTGGGGGGTGCTGCTTTGATTGACTCTTTTGGAATATATAAGAAAGCAAATGCTCTTGTCAAACGTACAGGGACAAGGGATACTAGACAGATTGCAGGTGAACTTGGTATCAAAATTTATTATGAGAATTACGATGATCTACTTGGCATGTATACCTGCCGCTGGAAGCAACGTATGATCTTTATTAATAATAATCTAGATGACCACATGCGGCAGATGGTATTAGCTCATGAAATTGGTCATGATATTTTTCATAGAAATTTAGCCAGTAGCGGTCTTAAGGAATTCGAACTTTTCGATATGAAAAATACTACTGAATACGAAGCCAATATCTTTTGTTCTCATTTATTAATTGACAATGACGAGGTGTTAGCTCTAGCTAGGGATGGTTATGATATAGTGCAGATTTCAAGCATGTTAAATTCACATATTAATCTGCTACTGATAAAGATGCAGGAAATGAATAAAATGGGATATGATTTTAATGTACCTTATCGTCCTGAAAGTAATTTTTTTAAGAAGATCAAAGTGTAAAACCCTGTCAATAGTGATCCACTCTCTGTCAAATAGACAGGTAAAAAAATAGAAATAGTACTTTATTTACTTCCTATCTAGCATTTACTTAATTAAAGAACTATATTTGTTTATACATAGATACAGGAGTAAGGGGTAAGATTAGGTATATTGAATTTTGGTTATTTCATGGATGATGCTTTATCTATTACATCTTGACTTATTGATGACAGCACTTACCTAATGGATTGTTTTTCTGGCATTGTGAGTTTTTCATTGCTCCAGTAATTTATAAAACTTCTCTCATATTAGTTGCACCATCTTTTAACACTGCATCTATAATTTGTTCCTCCGTTACTTTACTACAGTAGCA
>DCPV01000242.1:0-762 GCA_002323775.1 Firmicutes bacterium UBA1535 | reverse complement strand
CGTTACTTTACTACAGTAGCATGCATATTTAAGGTCTGCATCTTTCTTAAACCATATTGACACGCCAGCGACAAAGTAGATGAAGAGCAAGTCCCATTTTTTAATGAAGCAGAAATTACTGCAAGACCTGAAATAGATAAACCTGTTCTTGAAAAGATTACTTATGAAAGAAGTAAAAGAAGAGCAACCAATAAAATATCCTTCGAAGATCTTCCCATAGAGAGAATAGAGTATGAAATTTCAGAATAAGAACAAACTTGCACATGTGGCTTTATAGAAGCGGTAATTACGGAAGAAAATTCGCACTGTATGAATACCAGCCATCCAGAAGCAGTAAACATGCAAAGAAATTCCTTGAGTGCTTCCATTGTTTTCTCCAATCGGATGATTACTCTGAATATAATTCTGTAGGAAATATAACTAGAGTTGGGTTCCTAGCTCATGCAAGACGATACTATTCTGATGCACTAAAGATTCTTACGAAGGAATCAGAAATAGAATCTACTCATACCCATAGAGCAATAGAGTACTTCAGAGAAATGTTCCGCCTTAAATCGAAGTGGAAGGATTTATCTCCTCAACAAAGACAAGAAATTAGAAATATTGAATTAAAGCCTGTATTAGAGGCTTATTTGTCATAGCTTCATGAAGTTCCGTCAAAGATAGTAAGAAAAAGTAAGCATGGGCAAGCAATCAACTACAGTTTATCAAATTGGGAACTATTTATTAATGTGCTAAAGAATGGCCAGTACATTCTACTAC
>DCPV01000243.1 GCA_002323775.1 Firmicutes bacterium UBA1535 | reverse complement strand
GAGCTGCCACTTGTAACTTCTGATAAAAATGTAGAATCAGAGTACAAGTTTACTGTTGCAGTGCTGTCGCTCTTTTCAATATCAGAAACAGAAACAGAAGCTACAGAGTTTGCAACGCTTATATTTGCCGTTTTCGGCGAAGCATCCGTTCCAGGTTCACTGCCAGCAATGATAGTTTGTCCAAGTACGCTTGTTAAGCCTGCATCGTTGACAGCGAGGATAATAGGACCACCAATTGTAAAATCATCACTGCTAGTTATACCCTTCAATGTCTGCACTATGTTCGTACTGTCTCCGCCTGTAAAGGTAATGTTTCCTGACGCCGCACTCGCAGTCAGAGTCCATGCAGGCAACATGGACATTATCATAATCATTGTTAATAAAATGCTTAATAATCTTCGTTTTTTCATATATTCTCCTCCTTAGTTTTTATGGTAGTGTCAATAAGACACTCCGGTTTTTCTATTTAAAAATTTATTTTATCAAGGGTTACATTTAAGCCTAATTTTTTGGCATCGTTTTCACGTTGAATCAAAAAACTTGCACACCAAACTTTATATCATTTCCTGATGACGCTAATCTTTGCACAATATGTATGTAAAGTCAGACCACCATAGCAGATACAAATCAGAGGCGAGAATCAATTTATATTGATTTTCGCCCTTTATTTTATTTCTATACTCACAGTTTGCTATTATTAAATTTTCTCTATAATATGCTAGGCTTCTCCCTCTGTTTTTTTAATAATTTATTTCAGTTCCGTCATCTTTTATTGCAGTTCTAACATTAAAGCCATTTTTCTTCAATGCCATAACGACCTTTTCAAAGTCCTCACACTCAATACTTAGGTATATTTCCTGCAAATTCATAACATTTGTGTCTATTTGAACAATATTTTTAATATTTCCGCCAGCCTTAGCTATGGTATCAGTCATTTTTGCCATAACACCTTTAAAATTGCTTGTATATACAGTTAATACATTAACTCTCTCTCCAAATATCTTTTGATATTGCTTGAATATGGATTGATGAGTTATTATTCCTATCATGTCATCATTGTCATCTACTATAGGAATAAAGCGATATTTTGATGTAATAAAAATAGCAGCTGCATCCTCTATTGGCACATCTTGATTAATTGTCATAATCTTGCTTTTTACTAAATCCTTTACTTTTTTATTCAAGAAGTCAACTTTAGATAAGGCCTCATAGTTTTTAAAATATTCTTCATAAATATTTTCTTTTGATAAAATACCTATAAATTTTTTTCCATCAACAACAGGTAAAGACAAAAGTCTATTTTCCTCCGTGATGTTCAATGCTTCTTCGATTGTATTCTCAACAGAAAGACATTGAAGTTGATTAAATGGAATCATTATTGCTTTAACTAACATAATTTCACCTTCCCTTTATTTTAAAATATTTATTATAAGTCCTATGAATAAATATTATATCACAAAATATTCTATGTTGTCCATTACATTATTCATACCCCAAAATAGAATTTTTAATCATTTCTAAATTTTGTGGAAGCTCTGCTATAACACTTTTTCCTACTAAATATTCCAAAGGCTCCTCTGCACCTACAAATGACAGTCTATAAGCGTGTAAAAACTGTGTAGTAAGTTCAAAATCTGCCTCTATTTTTCTATTTACTCCTGAATGTCCATATTTTGCATCACCTATAATCGGATACCCTGCTCTTGCCAAATGGGCTCTGATTTGATGCGTTCTGCCTGTCACAAGCTCGACTTCTACTAAAGTAAAACCATTGCTATATTTAATAGGTCTTGCTATGGTTTCCATCATTTTACCATCTTCGTAATCTTCTGGCAAGACCTTAACCATATTTTTTCTTTCGTCCTTTTCCATCTTATCTCTAAGAATTAAGTCATTTTTCAAATTTCCAGAAACTATTGTTAAATAATACTTATTGATATAGCCTCTTTCTCTTATCATTTTATTAAGTGTCTGCAATGACTTATTGTTTTTCCCAAACAAAACAAGCCCTGTAGTGTTTCTGTCTAGCCTATTAACCGGAGATGGAACAAAGGTGCGTTCTACCCTCGGAACATAATCTCCCTTTTCTATGAGATACGAAATCACTTGGTTTGCAAGATGATTTTTCTTTTCAGTAGAATCTCCATGGGTTAAAAGCCCAAATGGCTTCTCAGCAATCAAAATATTTTCATCCTCATACGCAATATTAAATTGCTTTTTAGACTTCACATGCTTTTTACTCTTTGTTAGACTTTCTAGTTCTTCATCATTAATATATAAGCTTATCTCATCGCCCTCAGATAGCATGGTTTCGATGTTTCCTCTTTTACCATTGATTTTTACGTCCTTTCTGATTAGCTTGTAAATATAGCCAAGTGATGCGTTTTTCAAATATTTTTTTAAAAATCTATCAAGTCTTTGCTCTTTTTCATTTCCACTAATAGTTAATTTAATCATAATACCTCTCATTATGCCATAGTCTTTATTATATCGAGACATTGTAGCGGCGTCATAAATATAAACGTGAATGTCCTTTTTCCCGCTGACACCTGTTGTTTTAATAATATTCAAATTAGATTATATATTAAATTTATGTAATAATCAATAAGTGTTTGAATTTATTTTTTTGTGGTATATTATTAGTATAAACAATTAAAACTATAAAAGATTTATATGGAGGTTACAAATTATGATAAATGAAAATGTATCAAAATTATTGAATGATCAAATTAATAAGGAGCTTTTTTCGGCTTACTTGTATATGGAAATTGCAAATCATTATGTTGATCAAGGATTAAACGGATTTGCGAATTGGTATCAAATTCAAGCTCAAGAGGAAAGAGATCATGCTTTATTATTTGTAAAATATATGCAAAATAATGGTCTAAAGATTACACTAAAAGCAATTGATTCTCCAACTACTCAATTTCTAAACAATAGAGAGCCTTTAGTCATGGGCTTAGACCACGAGCAATTTGTTACAGAATCAATTCATACAATATATGATGCAGCATACACAAACAAGGATTTTAGAACTATGCAGTTCTTAGACTGGTTTGTAAAAGAGCAAGGTGAAGAAGAAACAAATGCTGAAGATTTAATCAAAAAAATGGATTTATTTGGCTCAGACTCTAAAGGATTGTATTTGCTTGATAATGAGCTAGGTACAAGAGTATATGCTCCACCTTCATTAGTATTGTAATTTACTAGCAATAAAAATTTTTAATAAAAACGCTCTATTTCGATAGGGCGTTTTTTTATAGAGTATTTTCATAAAGGCTATATTTTTATAAAGTTTTTGAAATATATTTTTTACCTTTTTTATGAAATTTGTTTATTTTGAACGTTTAGAATGTTTTATTTATCAATCGTTCGTGTTTTTAGTGTTTTTTTCCATATATTAGTAGATTTTTTCAAAAATTTTTTAATTTTTTTCTGATTTGCTATTGCTAATGTCTAAAAAATTTAGTACAATATGTCTATAATTATTTTATTAAAGAAAGGAATTATCATGGAAAAGTTTTTTAAACTAAAGGAAAACAAAACAAATGTAGGGACAGAGGTTATTGCTGGTCTTACAACATTCTTTGCGATGTCTTATATCATCGTTGTAAATCCAGATACACTTGCTAAAGCCGGAATGGAGTGGGGTGCAGTATTTCTTGCAACCATCATATCATCAATTATAGGAACACTCGTTATGGGACTTCTTGCCAATGTTCCTTATGCTCAAGCTCCAGGAATGGGACTTAACGCATTCTTTGTATATACTGTTTGCTCTCAACTTAAATTTTCATGGCAGCAAGCATTATCAATGGTATTTATATGTGGAATTGTGAATATTATAATTACTGTTACAAAAATTCGTAAACATATAATCAAGTCTATACCTCGCAGCTTGCAAAATGCTATTGGCGGAGGTATAGGGATATTTATAGCTTACATAGGTTTATGCAATGTAGGAGTTTTTAAGTTCTCTGAAATCG
>DCPV01000070.1:428-9579 GCA_002323775.1 Firmicutes bacterium UBA1535 | reverse complement strand
ATAATATTTATTATTAATCAATTGTTTGTGGAATTCACTCCATAAGTATATAGACATTACTCTACATCATAGCCATACTTGGAATAAAATTCTTTCTTGTATTCTAAGAATCTATTTTCTCTAATACTCATTCTAATATTTTTCATGAGATTAATCAAGAAAAATAAATTATGAATCGATGCTAGCCTTGCACCTAATATCTCATTTTCTTTGAAAAGATGCCTTATATAGGCTTTTGAATAATTTTTACAAGTATAGCAATTACACTCTTTATCAATAGGTGAAAAGTCGTGAGTATACTTAGCATTTTTTATTGTTACCTGCCCTGCACTTGTCATGAATGCACCATTTCTGGCCATTCTAGTCGGCATAACGCAGTCAGCCATATCTATACCGCTCTCAACAGCCTCAAACAAATAATCCGGACTTCCTACTCCCATAAGATATCTTGGCTTGTTTTCAGGTAATTGTTCAACCGTATGATCCAAAAGCTCAATCATCAAATCTTTAGGCTCTCCAACACTTAATCCTCCTACAGCATACCCCGGAAAATCAAGCTCAACTAACTGATTTACACTTTCAGTTCTTAAATCCTTGTACATTCCACCTTGGACAATTCCAAAAAGTGCTTGATTTTCAGTATTCTTATGAAATTCCTTACACCTTTTTGCCCATCTTGTAGTTCTTTCCATAGAAGCCTTAGTGTACTCATAAGTTGCAGGATAAGGTACACATTCGTCAAATGCCATCATTATATCAGAGCCAAGATAATTTTGTATTTCCGTTGCTTTTTCCGGGCTTATGAAGTGTTTAGAGCCATCCACATGAGACCTGAACTCTACACCCTCCTCATTAATTTTCCTAAGGTTTCCAAGACTAAACACTTGAAATCCTCCACTGTCTGTCAATATTGGTCTATCCCAATTCATGAACTTATGCAGTCCGCCTGCTTCCTTTACAAGCTCATGCCCCGGTCTTAGATACAGATGGTATGTATTGCTCAAAATGATTTGTGCTTCAATATCCTTTAACTCCTCAGGAGTCATGGCTTTAACTGTGGCTTTTGTTCCTACAGGCATAAATATCGGAGTTTCTATGTCTCCGTGGTTTGTATGAATTTTGCCTAGCCTAGCCTTACATTCATCAGATTTTTTTAGTAATTCAAATTTAAACATTAAATTTTATTCCTTTCATGTTCCTTTAAGCTTTCGTTAATAAATTATATAGCTTAAAACATAATCTTTACTTTAGAATTGTAAAAAATTGTATCATTTTATAAACATTGCATCTCCAAAGCTAAAGAATCTATATTTTTGCTTTACTGCTTCTTCATATGCCTTCATTGTGTTATCCTTGCCTGCTAAGGTACTAACTAGCATAATAAGCGTAGATTCCGGCAAATGAAAATTTGTTATAAGTCCATCAATTAGTCTGAACTTATATCCGGGATGTATAAAAATATCTGTCCAACCATTAGAAGCCTTAACATGCCCGTTTTCATCACTTATTGTTTCAAGAGTCCTCGTGGAAGTTGTACCTACTGCTATAATTCTTTTTCCTGAATCCTTAGCATCATTTATTTTCTTTGCTTCTTCCTCAATTAACTCGTAGTATTCAGAGTGCATTATATGCTCTGATATGTACTCAGCCTTAACTGGCCTAAATGTTCCAAGTCCAACATGCAATGTCAACTTTGCTATGCTTACACCTTTACTTTGTAATTTCTCAATTATCTCATTCGTAAAATGAAGCCCTGCTGTTGGTGCAGCGGAAGAACCTGCGTTCTTTGCATATACTGTTTGATACCTATTTTTATCCTCTAGCTTTTCATGTATATACGGAGGTAGCGGCATCTCGCCTAGCTCATTTAGGCTTTCTTCAAATATTCCTTCATATTTAAACTCTATAATTCTATTGCCGGTTTCAAGAACATCTGTGATTTTCCCCTCGAGAAGTCCCTCTTTAAATATGATTTCAGTATTCTCTTTTGCTTTTTTCCCCGGCTTTACAAGAGTTTCCCACTTCTTATCATCAATTCTTTTTAATAATAGAAGCTCAATAAGAGCATTTGAATCTTTTTTTGTCCCATATAATCTTGCAGGCAATACCTTTGTATCATTTATTACTATACAATCACCAGAGTTTAGATAATCTACTATATCATAAAAATGCTTGTGATTAATGCTTCCATCCAGCTTATCCAAGACCATAAGTCTTGAATTTGTTCTATCCTCTAAAGGAACTTGTGCTATCAGATCTTCCGGTAAATCATAATAAAAGTCGCTTGTTTTCAATTTTGTGTCTATCATCTAATTTCTACTCCAGTATAATAATGCTTTATAATTTGCTCATATGTATATCCATCTTCAGCCATTTTCTTTGCCCCGTACTGGCTCATCCCTATTCCATGTCCGTTACCTTTACCATTAAAATAATAGATTGTCGGAGCAGTAGAAAGCTTTGATGTACCTGTTGAAGAAATAAAGTTTAATGAATTATTATCAATTTTTGATACACCTGATGATGATATAATATGTTTATTATTTAATGAAACTCTATTATCATCAGGATTTACTTTATCAGTATTACCGCTATTTTCTGTACCTTGAGGAGAATTATTTTTATTATTATCTAATATACTGTCTCCCGAGGAATCAGAGGAACTTGAAGAACCATCAAGCACTGAACCTCCCTGTCCATTGTTTGGCTGTGCAGTAAAGCTATTTTCACTTATTAAATAAACATCACTGTCACTTGTTATACTAAACCATGTACTTGGTAAAACTCTATATCCAAAGGTAGCTGTTATTTCTTCCTTTTTAAGAATAATATCCCCTACATCAGTGGATATTATACATTGCTGTACTCTCCCATTTTCTGAAACATCTGTTACTACTATGTTGTAAACATCTTTAACATTAGGATTTTTTTCTCTCGCACTATTTATAGCTTCTTCTTTAGTAATCGATTTTTGCCATGTAGCAAGAGGCGAACCTATTGAATATGGGTCGTCTACAGCCTTTAAATAAGGAACAGGTGTAAGCCATATATTTTCAGTGTTTTCTGTCCTTCCTCCACTTGTCGAATGGAAAAATGCAGTAATAACCTTGCCCTCATGGTATATCATCTGACCATCTGTACTATCAACATAGGCATTTGTTATTGGATTTTCAGCATAATATCCACCATAAACCTGATCGTTTTGATTATCCTGTACATCATAGCCAAGCTTTGAGTTAGGGCTAATACTAGCTACTGCATAAGACCTTGCAGCAAGCGCCTGAGCTTTCACAGCTTCTGGAGGCCAGCTTGGTATAATTTCTTTTGGCAATACTCCATACAAATAATTTTTTAAAGAAACTTTATTTATAGAAAGTAATCTTCCCTCACTGATATAAAAAGCAGCTTCTCCTTTGTATAAATTCCCATCCATTTTAATAGAATTGCATTTCAAATCATTATTGTAGGCACTAAAATATACATTAAAATTGTTAGCATACATTAAAACAGGATTATTGCTTGCATTTAACACAAGTACAAATTGATTAAGTCCATTAACCGTTTGACAGCTTATCCCACTTCTAATTAAATTGTCTCTGTTTTGAGAAGCCTCTGAATCACTTATAAAACTTCCGGCATAAATATTAAAGCTTTTGCCATTATAAAATGGATAGAATTTAATGCTATAATTAGATGATAATCTAGCTGCGTTTTCCAAGGCAGAGCTATAGCTTGCGTATTCATAATCTGTTAGTTTTAAATGATATGGCCCAATTACAGCTTCAGAACTTCCTGCATATTGAGCTAAATATTTATTACTATAATATGTATCTAAAAAAACTTTTAAATTTTGCTCTAAAGTCGCTATAGGAGTATCCTTGCTTTCGACTATATTGTACATATTTATATTTCCGTATCCTTGTAAATCTACCTGTTCATTGGTTTTTCTTGGCTCTCTTATTCTAACTCTAATTTCAGTATCAGAATCAGCTGCATAGCTGACAGATACAAGCGTCATTGTGAATACAATAAAAAACAATAGTATTTTATATATTTTATTTTTCATATTCTAGTCACCTCTCAATTATTCACAGTTTATTTTAAATACGAATTATTATTCTATATCAATTTCTATCTGACTTTTATCTAGTTTTTTATTAAGATGTTTATAAGCATTTTCTGTAACCATACGACCACGTGGAGTTCTGCTTAAAAATCCTATTTGCATTAGATATGGCTCGTAAACATCTTCTATAGTACTTCGTTCCTCACCTATAGAGGCTGCCAAGGTATCTACACCAACAGGGCCTCCTTTATAAAAATCAATTATTGTATTTAATATTTTTCTATCCAGCTTATCTAAGCCTAATCCATCTATTTCAAGCATTAGCAATGCCTTATCTGCTGTTTCAATATCAATTACACCTTTACCCTTAACTATGGCAAAGTCTCTAACACGCTTTAACAACCTATTTGCAATTCTAGGTGTCCCTCTTGAACGCCTTGCAATTTCCTCAGCACCAGCCTTGTCTATCTCCACTCCTATAATTCCTGCCGACCTCAAAATTATCTGCTTTAAGTCCTCAGTCTTATAGTAGTCAAGGTTGCACATTACTCCAAATCTATCTCTAAGGGGTGAGGTTAAAAGTCCTGCTCTTGTCGTTGCACCAATCAGGGTAAATTTAGCTAAATCAAGTCTTATAGAACGTGCAGAAGGCCCTTTTCCTATTATGATATCAAGCGCATAGTCTTCCATAGCAGGATACATTACTTCCTCCACGCTTTTATTTAATCTATGGATTTCATCTATAAATAAAACATCATTTTCATTAAGATTAGTTAATATTGCTGCTAAGTCTCCCGGTCTTTCAATAGCAGGTCCTGAGGTAATTCTAATATTAACACCCATCTCGTTTGATATAATATTTGCCATAGTTGTTTTTCCAAGCCCCGGTGGTCCGGATAAAAGAACATGGTCTAAGGGTTCATTTCTCATCTTGGCAGACTCTATAAAAATGCTCATTTTTTCTTTGAGCTTGTCCTGTCCTATGTACTGTGCAAGCTTTTGCGGTCTTAGACTAAATTCAAGATCTTCTTCACCAGAGTTTATAGTGGAAACTATAATATCATTTTCTCTGTCAAGTTTTTCCATTACAAAGCTACCCCTTTCATTTTCGTTATTATATAAGTAGTTTATTTCATTATCTGCTAATTTCCTTGCATAATCATCATAGCTTATAACTGCATTTTTTATGTAATTATCATCAGAACAGGGTTATTCTCCTCCCATAGTTCTTTTAAATAAACTATATGGCAAATTATCTATTCAACTTTTTTAAAGCCTCTTTTATAATTTGATTTTCTGTCTTTCCGGTCGTATCAATACCCTCTATAGCTTTTTTTGCTTCTGATTGACTAAATCCTAAGCTCATAAGCACTGCTGTTATATCATCAGCATCATTGCTTAAATCTGTAGCTACAGATATTATATCATTCATATTGACATTAACCAATTCTTCCAATTTTCCAATTTTATCCTTTAAATCTAGGATGATTTTACTTGCTGTTTTCTTGCCAATTCCCGAAACTTTTGACATAGCAGTGACATCCTCTTTCAAAATAAATAGCTTTATACTATTTATTTCATATGTAGATAATACAGCAAGTCCAGCCTTAGGCCCTACTCCATTTACAGATATCAGCTTTTTAAACATATCAAGCTCGTCTATTGTTGAAAATCCGTATAAAGCAATTATATCCTCTCTCACATACATAAAAGTAAATACAGAGGATTTATCACCCTCTGATAAATTTTTCAAGGTATTGAAGGAAGTATTAATATAATACCCTATTCCGTTGTTTTCAATTGTTAAATAATCAGTACCTTTTTTTGTAATTTCACCCTTAATATAACTAATCATGTTTATGACCATACACCAATGCAAAAGCAAATTTTGATTTATGCTAAATTGGTATCTGCTTTCTAATTTTATTTTTACAAGTTTTAAAACTAATATCCAATAATCCTAAAATCCTCACAAAATTTCAACGAATGAGCATGACAAATAGCTACAGCCAGCCCATCAGCAGCATCATCAGGCTTTGGTATCTTATCTAAGCCTAAAATAAGCTTGACCATCTCTTGAACCTGCTTTTTTTCAGCTCTGCCATAGCCAACAATCCCCTGCTTTATCTGCAAAGGTGTATATTCATACAAAGGTATGTCCTTCATTTGCCCTGCCAGCAAGTGAACACCTCTTGCCTCTCCGATAGCTATTGCTGTTTTAGCGTTTTTATTATAAAACAATTCCTCCACAGCGATAGCGTCTGGCTTAAATTTATCAATCATTTCTATATATGACTCATAAATATGTCTAAGTCTTAACGGAAAAGGCATTGAAGCTTCACTTGTGACAGCTCCATATTCTATCATTTTGAACTTATTTCCCAAGTACTCCAAAACTCCATAGCCGGAGATTGCAAGCCCTGGGTCCATCCCCAAAATAATCATTATTCTTCGTCTTCTTCCTCTGGCATATCCCAGTTGTGGAACACCTCTTGGACATCATCGTTATCATCTAATGCGTCTATTAATTTATCAAGATTTTTTAAATTTTCTTCGCCCTCTACCTTTACATAATTTTGCGGTAAATATGCTATTTCACCCTTTGCATCTTTATATCCTGCTCCCTTTAAGGAATTTAATACAGCCATAAAGTTTTCTGGTGATGTTGATATCTCGTATATTTCATCTACCTCAAAATCATCTGCTCCGGCATCAAGAGCAGCCATCATAAGTTCTTCTTCATTTATAGAGTCTGATAATTCTATAGTTATGATACCCTTTCTGTCGAATAGGTATCCTACACAGCCTGTCGAGCCAAGGTTTCCGCCAAATTTAGAGAAATAGTGTCTAACATCTGCTGCTGTTCTGTTCTTGTTGTTTGTTAAGCACTGCACCATGAATGCAGTTCCGCAAGGACCATATGCTTCATATGTTATGTGGTCAAACACTTCTCCGTTTAATCCACCCATACCAGTTTTTACTGCTCTATCTATGTTATCATTAGGCATATTTTCTGCCTTTGCCTTTTCAATAGCAGTAGCTAAAGAAGCGTTGTAAGCTGGGTCTGCTCCGCCCTCTCTTGTAGCAACAGTTATAGCTCTTGCCAATTTTGTAAATATTTTTGCCCTTTTAATATCTTGCTTTCCTTTTCTGTGTTTCGTATTCGCCCATTTTGAATGTCCTGACATGTTTTTCCTCCTAACAATCAGAATCTCGTCAGTTGAGATATCTGAAAATTAAATATATATAATATTTATTATTGTAATACTATATTCGCATTTGATATTTTACCATAAGTATAATAATCTTTTCAATATTTTTTTAATCTATCAATTTACCGTCCTTAACAGAATAATAAGAGCTATCAGTCACATCTATTTTGCACTTTGCACTGCTTGCGTTTAAAATTAAGGACTTCAGCTTTTCTACATCATCTTCTAGGCATAAAATATTAAGATTAACTTTTTCATTAAATATCTTGTTTTTTATTAGATAGTTATTTTTTGAAAGTTCATTTTCTAATTTTCCAAGCAAAGTATAGTCAATTTCTACATTAACATCACAATATAAGGTTTTATCTACTATTATCGCACTGTCAATACCTATTTTAGCAGTTTTTGAGTATGCTCTTGCAAGACCTCCTGCACCTAGCAATATTCCACCAAAATACCTTGTAACAACGACGACAACATTTTTTAAATTTTCAAGCTTTATGAGGTTTAAAACTGGCATGCCGGCTGTTCCAGATGGCTCGCCATCATCACTAAATCTTTGGATATTGCTATTATCTCCATAAACATAGGCATATACATTATGTGTAGCATCAGCATGCTTCTTCTTTATTTGATTAATAAAATCAATGGCTTCATCCTCGCTGTTTATAGGACTTGCATATCCTATAAATTTTGATTTATTAATTATAATTTCATCGCTCCCAAAGCTGTGAACTGTTTTAAAACTATTCATAAATTATATAGTCCTTATATTTATACTTCTCGTCCTCATAAATTACTGCCTCTAATTTTACTCCGTCAGCTTCATGCTCTACATTTTCTGTCAACCTGTTTTCATATAGGTAATAATATGACTTTAAGTCACTATTTGGTATTTTAAACAAATACTTGTTTTTATCCCCGTTAATTTTATTGTCAACATACTCTAATAAGTTATTAATATTGTTCCTCTGAACAGCAGAAATATATAGAGTATTTTCATTTTGCATGAATTTTATATTAGAATTCTCTGCATTTTCACTTGAAACAATTCTATCTATTTTATTGTAAACAGTAACAACAGGTATTTCGTTATCTGTTATTTTACTTATCAAATCAATTGTTGTCTGCTTATGCGCTTCAAGATTTTCATCATTTATATCTATAAGATGTAAAATCAAATTAGCATATTTAAGCTCCTCAAGAGTTCCTTTAAAGGCTTTAACTATCTGTGTTGGAAGCTTTTTGATAAATCCTACGGTATCAGAAAAAATCGCATATCTTCCACCAGGCAATCTTACTCTCCTATGTTCTGTATCAAGAGTTGCAAAAAGCATATCCTTTACAAAGACTTTTTTATTTTCAAGCTCCTCATCAGCATAGCAGGTTTCAATCAAAGCGTTTAAAAGTGTTGATTTACCTGCGTTCGTATAGCCTACTATTGAAACAACAGGTATTTCATCTTTCATTCTTTTCTTTCTCTTTGTATCTCTAACTTGTTCATTTTTCTCAATCTGAGATTCTAAATCCTCTATCCTTGATGTTATATGTCTTCTGTCCTTTTCTATCTTTTTCTCTCCGGGGCCTCTTGTTCCTATTCCTCCACCTTGTCTTGATAATTCCTTTCCGATTCCGGCAAGCCTTGGCAGCCTGTATTTAAGCTGTGCAAGCTCAACTTGAAGTCTTCCCTCATTAGTAAGCGCTCTGCGTGCAAAAATATCAAGTATCAATGTAGTTCTGTCAATTACTCTCGTTCCAACTATATCTTCAATATTTTTAAGCTGTGAGCCTGATAATTCATCATTGAATATAACTGTTTCAACATCAAGCTCTTTTGCGTAATTTGCAATTTCTTCAAGCTTTCCTATACCTA
>DCPV01000070.1:0-297 GCA_002323775.1 Firmicutes bacterium UBA1535 | reverse complement strand
CTATTATCGATACTGTGTCTATTTTGAATGACTGAGCCTAAAACTTCGCCCTCAGCAGCTTCAACAAGCTGAGATAGCTCCTCCATATCATTTTCTTCATCGCTTCCATTTAGCTGTATTCCAACTATTAAACATTTTTCTTTTTCCATAAATACCTCCATGTCTCGTATTGACAAGACTTAGCTTAAAACTATCAAATAATTACATAGTCTCGCTATGCGAGTCACTTTATATAATATCCATAGTTTTAGCTTTGCTTAAAACTATGGATATTATGTCACAAAACAGGGAAATATA
>DCPV01000045.1:432-2757 GCA_002323775.1 Firmicutes bacterium UBA1535 | reverse complement strand
CCTATGGCACTTATGCGACCATTATCTGGGGGTGGTGCTAATGGTATTATGAATAGTCTGTTTAAAAAGTATGGCCCGGACTCACTTGTTGGTACTATGGCATCAATTATGTCCGGAGCTACTGACACCACTTTTTATATTTTGGCAGTTTATTTTGGCTCGGTAAATATAAAAAAAACAAGACACGCATTATCGGCAGGCTTGACGGCAGACATAGCAGGGATTTTAGCAGCAACAATAATTACGAATTTACTATTTATTGCCAAATAATAAAATTGAAAATATTATACATAAGACAAAAAAACATCTTTTTATTTAACATAGATTATCATTTATTCCTAAGATTCCATTCAATCAATTAATTAATAAAATGTAAAAAAATATCATAAAAATACTTAAAGTATTTTTGACAAATAGGAAAAAAAATTATATAATATGTCTAAGATGTTTTATGGTTTGTGAGGGATTAAAAATATGAGTGTATGTTCACAATATGATGCTCAATTGAATAAGCTTCTGGAAGATGAAAAAAATATAGTTTATTTCTGTGATATTGTTAAAAATAATACATTAGAGGACATGTATCCAAACAAGCAGATCATTGACTTAGTAGTGGAGTTTTGCAAAGAACATGATTTGAATGAGTCAAGAGCTTGGATGTATCATTATTTAGCATGGTATTATGCAGATACATCAAATTATATCGAAGCTCTAAATGTATTTAATGAAACAAAGAATATATTTGAAAAGCACGACAATAAATTAGGACTGGCATATGCTTATAATGGATTATCATCAATATATTGTTCAATTGGTATGTACGAATTATCCAATGAGATGGGACTTCGAGGGATAGCGATTGCAAAGGAATTAAAAGATGAAATAGTATTAATATCGCTGCTTATACATGCTAGCATTACCAACATTTCAAACCAATCATATGAAACAGCAAAAGAGATTTTAGATTATATTGAAATTAATTATGATTATAATAACTTTGATAATTTACATAGAACAAAGTTTTTGAAATCAAAAGCAGAGGTTGAGCTGCACACTAAAAATTTAGTTAAGGCTAATGAATACATTGAAAATGTAATAAAATTTGAAGAAATAAATGGTAAAAGTATATTTTGCTCTGAAATTTATAAAATTTCGGGAATGGTTAAGCTTGCACAGGGTAAATTTTCAGAGGCTAGGGAGATATTCAAATATTCATGCGAGTTAGCAATAAAATGTCAAAGCACGTATAATTATTGCGGAGCTTTATTTGAGCTTGCAAAATTAATGTATAATTTAGGACAATCTACTAAGGCAATTGAATATTTGGAGGAAGTTATAATAAGTGCTTCTGAATTAAAGCTAAATAGCATCATAAAAAATGCGAGCACTATTTTATATGAGCATTATAAGGCAAACAACCAATATGAGCTTGCACTGAGCAAGCTAGAGATTTTCATGAGAGCGGACAATGAGATACATAGCTATAAAAACATGAAACTGCTTGCTAAGTTAAATATTGACCATGGTGAAAAGGAACTTAGATTATACAATCTCTTATATGACAAAACTGATATATTGTATTCCATTGGTGAAAAAATAATATCTAATCTTGATATGGAAAGCTTAACTCTTAGTACCTTTTCTGAAATAAGTAAATTAATGAAAGTCGAGTTCTTTGCCCTCGCAAGCTATGATGCTGATAAGAGTGAGATTATAATGCGTACAGTCAATAAAGGGAAGCTTTATATGTGTGAAGCCTTTAATATCAAAGATGAACCTAGTTTTTCTTCATATTGCATTAAAAGTAAAAAGATATTAGTAATTGACAATATAATAAACGAATATAAAAAATATGTTAATAATATACGCTTGGAGGGACGTGGGACAAAGCTGCCTATGTCAGGTGTTTATATTCCATTAATTATAAATGATGAGGTAATAGGCAATATGGTCGTTCAGAGCCTCAATGAAAAAGCATATGATAGCAATGATGTAAGCTATTTGAAAATAATAGGAAGCTATGTTGCAATTGCTCTTAAAAACACTTTAGAATATAATAAAATGGAGCAAATAGCGATATATGATAGCTTAACCGGGTTTTTAACAAGAGGTGCAATAATCAAAGAGGGGAACAAAATTAAACAGGAATTTAGTACAAACCGCAAAGAATTTTGCATATTGATGCTTGATTTAGATGATTTTAAATATATAAATGACAAATATGGACATGTTGTCGGTGACAATGTCATGAAAATGCTTGCGAATAATATTAGCAGTCATATCAGAGTCTCAGATTATATCGGCAGATACGGAGGAGATGAATTT
>DCPV01000045.1:0-270 GCA_002323775.1 Firmicutes bacterium UBA1535 | reverse complement strand
TAGGCTTATATGAATTTGCAAAAGATGATTTAAGCTTTATTGAAGCAGTTAATTTTGCGGATATGATGCTGTACAAGGCTAAAAATAAAAGTAAAAACAAGATAATGTGTTTTAACAACGCTTGAAAATTTTATTAGTTGATTGCATATGAAAATTTTACAAACATCAAAATTTACAACAGGAGTTTAAATTATGGATTGTAAACAATATGATGAACAGTTATTAAAGCTTATTAAAAATGAAGAAGAAATTGACTTTTTTCGGGAAATA
>DCPV01000094.1 GCA_002323775.1 Firmicutes bacterium UBA1535 | reverse complement strand
CAGTTGCTCACGGCGGAGATTTTGTATTAAACGATGATGGAAACAAGGGCAGTAGCTTTAAAATTACAATTCCGAAGATTTAAGGTAAATTTAATGTTTATGTTAGCTGTATGAAAGGTGTATTTGTTATTATATAAATACACTTAAATACAGCTAATTTTATTTAAGGCTGAAATAGCGCTATATAGAGTGTTAATAAAATAAATTAATAGGAGGGATTAATCTATATGAAGACTATGGACATTTTAATAAAAATTAGAGAAAAGCATCAGTTGACTCAAGATGAGATGGCAGAAAGATTATTTATAACAAGGCAGGCTATTAGTAGGTGGGAAACAGGAGAAACTGTTCCGAATACAGAAACCTTAAAATTAATTTCTAAGGAATTTAATGTTTCAATCAATACTTTGCTAGGTTCTCCGCAATCGCTTGTTTGTCAATGTTGTGGAATGCCTTTGAGGGATGAATTCATGAGCAGAGAAGCAGACGGCTCTTTCAATGAAGATTTCTGTAAAGCGTGTTACGTAGAAGGAGAGTTTGTATATAAAACATTAGATGAGCTAATGCTTAGACTTGTTCCTTATATGGCAAACACTTTGCGCAAAAGCGAAGAAGAAACAGAAACAATATTGAGAGAGCAATTACCAAAATTAAAGCTTTGGAAAAACAATAGATTAATTCATCAAAGTTGAAATACGTCTAATTTTATTAAGAGGTGATTGGTGATGAAATATGAACCAAGTTTATTAGAGATAGTTTTGACAAAGCTCGTATTTGTATTATATGGGAGGTCTGTATATAAGATATTTTCAAACAGACTGCCAATAAATGGAACAGAATCTGTGCTTGATTTTGGATCTGGAATGGGAACGGTTGGATTCTATGTAGCACAAAAACTTAAAAAAGGACATCTAACCTGCTTTGATGTTTCCAAACGTTGGATGAGTGTCTGTCGTAAAACTCTGCGAAAATATAGAAACGTAAGCTTTTTGCAATCGGATTTTCTAGCTTTGATTAATGATAGCTTTGATGTAATATTCTGTCATTTTGTTTTGCATGATATTCCTAAAAGTGAATTAGAAAATATAATTCCTGTACTGGCAAGTTCTCTTAAACTTGGAGCTTCATTTGTTTTTCGTGAACCAATTAAAGAAACAATAAAATTATTTGAAATAAAAAGCTTAATTGAAAAAAATGGGCTGTCACTTAAAGAAAGTCGTATAACTGACGTTCCGCTAATGGGTAATGCTCTTGAAAGCGTGTATATCAAAAAATGATAGTTGAAACTATCTTATAAAAAATTTAAAAAATGGAGTATAAAAAAATGGAAGAAACTTTACAAAGTCATTTTCACAATTGGTTTGGGGTACTATTTTTTATAGCATTGTATAGCTTGGTGCTTTTATTTATACCATTCTATAAAAAAATGGATACAAAACCCCGTGGTACGTATATCGCTTTTGTCATTGCTTTTGCAATTGAAATGCACGGTATACCGTTTAGTATGAATATTATTGCGTGGATTATAGGGAAGAATTTACCGGAAGGAGTCTTATGGGGACATACACTTTTCTCTAGTATTGGATTTCTTGGTATGTATATAAACATTGGTCTCGCTATAATCGCTCTAGTCCTAATTTTGAATGGCTGGTACAATATTTATAAAAAATACTGGTCAAAGGAAAGTGGAAAAGGAGAGTTAGTAACAACAGGAGTGTATAGATTTATCAGACATCCTCAATATACCGGTTTACTGCTTCTATCATTAGGAATGTTGATAGAATGGGCTACATTGCCTATGCTTATAATGTTTCCGATTATGGTATTTATGTATACAAGACTTGCAAAGCGTGAAGAAAAAGATATGATAAAAGAATTTGGTATATCCTATACACAATACATGGGTAGAACTAAAATGTTCATACCATTTATAATTTAGGAGGTAGTGTAATGTTTTTAAAAAAACGAACTGAGAGAAGGAAATACATTAAAAATGTGAATAAAGCTATTATTCTATGTGCATTGCTAGTATTTGCAATGATTACATTTTCGTCTTGCGCTCCGACAAAGGGTAGTATAGTTATTCTTGAAAATGGAAAGGGAACAGGCTTTACAATGGAGTTTAAGAAGTGGAGCAATGATAGTAAATGTGATTTGTCCCTTGTCGAGGGAGATGTGGTACAGATTGAAGTCATTAGTGAAAATGGAGAAATTAATCTTATGCTTAAGGGAGCAAGTGGTAGTGAACCATATGAAGGAAAGAGTTTAGAAACTGGCATATTTACTGTTAAAGTATCTGAAACTGATGAGTATATGATGAAGATAACAGGTAAAGATGCAACTGGAAAGGTCATAGTTAAAAATCTTGGCGGACAATAACAGCTAATATTAGCTAAAGGCACAAAACTATTGCTTTAGCTCAAAAATCATCATATAAATGAGTTGCTATGTATTAAATAAATTAAATTATAAAAAAGCAAGGAATACTTGCTTGAATTTATGCCTCCAATTTATTATAATTTTATTATAATGAAATGGAGGCGTTAAACTAATGGAAACAAAAACTGTATTAATAAATTTGAGAAAAAAGCATGGATTGACCCAAGAAGAAATGGCTGAAAAATTCTTTGTAACTAGACAGGCTGTAAGCGAATGGGAAACCGGGAAAGCTACACCAAATAATGAAATCTTAAAATCAATTTCTAAAGAATTTAATATTTCCATTAATACATTATTAGGCTCTCCACAGCAGCTTATTTGTCAATGCTGCGGAATGCCTTTGGAGGATGAATTTATAAGCAGAGAAATTGATAGTTCCTTTAATGAAGATTACTGCAAATGGTGTTATAACGATGGAGAAATGGTGTATAAGTCATTAGACAAACTAATGGAATTTCTTGTTCCTCACATGGCAGGAATGTTCCAAAAAAATGAAACGGATATGAAAATAATTTTGGAATCACAATTACCTAACTTAAAGTATTGGAGAGAAAAAGCAGTTTAAACGGAAATTTAAGGAGAATTATTGATAATAAAATTTGAGAATGTGCAGGCAAAGCGTCTATATGATAGCATATGTAAGCTTGAGGGAGAGGAAAAAGCAGCTAAAATACTACCGTCACAATGGTGTGACTGTACTTTAGGATATGCAGAAGAAATGTTTAATAAAATAACATGAGATAATACAAAAGAGCGCTAATTGAAAGCATTATTACTGGTTGAAAACAGTGCCGTATTAAGATACATATAGACAATCGTCACTTATCAATATGATGATTTGACTGTAAAATATAATATATATTTAAAAGCTAGATTTTTATTGGTAAAAATCTAGCTTGCTTTATTTGCTTAAACAGCTTTTAAAAATTTTCATTTTACAGTAGCTTTCTCACCAAATTCCATTTGTTTAAATTTAGCATCTGTTAGTTCAATTTGATTTGTTAAACAGATGTGCATTGGCAAGCCACGCTGTTCTTTTTTAGAAATTTGAAACCCAAGGCTTTCAAATAATACTTCATCGTCGTTCCAAGCTCTTATATCAACTTGAATTCCAAATCCGGACTTTAGCTTGCTGCGTAAAAAATCAAGTATATTAGTTATTAATTCATTTTCAATACCTTTATTTCGATATTCTGGGATAATTAGAATATCTGATATAATAGCACTATATCCGCCGTTCCATGATAAACACGCCATACCTATTGCCTCATTTTCCTCATATGCAGCTACGACCAATGTACTTCCGTCAAGACCAGCTTGCAGCTGTTCTATAAGAATTTGTCTCCAGCCCATAGATTTGCGAATAATATTAACTTCATCAGCTGTTATTGTGTTTTTATAAACTATGCCCATTCTAATTTACCCCATTTTCTTTGTAGCAATGTTTGTTTATTTCAAAAATCTTTTAATAAGTTTTAAATTATCCTTAAAAGGTGCATATCTCAAATTTACATCAAATAGTGTTCCTCTTTTTAATATGCTTTTTGTGTGGCTAAAGGTGTAGAAGCTTTCTTTTCCATGATATTTGCCTATACCGCTCTCACCAACACCTCCAAAGGAAAGATATGGATTTGCTAGATGAATAACTGTATCATTTATGCAACCACCTCCATACAGTAAAGAGCTTAATATCTTGTTTTCTACTTCCTTTGACTCTGTAAAGCAGTACAGGGCAAGAGGCTTAGGCTTGCTATTTATCTGACTAATCACTTCATCTAAGTTGTTATATG
>DCPV01000282.1 GCA_002323775.1 Firmicutes bacterium UBA1535 | reverse complement strand
ATATTCATTATACAAGGTGATAAAATTGAGTAATTTTAACATACAAGAAGAACTAAAGAAAATACCGGATAACCCTGGTGTTTATATGATGAAAAATGCTTTTAATGAAATTATATACGTAGGAAAGGCTAAGAACTTAAAAAAAAGAGTAAGACAATACTTTCAGTCTAAAAATCATTCTGTAAAAATTGAAAACATGATAAAAAATATCAGCGAATTTGAATACATAATGACTGACAATGAGCTTGAAGCCTTAATTTTGGAAGCCACTCTTATAAAAAAGCATATGCCGAGGTATAACACATTACTTAGAGATGATAAGCAGTATCCATATATAAAAATAAGCACAAATGAAAAATATCCAAGGTTAATTAAGGTAAGAGAAGTAAAGAAGGATTCTGCCAAATACTTTGGACCATATGCCAGTGTTTATGCTGTAAATGAAATAATTCATATAATAAATAATCTGTTTTCTCTGAGAAAATGCAGTCTAAAGCTTGACGGAACAAAAAAGGCACAAAGACCTTGTCTGAATTATCATATCCACAAATGCAGTGCGCCTTGTATGGGCGGAGTTGATAAGGAGGAATATAAAAAGGAAGTTGATAAGGTAATAAACTTTCTCAATGGAAGTGGTGAGGATATAATTGAACTATTAAAAGCAAATATGATTGAAGCCTCTAAAAACCTTGATTTTGAATTAGCGGCAAAATTCAGAGACCAAGTAAAATCTATAGAAATAATTCATGAAAAACAAAAGATAGATGCAGCACTCACTACTACAGATCAAGACGTGATAGGAACAGCTATGGGAATTGAGGAGGCTTGTGTTCAAGTATTCTTTATCAGAGGTGGAAAGATTATAGGGAGAGAGCATTTCCTACTTACAAATATTGAAAATGAAACGAGAGAGGAGATAGTTTCATCATTTATAACGCAGTTCTACACAGGAACAGTTTATATACCAAAGGAAGTATTGATAGAGTGCGAAATAGAAGAAAAAGAGCTTTTCGAATCCTTGCTTTCAGAAAAAAGAGGAAACAAGGTCACAATCAAAGCGCCAATCAAGGGTGAAAAAAATATGCTCGTGAAAATGGTAAAGAAAAATGCACTTGAAGTACTCGAAAAAGGCAGCGTAAGAATAAAAAAAGAAATGGAAGAAAGCGAAATTGCCTTAAATGCTTTAAAGGATTTACTTGAATTGGAGGAATTGCCTTTTAGAATAGAGGCCTTTGATATATCAAATATACAGGGTGTAGAGTCAGTTGGCTCAATGGTTGTTTTTGAGAAAGGCTTAGCGAGCAAGAGCAATTACAGGAGATTTAAGATTAAAACTGTAATAGGACCAAATGATTATAAGAGCATGGAGGAAGTCATAGAAAGACGATTAAATAGAGGATTAGGCAGCGAGGATGAAAATGGCTTCAATAAAATGCCAGACCTTATGCTTATAGACGGAGGAAAAGGTCAAACGGGCATAGCTGAAGCAGTAGTAGAAAACTACGGACTTAGTATACCTGTATGCGGTATGGTTAAGGACGATAAGCATACGACAAACGGATTGCTCTACAAAGGACAAGAAATTCCTCTTAAAAGAACGAGTGAGGTTTATAAGCTTATTTGGAAAATCCAAGAGGAGGCACATAGATTTGCTATCAGCTATCACAGAAATTTAAGAGATAAAACAATATTTAAGTCTGAACTTGACAACATAAAGGGTATAGGCGAAAAGAGAAAAGTAAGTCTATTAAGGCATTTCGGCTCAGTAGAAGCGATAAAATCAAAAACAGCAGAGGAATTAGCGGTTGCACCTGCAATGAATAAATTAGCGGCAGAGCTAGTGTTTAATTATTTTAGAGGTATAAGATGAGATTAAGATATATTGAAGGACAGTATGATTATGTAAAAAATCATACAAAAGGAATAGTAGAGCCACAAAATTACGACGATATAAAGGAAAAATTTGGAAACAATAAGCCCTTGCATGTTGAACTTGGCTGTGGCAAGGGAAGATTTATAAGAGGAATGGCAGCGAGCAATCCGGATATTAATTTCTTAGGCTTTGAAAAGAGCATAAAAGTGGCATACAGATGCCTTAAATGTTCCTCATCTGCTATAGATGAAGAAGTGAAAAATTACTATATAGTTTATTCAAATGGAGATATTCTCTCAGAAGTTTTTCCGGAAAAATCAATAGAGAGGATATACCTGAACTTCTCTGATCCTTGGCCAAAGCCATCGCATTATAAGAGAAGACTGACTCATAAAGGGTTTTTAGATATTTACAGAAAGGTTCTAGTAGATAGTGGAGAAATCCATATGAAAACAGATAACAACGATTTATTTGAATACTCTGTAGAACAGCTTGCACAAGATAACTGGGAGCTTATTTTAGTTACTCGTGATTTACATAATAGCGAATATGTAAATGGAAATATCATGACGGAATATGAAGAAAAATTCTCGGAATTTGGCAAAAAAATAAACAAATTGGTAGCGAGAAAGAAATAGAGAATTATCTGTGCGAATAATAAAAACTTTTAAATTAGGAGATTGTGAGAATTAAATATGTTGTATTTAAAATTATACCTATTAATAATCAACTTAATATCCTTTATAATATTTTTTGTAGACAAAAGAAAATCTATAAAAAACAAGTGGAGAATTAAAGAAAACACATTGCATTTGCTTTCTTTAGTAGGTGGTGTTTATGGAAGTATTGTGGCTATGCTATTATTTAGACATAAGGTCAAGAAGCCTAAATTTTGCATAATTACTGCTATTGCTTTAGTTATTAACATTTTTATAGCATATAAAATAGTAACTTATTTTAAATATTATTAACTATAAATGTGAAATGCAAATAGTACTGATAATATAAATATTAAATAAGATTTGAATGTAATATACAGAGTATTAAAATAAACAAAAGGACAGTGTCATGGAGGAAGTATGAAAAAACCAAATAAAACAAATGTTATGAGGATTTTAGACTCCTTAAATATAGAATATGAATATTTTGAATACAGCATTGATGACGGGAAGATAGATGGAATATCAGTTGCAGATAAAGTGGGAGAAAAAAGAGAGATAGTTTTTAAAACTCTTGTAACTGTAGGCTCTGATAAAGAGCTGTATGTATTTGTCATACCTGTAGAGTTTGAGTTAGATTTAAAAAAGGCG
>DCPV01000280.1 GCA_002323775.1 Firmicutes bacterium UBA1535 | reverse complement strand
ACATTTGTTGCTTCAGAAAACACTAGCTTTTTTATTAGCTCGTTTTCTTTCACAAACACACAGACTCCAGTATATACAACATGCGTATTGGCTTGCAGTTCATTAAGCATATTGAAAGCATCTTCTTCATCTTTTGGCTTTCCCATTATTTTGTTATTAGATACAACAATTGTATCTGCTCCTATAACAATAGATGATTCGCCGACTTTTTCAAATATTTCCTGTGCTTTTTGGCAAGCTAATTCTTCAACAATATCTTTTGGTATATTCTTTGTAATCACTTCACTGCAAGTACTAGGAATTATATCAAAGCTTAATCCTATTTGTTCTAATATTTCTTTACGTCTAGGTGAAGCCGAAGCTAAAACAATTTTTTTCATTTATTTAACAATGCCTTTACTGATATTTATTTTCTTCTTCCAAAAAGTCTCAAAAGATAGATAAATAAGTTTATAAAATCAAGATATATTTGTAATGCTGAATAAATAGATACTTTTTCCAACATTTCCGGATCATTATAATATGCTTCGTAGCATAGTTTGATTTTTTGAGTATCATATGCTGTAAATCCTACAAATATCAATACACCTATAGAACAAGCTATAGTTTCAAATGCTGAAAGATTAATAAACATTGCAACTACCCAGAACACTACCAAAGCAATCAATCCAAAGAAAAGTACAGTTTTCCATTTTGATAAATCACTCTTAGTAAAAAATCCATACAATGCCATAGCTCCAAACATACCTGATGTTATTGCAAATACATAAATCATCGATGCAAGATTATAGATTAAGAAATAAACAGAAAATGTTAAACCGTTTAAAACAGCATAGACAAAAAACAAAGCATGTGTAGCAGCAACCGGAAGTTTATATATCCTTGCTGATAATACAATGACTAAAAGAATTTCTGCCAAAGGAAGAATATAAAGTATACTAGGTATACTAAGGATATTAAAAATAAAGCCTGTAGAATAAGATGTATATGCCAATACAAATGTTACCATCAATCCAAAAAACATCCATCCGAATGTTTTGATTGTATGCGTCGCCAATGTTACTCTTTGTTCTAAATAATTGTTTTCATTACGTTCCATAACAACCCTCCACTATAACACCATAAAAGGCGTTTATATTAATTGATATTTACATAATAGCATTAATTTAATTAGTTTACAAGTATTTTTATTTGATGTTATTTATATAAAGAATCACAATAATAAATAATAGCCTTATAAATAAAATCGCTTAAATCCCCGTCACCATATTGATTTATATAATTTTTAAATCTATTATCAAATTTGTAAGTGTTTGCGACACATCTTAGAATTTCATCATCACAAACAAAAAGTCCCTGAAAAGTATCTTCCCATTGCTTAACAATAGATTGTACCATATCCGAATCAGGAGATTCTTTCATATGCTCGGCAAATAACTTAAAAAGTTCTTTCATATTTTCATTAAAAGTAGTGAAAAGTCTTTCCTTTTCCTCAATTGTTAATTGATTGAGCATTTTTTCATATTCTTTATACTTCTCTGTTTCTCCATAGGCAATTTTAGCCTCTAGTTTGTATTGCTCTTTTAAAGAAAATGCTTTTGTACCCTCAAATGTATCCAAATCAAACATATTTTCACCTGACAAATAACGTTCTAAGTTTGACATCATATTTTCTAAGCTCTGCTTTTTTCTTGATAAAATTTCATAATGATTTTTCAATATTTTGTTTTGCTCTTGTTTAGATAATTGCAAAATACGAGATATGTCTTTTAACGGCAAATCCGTTTCTTTCAAAAACAAAATAATTTGCAGTTTTTCAAAATCATTCATATTATACAAGCGATAGCCATTAGGAGATTGATTTGTTGCTTTTAACAAACCTATCTCATCATAATAATGCAGTGTTCTACGTGTTATTCCTGTTATTTTAGTTATATCGTTTACTGTATAATATTGCTTTCTCATATTGAACATCCTCCTGCCGAAATTAACATTTGAAGTATAATTTACCCTAAAATCTTGATTTCATCAATCCAGTTTTGAATTTGTTTATCATCAAAATCGCTAGTTGCTGCAAAACCCTGTAATAATTTTGAATTTGGACATTCATTGGATATATCGACTTCTATTTGTCCAAATCCTCCCCCCCCATGAGTACAAAAAGGAATGATTGTTTTTCCATTTAGATTAACACTGCGTAAAAAGCTTAATATTGGTGGTGTAAAAGATTTAAACCAATTAGGTGTTCCTATAAAAATATATTCATAATCATCTATAGGCTCATTTCCAGATAACAGCTTAGGACAGTATCCTCTTTCAATTTCGTTTCTCACTTCTTTTGTTGCACCATTATAATCAAGAGTATAAGGTTTTTCTAAAATCAACTCTCTAATATCTCCATCTGTAATAATTGCTATATCTTCTGCTAAGCTTCTTGTCGTATTTGAAAAAGAATAGTATACAATCAATATTTTATTCATAAATATTCCTCCAAAAAATTCTACTTGTGTATTTTATGTTATTTTCTTAATTATAATCTGTAACGTAGCGTAACTGTCAAGAAATATTTTAAAGAGCTTAAAATAAAATCATAAAAAATCCACATAAAAATTATTTAGCAATGATAGGCACCCATAGCTCTTGCTCAATTTCAGCTCCAGGTGCTAAATAATTTTCTATGCAAGGATTATTTGCAAGCTCGTAGCCAGATGTAGGAAGCCATTCTGTGTATAATCGTTTCCAAGCATTGACATTATCATTGGAAAAAACAACATATAAGCATGGCTGAAGAATTAGCTCCTCCATATCGTCAGGTATATCACCATCATATCTGCATCCCATGAGCAAATCAAAGGTTTCATCTTTAATTGAGGCTTCCTTGCCAAAAATACCAAGCAGTCCTTCAAGCTGGCACCTTGGATTTTCCCAAGACATATCAATCAATTTTTGTAAAAACCCATTTAATCGTGCATTTTCCCACAGCTTAGGAACAATTTTAAAAGCGTCAATAGTTTTTACGGTTTCTCTTTTGACTGCAAAGCGAAGCTTACAATCAATGTTTTCAATTCGATAATTCATTTCGGAAACTCCTTTTATAGTAATCTTAAAGGACATACGAGGATATGCTTTTAATTGAACACTATTTTCACGAACGGATACAGGAGTAACCCCGTGCAATTGACGAAAAGCTCTTGTAAAAGCATCAGGAGAACTATAACCGTACTTCATGGCAATATCTATAATTTTCACATTATCCTTTTGTATTTCAAAAGCTGCTTTAGTAAGCCTTCTTCGACGAATATACTCAGATAAAGAAATATTAGCCAAAGAGGAAAACATTCTGGAAAAATGAAATTCAGAACAACAAGCAATTTTTGCAGCATAGGAATAATCAATTTCACTGTCAAGATTATTTTCTAAATAATCAATTGCCAAATTAAATCTGTTCAACCAATCCATATACTCACCTTCCTTTCATAAATTATTATACATCAGCAATCGTTGAGAAACCCTGCAATTGTTGCCTAAATTTGCAGGTATAAACTTATATTTTTTGTATCATAAATATATCAGTTTTAATTACAAATATCAATGGTTTAAATTTAAGGTACATTATAAGTACACATCATAAAAAATTATAGAATATTTTTTACAATTATTAAATTATACTATTGTTTTGTTATGCTCAATGATATAACAATTTGTTCTGACTACTCAATTAATGAAAAATTTATAAATTTTTTATTGACATAACATAAATATTGTGTATAATGAATATATACATTATATATTATAAAACAACTAATTGTTTCCATGGAAAGAGGCTAAGTAAAATGAAAAATGAAGAAAGGATATGTACCGAGTTTGCTTTTAGCAAGCTTTGCCCATTGCAAAAGTTTCAATTAACTTATAATAAAATCGGTGCATGGGCATTAAAATTATGAATATATTTATAAGTAATTCTAACGGACAGCCTATTTATGAGCAGATTGTCACGCAAATCAAAGGTCTCATAATTTCTGGTGAATTAAATGAGGGTGATGCCTTGCCTTCTATGCGTATTTTGGCAAAAGAGCTTCGTATAAGTGTTATAACAACTAAGCGTGCATATGAAGAATTAGAGAGAGAAGGCTTTATTACTTCAATGACTGGTAAGGGAAGCTTTGTGTCTATCAAAAATACCAATCTGATAAGAGAGGAAAATCTAAGGAAAATTGAAGCAAGCATGACTCATATTGTAGAAATAGCCAATCAATGCGGTCTACAATTAGAGGAGTTAATTGAAATGCTTACTATAATTTATGAGGGAGAGTAAAATGGAAAGTGCATTTAAAATAACTAATTTATCTAAAGGCTATAAAGATTTTAAGCTTGACAATGTAAATATAGAATTGCCAAAGGGCTGTATAATGGGCTTTATAGGCGAAAATGGAGCAGGTAAAAGCACGACTATTAAATTAATTTTAGATTTAATTCATAGAGACAGTGGTAGCATAACTGTTTTGGGAAAAGATAATAAAAAGGAATTAAATTTAGTAAAAGAAAACATAGGCGTTGTAATGGATGAGTGCTTTTTTCCTGAAAATATCGCTGCAAAAGACATAAATTTAATAATGAAAAACATTTATAAAACATGGGATGAAAAGAAATTCAATAATCTGCTAAATGGCTTTTCCTTACCTGAAAAGAAGATTATAAAGGATTATTCCAGAGGAATGAAAATGAAGCTATCTATAGCTGTAGCTTTATCACATGACTCTAAGCTATTAATATTAGACGAAGCTACCAGCGGTCTTGACCCTATTATCAGGGATGAAATACTAGATGTTTTCTTAGATTTTATTCAAGATGAAGAACACTCAATATTTGTTTCTTCTCATATTATAAGTGACCTTGAAAAAATTTGTGATTATATAACATTTATTCATAAGGGGAAAATAGTATTCAGCGAAGCTAAGGATATCTTGTTGGAAAGCTATGGAGTACTTAAATGCTCTGCTGATAGCTTTAAAAATATAGATAAATCAATTATTAAAGGCTTTAGAGAAAATTCTTTCGGAATAGAAGCTCTTGTACTAAAAAATAAATTAAAAGGAAATTATGCTATAGACAAAGCAAGCATTGAAGATATAATGCTATTTTATATAAAGGAGAATAACAGATGAAAGGTCTTATTTTAAAGGATTTTATGAATTTAAAAAAACAATCAAAGATTATTGGTGTTGTTATATTATTTTATTTAGTTTTTTCAAAGATGACCAATAACAACAGTATGTTCGGAGCAATGGCGTTTGTAGCTTTTGGAATGTTACCGATAACTGCATTTTCTTTTGATGAAAAAGCAAATTGGGATAAATACGGGCTTGCAATGCCAGTTTCAAGGACTGAAATGGTACTGTCTAAGTATATTTTAGGTATTATCACATCGTTATTTGCATTTATATTAAATTTTGTAGCACAAATACTAATGGGTACTGAGATGAATACTGAGAACATAGTATCGACTTTGGTAATATTTGGTATATCTATAATATTTATTTCGATTATGTTACCTATAACATTTAAGTTTGGCGTTGAAAAAGGAAGAATATTGATGTTTGTAGTTCTAATGCTGCCAACAATGATAATATTGCTTCTTAAGGATTATATTAAAACACCTCCATCCGAAGAAATGTTAGAAAAATTGCTATATGCACTTCCTATAGTGATAATAGTAATATTTATACTATCAGTACTTATGTCCATAAACATATACAACAAGAAAGAATTTTAAAAAAGAGCTGTAGCAAAACAAAAAATTGCTACAGCTTTTTTACTTTTCAATGTTTTGGATTTTATTTGTAAAATTATAAAATTAGTTTATTGACATCATATAATTAGTATGATAATATTATTTTAATTGATAATATTGAAAGCATTGCAACGATATTATTACAAAAAACAGAGGTGTTTTATGAGCAGGGTAGTATCTAAGTAGAAAAAAATTTAACAGACAATTATTGCAAATTTTAGGGATTTGATTATCCTCTTTTTGTGATTTCTTGTTTGTCTTTCTATAGGGATACAAACCGCAAATAATTTATATTGCTATTTAAGCGTGTATTTGTATGCACGCTTTTTATTTTTGCATATTTTATGCAATTTTATAATTTGCTTGTTATTTTTCCTTATAGAAAATTAATTATAATTTAAAGTGAGGAGAATTAAATTGAACGAACATGTATATGAAAAATTACAATATAACAGACTAAAGGAATTAGTTAAGGAATACTGTGTTAGCAGTCTAGGAAAAACACTGATAGATAAGCTAGTACCAACCGGAAACATTAAG
>DCPV01000230.1:1046-29144 GCA_002323775.1 Firmicutes bacterium UBA1535 | reverse complement strand
ATGGTACTGGCTTGAGCCTTAAGGCTCACTGAATAGTTTGCCAACCGCATTTATTTACTCGCTACCGCTAAAGCGGTTGACTACTTGCTTTTATTCACCTGCTCACCCGTAAACGGGTCCATATATTCTTTTATGGTCATTTGATCACTTGCTATATCTTCTTGTAGCTGATTTCTTATGTATTCTTCTATCCTCTTTGCATTTTTCCCTACTGTATCTACATAATATCCTCTGCACCAAAAATGCCTATTCCCATATTTATATTTTAAATTCGCGTGCCTGTCAAATATCATAAGTGAACTTTTACCTTTCAAATATCCCATTATTTCAGATACGCTAAATTTCGGTGGTATTCTAACAAGCATATGTACGTGATCTTTGCATAATTCTGCTTCTATTATTTCTATTCCTTTTCTCTCGCTAAGATCTCTTAATATTTTCCCTATGTCTTGCTTTATTTTTCCATATATTACTTGCCTTCTATATTTTGGTGCAAATATTAAATGATATTTGCATTCCCATGTTGTATGTGATAAAGTATTCTTATCCATTTGGATCCTCCTTTGTTTTTAATGTGGTCGGCAAACCTACATTAATTATAACATCGGAGGTTTTTCTTTTCTACTTACAGCTAAAGCTTTTTGGCTCCACTGGCTTAGCCAGTGGTTTATTGTTGGTAACCAACTAAAATAAACCTCAAAAATAGAGGTTTATAAAATATCTAATACTACACAGCCTTTTTTTCTTTTTTTAATAAGAAAATACCTACTAGCATTAAAGCTAGACCTGTGATATACAGTGATATTGGCAATTTTTCACCAGATTTTGGCAATATACTCATCAAGGAAGAAACCTTAGTCAGTTCTTCACCTGTTGAAGGAGGCATTGAAGCATACACTTCAGTGTTGTCTTTTATGTCATCGGTTGTTTTTACATCCTCTGGAGTAACAGTTTTATCTTCATTTGTTGTTTTGCTATCTATTCCATTACCGCCATTATCATTACCTCCACCATTGTGGTCGTCATCATCTCCACCACCATCGTCTTTTTCACTTTGTTCAAAATTAATAATTATTTGGTATTCGCAATTTGTATTTTCCAAATCTGTTATTTCTTCATCCATTCCCATAGAAAGATTTAAAGATAAGCTTTCGCTGGATTTGATTATTTTACCAACATATTTTAAGTTTAAGTGATTTATATAATCATTTAACTTAAGTTTAATGTTTTGCTCATCAAGACCTACTATCATATCATATAATCTACTACTATCTTCATTTTCAGATTTATTTGATATTAAGCTTATACCCGTAACCTTAACTCCCTGATTTCCTATGTTTTCTAAAACGGTATTGATATTGTAATAAATTCCGGGATAAATATTATCAACAGCTATCCCTATACTTGTGTCTTCCTTGTTGCTTATTGATATTTTGGCAAAGCCTAATTTATCCGATATATCATACTCTATGCTTGAAAAACGCACTCTGACTTCATTTGTATTTGCATTAGTTTGTTCGGAGTTGCTAATTGCATATGATGCTTGTAAAAATACTGATATAATTATCATACAAATCGCAATAATTTTTCTAAGATTCATTGCTCGCTCCTCCATCTACAGAAGTCTTTTCACCTAATCCATTATTTTCATTTACAACATTATTGTCTTGAATAATTAGTACATTTTTAGATACACCTATTTGAATTACTTCAGTAGATGTCCACCCAGTATTAAGAAGATTACTTTGACTAAAATCCAATATAATTTTAATATAAGCAGATTTTGACTCTCCAATATAATTTACTAACTCATAGATATCATTAATAAATATATTTCCGTAAATCTTATCAGTAATTATGACATCACAATTAGAACTTCCAAGAGCATTTGAAAAGGATGGCTCATATTTAATGTAACACATATCATCAATAGGATATTCATCCCCATCAACAACAAGCATTATTTTTTCTTTTAATTTTATAGGGAGAGTACTATCATTTTCTATAATAAATGGTATCCCATTTATTGGATAAGTGCTTGAATATGTTTTATTATATCCGACTAACTCTTTGATAATTACATTATTATCTTTGTTTCTGCTATCATCTTTTTCTTGTTCTTTATTGCCTTGCTTATTATTATTTTCATTATTATTATTGCTGTTATCACTGCCTTGACTTTTTTCATTATCTTTATTGTTGCTATCATTATCCTCGTCTTGATTATCTCCATCGTCTTTATCTTGATTATTTTCATTGTCCTCATCACATATAGGTTTTTCTTTATATATTGCAGTCCAAGTTTCAGTAATTGCAATTTCATCAAATTGTGTTGTTAAATTAGTATTAAGCTTTCCTAAACTTATTTTATTAATAATAAAATCTGAATCAGACCACATGGCATAGCTGGTTCCAATTATACCTAATACCAATATTAAAGTAATGCACATAAAATGTGTTGATTTTATCCTATATTGATTTTTTCTCATCAATTTGCCCTCTTTGTGCTAAAATTCAATGTGTTATAAGTGCTAATGAACACATTAACACTATAATCCCTATTTTAGGTACTGCATAGTCTCTTTACGAGAACTATTTAATAATTTGCCCTTTGGATATTATTATATATTTTTAATTAAAATTTTTTATACCCAATAAGTATATATTATTATAATACTTTAGTATAATTTTGTAGCTTGCCATAACATTTAAAATAACAGCAAACACATTATTTTTTAGCACTTATTACATATCTAAAATAAATCTTACTAATAAAAAAGCAATAACAAAAATGAAAAATTCCATTTTTGTTATTGCTTTTTGTTTCACGTGAAACCTATTATATCTATTTGAAGTTTTCAAGGCATTTAGAATTTAATAATTAATTTATACTACTTATCCACAAAAGTTCTAATTTTTTCTAAAACTTTTTTCTCAATTCTTGATACCGTCATTTGAGATATATTTAGTTTTTTTGCTATGTCTAATTGAGTTTTATTATTATAAAATCTTTCAATTATTATTTGTTTTTCTACCTTATTTAAAAATTCGAAGGATTTTTTCAAGAATTCATTGTTTTCAAAAATTTCATAATTATTTACATCATCTTTTATGATTTCTGCTAGCTCCACTTCTTTAAAATCCTTACTGCTTTCAATACTTACATTTAATGACTGAGATACAAACAGCTTGCTCGCTTCCATAGCTTCAAGGATTTCTTCTTCTGAATATCCAAGATTTTCTGATAACTCTTTTACATTTGGTGTCCTTCCAAGTTTATACTGCAATTCATTACTTACTTCATTTATTCTTTTAGAAACTTCCTGTATACGTCTAGGGATTTTTATAGCCCAGCCCTTATCTCTAAAATATTTCTTAACCTCTCCTAGAATTGTAGGCGTAGCAAAGCTAGTGAATTCATAACCTCTGTTGATGTCATATCTTTCAATTGCATATATGAGTCCTATGCTCGCTATTTGGTAGATATCGTCGTATTCTATTCCTTTGTTCATATATTTTTTTGATATGATTTCAGCAAGATATTGATATTTAGAAAAAATCATATTTCTTATCTCAATATCTCTCGCCTTATTAAATTCTAAAAAAAGCTCAGAATTTTTTATTGCAGCACCTCTTTGGAGTAATGGAGTTTATAATTCAAAGGTAGTTGGAATTGTGTATGCTTCTATGGACAGTATTCGTCTATCCTCTATTATATCATCAATAAAAGTGGGAGAAACAGGTACAAGCTATATTGTCAATAAAGATGGTACTACAATTGCAGATAATGACTATAGTCTGGTTTTATCACAAGAAAACTCAATAGAAGAAGCAAAAGTTGATAAAACATTAGAAAAATTTGCAGAGCATGACAGCAAAGCTATTAATGGAACAGCTTCTTATGGAACAATACAATATACCGGCAGGAATTACTTAGTATATACTACACCTATCAAGGGCAGTAATAATTGGGCTTTAGGTGTTATGGTTGAAAAATCAGAGTTTTTAGCACATACTTATACAGTAATTTTAATTTCTTCAATTGTATCATTAGCAGCTTTAACTTTTACTGTATTTTTTATGATTAGATTTGCTAGAGTCTTAACTAAGCCTATAGTAGAGATGGAGAGTGCTATCGAGGAGATAGCAAAAGGAAATTATGACATAAATATTTCTGTTAAATCAAATGATGAAATCGGTAAAATGGCAAAAGGTCTAAACTCTATGATAGAAATTACAAATGCAATTACAGAGGATGCCGCAAGCGCTTTAGAGGAAATGGCAGGAGGTAATTTTGACTTAGAATCAAATGTCGAGTATGTTGGCGTATTTAAGCGAATAGGAAATGCAATAATAACTATTATGTCATCATTAAGCGAAGCTCTGGATGCAGTTAAAATATCCGCAGAGCAGGTGTCAAGTGGTTCAGAACAGGTGTCATCAGGTGCACAGGCACTGTCACAGGGTGCTACTAAGCAAGCAAGCAGTATTGAAGAACTTTCAGCGACTATATCTGAAATTTCAGAAAAAATCATGGCAAATGCAGAGGATGCAAAAACAGCAAATGAGATAACAATTAAAACAGGCCATGAGGTTGAGAATGGAAATAGACTTATGCAGGAAATGCTTGTTGCAATGGATGAAATAAACACAAAATCAAGTGAAATAAAGAAAATTGTGAAAACAATTGAAGATATAGCTTTCCAAACAAATATACTTGCTCTTAATGCGGCTGTTGAGGCAGCTCGTGCCGGTACCGCCGGAAAGGGCTTTGCAGTAGTTGCAGAGGAGGTTCGCAACCTAGCTCAAAGAAGCTCTGATGCAGTTAAAGATACAACAGAATTGATTGATACTTCAATCAACGCTGCTCGAAATGGTAAAACTATAGCTGATGAAACTGCTGTGGCACTAACATCCATAGTTAAAATGACTGCTATAGCAATTGAAAAAATAGATAATATAAGCAAATCTTCCTCAGCACAAGCTGAATCAATTTCGCAGGTTACAATGGGGGTTGAACAAATATCAGCTGTAACTCAAACGAATTCAGCTACATCTGAGGAAAGCGCAGCTGCAAGCCAAGAATTATCAAGTCAGGCTTCAATGCTGAATGAATTAATAAGTAGATTTAAAATCCAAGGAGGAATAAAAAATGTTTAAAAAAATGAAGATAAAGCCATACTTGCTTATGGTATTTTCTTTAATCATTGTTTTAGCTGTAGTTATAACAGCTGTTGGAATTGTAGGTCTAATTCAGACAAAGGCATCTGTAGACATTCTTGCTAAAAAAGTTTTACTAGCTGAGAGTGCTGCTAAAACCTGTAGGATAGAAGCAAACATAGCTGCTCGAAATTTAGACGAGATGATTCTTTCAAATAGCAGAGAAGATTCTTCAATATTTAAAGAGCAAATTAGCATATCTGTTAATGCTATAAAAGAACAAATGGAAATTTTAAAAAATACATATGGAGAAGCTGATGGTACTTATGCTAGATATGAAAGCGCCTTTAATGATTGGATTAAGCTGTCAAATGATGCAGTTGAACAAATTGATGCAAACAATAGACAAGCAGCAAAATCTATAGTATTAGAAGAATGCTCTCCGGCTCTAAAAGTACTTGCAGAAATAGCAGTAGAAATCGAAGCAAAAACAGCCGAGCAAAGTAATTCTGCTCAAAAAAATACAGATAGAATGATTATTACTTTTATTGCAATCTCAGTTGTTGTATTTGTGTTGGTAATTTCTACAAGCATTTATTTCGCACTTAAAACAACATTTAACATAACAGGAGCTACAAATAAAATAAAAGATGCTGTATCTGAATTGTCTAAAGGTAATTTAAGCACAAGTGTTGATTACGATGCTAAAAATGAATTTGGTGAACTTGCTGAAAACATTAATTTTAGCTTCAGTGAAATATTAAAATATATTAATGCTATTGATTATGGAATGTCAGAATTCTCTAAAGGTAATTTCAATTCTGAATATAGTATTAATTTCCTTGGAGATTTCGCAAATATAAAGAAATCTTTCGAAAAGTTTCAAAATGACATGAACAATACCTTGCTTGAATTAGACTTAGCGTCTAATCAAGTTGGATCAGGTGCAGACCAAGTAGCCCTAGGCTCTCAAACATTAGCTCAAGGAGCAGAAGAACAAGCAAGCAGCATACAAGAATTATCTGCAAATATTACTGAAATAACTAATCAAATTTCTCAGACAGCTAAATACTCTCAAACTGCTAATGATTTAGGAAAACAAGCAGGTAAGGTTGTTTTAAAGAGTCAATCTGAGATGAAGCAAATGGTACAAGCTATTAAAGATATAGCTGTAGCATCTGAAAATATTCAAAAAATTATTAAGGCAATTGATGATATTGCTTTCCAAACAAATATTTTAGCATTAAATGCAGCAGTTGAAGCAGCTCGTGCTGGTACTGCTGGAAAAGGCTTTGCCGTTGTTGCAGATGAAGTTCGTAATTTGGCACAGAAATCTGCTGATGCAGCTAAGGATACTGCTGAATTAATTGAAAACTCTATACGTTATGTGTCACACGGAGAAAAATTAGCGGAAAATACAAACAAAGCATTTGGTGAGGTTGCTAAGGTTTCTGATCAAATATTAGAAATGGTAGAGAAGATAGCAGCAACTTCAAATGATCAAGCAAAATATATTTCACAAATTTCACAAAGCGTTGATCAAATTTCCTCAGTAGTTCAGACAAACTCTGCAACATCACAAGAAAGTGCAGCAGCAAGTGAAGAATTAAGCGGACAAGCAGCAACTATGAAATCATTGATTAACCAGTTTGAATTAAGTCGCTCTACAATGGGATACACAGAACATGTAGAAAATGAAGATACGGAATATATGGAGTATAGTGAAGAAGAAGCTTAATTAATAAAAATACAAAAACCCCTGAAATATTTTATTGATATTTCAGGGGTTTTATATTTATAAAGTTTATTTATTAAATTTCTTTGTCAATTCAAGAACTCTGCCCTTTAATGTAGATAAGTCAGCCTTTTTGCTTATTGCTAGGTCCATGATGTCAGCTAGCTCTAGTATCTCTGCTTTCTTCATTCCTCTTGTTGTTATTGCAGGAGTTCCAATTCTTAGTCCACTTGTTATAAATGGAGATTGAGGATCAAAAGGAATAGTATTCTTGTTTGTAGTTATATGTATCTCATCAAGAAGCTTTTCAGCATCTTTTCCTGTTATATCCTTATTTCTTAAATCTAATAGCATCAAGTGATTATCAGTTCCGCCAGAAACTAATCTAAATCCCTTTTCAGTTAATGCTTGTGCTAATATTTGAGCATTTTCTACAACTGATTTTTGGTATTCTTTAAATTCTGGTCTTAATGCTTCTTCAAAGCATATTGCCTTAGCAGCTATAATATGCTCAAGCGGTCCACCTTGTATTCCAGGGAATATCGCTTTATCAACTTGCTTAGCGAAATCTGCCTTGCAAAGTATAGCGCCTCCTCTTGGTCCTCTTAGTGTTTTGTGTGTAGTTGTTGTTACAAAATCAGCATACTCCATTGGATTTGCATGTAAGCCTGCTGCTACAAGTCCAGCGATATGAGCCATATCAACCATGAAATATGCTCCAACTTCATCAGCTATACTTCTGAAAGCTTTAAAATCTATCGCTCTTGGGTAAGCACTTGCTCCGGCAACTATCAGCTTTGGCTGTTCCTTTTTAGCTATAGCTCTTACTTCATCATAATCAATTTTTTCAGTTTCCTTATTAACTCCGTAGAATTTAACATCAAAATATTTTCCTGACATATTAACAGGTGATCCATGAGTTAAGTGTCCACCGTGTGATAAGTCCATACCAAGTATTTTATCTCCAGGCATTAAAATTGAGAAATATACTCCAAAGTTAGCGTTTGAGCCTGAGTGAGGCTGAACATTTGCATGGTCTGCATTAAACAATTTCTTTAATCTATCGATTGCTAAATTTTCAACCTTATCAACGAATTCACAACCACCATAATATCTTTTTCCAGGATAACCTTCAGCATATTTATTAGTTAAATGACTTCCTGCTGCTTGCAATACTCTCTCTGAAACGAAGTTTTCAGAAGCAATAAGCTCAATATTAGTTTCTTGTCTTTCTTTTTCTTCCATCATAGCATTATAAAGTTCGCTATCAAATTCTTTAATTAAATCTAAATTCATTTGTCTTCTCCTCTGTTTTTATTTTTTAGGTTTTAATTCCCATTTATAATCTTGGTATAATCAATAGGAATAAGATTTCCTCCTAATTATACAATAAAGTTTTTTAATATTATTTCCAGAGTGAATTTTTAACTCACTCTATATATTATACACTAAATATACTTTCTTGGCAATCTAAAAGATAAAGTGGAAGCAATTTCATATGAAATTGTACTCCTCATATTAGCGACATCTTCTATTGATAATGCACCGTCGTGACTGTTTCCATATATTATAACCTCATCACCAATTTTTGGCTTGTCAATATTTGATAGGTCTATCATAAATTGGTCCATGCAAATTCTTCCTACAAGCAAGCATTTTTTTCCATTTACCATAACATAATAATTATTAGAAAGGCTTCTTGAAAAGCCATCTGCATATCCTATAGGAACTGTCCCAATTACTGCTGGTTTTTTTGTCTTGAAAGTATGCTTATAGCTTATTCCGGTATTAGCTGGAACATTTTTAACATTTGCAAGCTTTGCCTTTAGCGTAATACAAGGCTCAATTCTCAAATTATCCTTATTTACCTCATCTGAGGGATAAAAACCAAGGAGCACTATACCCGGTCTAATCATATCAAAATGATATTCCGGCAAATCGATTATGGCTGCACTATTAGCAGCGTGTTTTATTAGTATATCCACGTTTCTTTGTTTTAGCAAATCTATAAAATATTGAAATGCTTTCATCTGCATATGTGCAACAGATTTATCCTTATCATCAGCACTTGCAAAGTGAGTGAATATACCTTCAATATTTACATTGCTAAGCTCACTAATACTTTTTATTATATCCGCACTTTCAGGTGTTGTTATGAAACCAAGTCTATTCATTCCGGTTTCAACCTTTATATGGATTCTTGCTGTTTTGTCAAGCTCCTCAGCTATTTTATTCAGATAAGCAGCTTGTTCATGTGTATATATTGTTAATATTATGTTATTCATCACTGCTTCTTTAAAAGCAGCATCAGGAGTATATCCAAGAATTAAAATATCTTGAGTTTTTAAAGCATTTCTGAGTTCCAACGCCTCTGCAAATGTAGCTACACCAAGCATATCAACTCCGCTTTCAACATATAGCTTTGAAAGCTCTACAGCCCCCATGCCGTAGCTATTTGCTTTTACAACAGCACATATTTTAACGTTTTCATTTATTTCTCTAGCTCTTTTTTTTATTTGTTCAAAATTATAAATTGCCTTTTTTGTATCTATTTCAACCCACGCCGCTCTATTTTTCACGTCTATATTAGTATTATTTATTGTCATTCCAATAAACTCATCTTCAGAAGCGATACAAACGTCCCCTAAAAAATCTGAATTCTCATCTGCACATTCTATGCTTACTTTCTCACTGCTCATCATTTTTTCTTCAACCCTCCATATAGTTTCTACTAATTCAGCTTTCATACTATGATTATGCCAATGCTTTTATTGCACAAGAACATCAGTCTCTCTTTTTTAGAAAGACTGGAACTTGTGCATAGTCTCGGCACATATTTCACCGTTATTTATCATCTCTTTTGACCTTAAATATATATGTATTGCATAGATACTTTATTCCAAAAATAAAATAAAATCAAGAATTATTTTTGGAATTTATAATATTTTTTTATAAAAATAAAAATCCTTAGATTTTGTCTCAGGATTTTTCTGCATTATATGTAAAGTTTGGAACAATAATGAATAGTCCTATTTCTCCAAATAAAAAAAGACATGCTATTCATTTGATAAAAATGCTATGTCTTTTGGTATAAAATTATGTCAGAAAAGATATCTTATTTGTTTTACATCCTCAATCGTAATATTTTCCTGTCATATCCAGTATCTGTACCTGAATAACCGCAGTTCCTCTCACCATATTTTCCAGCAAAATAGTATCAGAAAGGTGAGGTGTATATTTTTTTACAATCTCCATTAGAACTTCTTGTTTACAATCGACATCTGTAACCAAGGTAGCCATGCCTGAAAGAATTACACTTTCATATTTCGTGTTTGTATCACAGGCTTTTCCACTTGGATCAAGTAGTAAGCTATCCATTTCATACGCAGTTATACTTACACGAGGGTTTGCTTTGATATTGTCAACCTTTGTACCCTTTGGCAGACCGTGCATATAAATAAAGCCGTTGTGATAGATATGGTGCATTGGTGTGACATAAGGCGTGCCATCCGTATTCAGCGTAGCGATGCTGCACGTTGCAGTCCGATTCAGCAAATCCTCAATTTTTTCCTTTGTCATCATATGGGTTTTCATTCTGTGTTGCATTGTTTTGTTCCTCCTTGATAAAAACTTGACTTTTTATTGTATTATACAGTATAATTGTTACTATTAAAAGTGACAATTTTTAAAATATGTATAGGTACGATTTGGAGGTAGGCAGATGTTAATTATAGACAAACATTCATATGAACCGTTATATATACAAATTTATCAACAATTAAAAAATAAAATTATATCTGGCGAATTATGCGAGGGAAGTGTGCTACCATCAATCAGAACATTGGCTGCAACACTCATGGTCGCAAGAAACACTGTTGACAGTGCGTATCAGCAGCTTTGTTCTGAAGGTTATGTTCTTGGAAAGGTGGGCAGTGGCTATAAAGTGCAAAAGATAGACATACCAAACATGGTTCATCCAAACGCTAAACTGCTTGATTTTACAAATGTTGTAGAAGAAGTGCAAGTATCGGACACTGTAAAGTATGATTTCCAATATGGTAAACTGGATATTGCAAACTTTCCACTTCGTATTTGGCGAAAACTACTCAATTATGTATTGCTGTCCGATGAAGTCAGGGGAATCACTGATTATAATGAAAAAAAAGGTGATTTGGCACTTCGAATTCAGATTATGAAATATCTTCATGAATCCAGAGGTGTCATTTGCAGACCAGAACAGATTATTCTTTGTTCCGGAGCAATGTCTGCATTGAGCCTCATTTGCAAATTGTTCGATACGAAAACTGTTGCAATAGAAGATCCGAGTTTTGATAGTGCAAGAGAAATCTTTGTCAATCATGGCTATAGGCTTAACCCCGTCTCTCTTGCAAGCGATGGTATTGATTTAGAGCAGCTAAAAGTATTAGATACAAAACTTTTATACACGACCCCATCACATCAGTTTCCCACTGGTATTGTCATGCCTATCAATAAACGCCTGCACCTTTTAGATTGGGCAAACCAAAACGGTGCATATATTATCGAGGATGATTATGACAGTGAACTGCGTTATAACAGCAGGCCTATCCCCTCTATTCATTCACTTGACCAAAATGGTCGGGTAATTTACATCAACAGCTTTTCCAAAGCACTTGCTCCTGGTCTTCGAATGGGTTTTGTTGTTTTACCGCAAGCATTGCTAGAAAAATACAACTTCAATTTTTCAAATTATAACTGCTCTATCCCTTGGCTTGAACAGAAAGTCATGTATCACTTTATGGAGCAAGGGCATTGGAATAGGTTTCTGAATAAAATATCGGTATCTAATAAACGAAGGCATGATATATTAATCAGCACTATAAATAGTCAGATGAGCAAGCATACTACAATATACGGCAAAAACGCAGGTTTGCATATTCTATTAGAAGTAGATAATGGTATGTCCGAACACGAGCTCATAGAAGCTGCCAGCCAGGTCGATGTCAAAGTTTATCCGGTATCAAATTATTGGATTAATGCACAAAACTACTCCAATAATATGGTTCTAATCGGATACAGCAGTTTATCAGAAGATGAAATTTTGGAGGGCATCGTCCGTTTGTCCTCTGCTTGGTTTTAATCCAATAAAAACAAATTACTCAAATAAAAAACATACCTTTTGGCTCTGTGCCAAGAGATATGCTTTTATGTGGGATATTTTTACCCCTCATTCACTACGGATTTAATTACTTCGCTGTTTTATTGATAAAATCAACCTCATATTTCCATTCACCGTATTTTTTTGTGTTGTCAGTAATCGTACCCTCTGTTAGGATGATACGCAGAACGATTGAGTTCGGATTGTCCTCGTCGCCAACTTCATCGAACCAATCGAAGATTTTTTTAAATTTCGCTCTGATTTCTGCATTCTTCTCGTCCTTAACCCAACCTAGATTTTCAGCCGTGCCCTGTAAAGCGTACCAGTCCAAGCCACTGACAGAAACCTCGTTATTTTTCTCAATTTGCAGCATTTTATTTTTTCTTGCGTCTGTAGAAACATAAAACACGCCGTCTTCATAATAAGCACAAACCATACGGACAGCAGGGCGTGGATTGCCGGCAACATTCGAAGATAGTGATATTGTCGCAAGGGCAATAACTTCTTCCTTACCATTTCCACAACGTTCCTCCATAAGTTTCATTGCATTTTCGTATTTGCTCATTTTAAAATTTCTCCCTTTAAATTTTTATTTTATGTTGTAACTATATTGAAACCATTTTAAACACAGTTCGAGACTTACACTTTCAACTTTAGCCACAAAGCTGGACGAACGCCGCCGCTGTTATCACCTGCTAAAGGGTGAATCGTGTTGCTGCTGTAACGGAAAGTGCCATTTCCCTGAATTCCTATATTGCCATCGCCGTGGATATATACGGCTCTCCTATTGTCACGCCCGGGCGACCGAAGCCACCACCACCATACATACCCGTCAAATTTCGATCTTCGCTTGCTGTTGTTTTCATCTTTCTTTTGAAACCAATATCGTTGTTTGGCACTGCGATTTTCAAGGTTTTTACTGCTGTCACCAAAGTATTTACATACTGTTTCTTCAATATCTAAAAGAAATATGTAATCCCATGTATCTTCTCCGCCTCTTGAACCATACCACTGATTATCGCAGTTTTTATTTAATACTGAAATAATTCTTGATTTATCAGTTGCGGTGAATCTATCATAAAATTCACCGTTAAGATATTTTCTTAACGAGCAGTCAGCCCATGTTATATCGTTACGAGCGTCATGGTAAGCACGTTGTTCTATTATTTCTTCAGTTATAATTAAAACTGCATTTTCTTGCGTGTCAAGCACACGCCAGTTGTAATCACCGAATGAAATTATCGAGCCAATTTTATAATCTTCCATTTTACTTCTCCTTAATCGGAATTAGTATATCAAGCTGCAAATTCTCCATTTTACCGTTTTGAACAAAATTATAAAAATTTAATGTTTCTTCAAAATTTTGAGTCACATGTGATTCCGGCAATACCCAGCGAGGAGAATTCCAGTCTATATCATATTTTTCACTGTCAGTTACCCATTTTTCCAAATGACCTCTGTCAGCAAAATCCCATGTCCTCAACACATGAGCGGCATATAAGCCTCCATCAAAAGTTCGTTTTACAAGAGGCACAGGTACCTCCATGTCATCGGGAACTGATACCCACATTTCATATCCACGTGGGGCTTCCTCTATTCCTGATGGTTTTATATTGCAGTCAAAACCGAAACTCCTAGCATCAGGTTTGATTTTTAGCAATTCGCTTTTTATTACAAATTGTGCAATCATGTAAGCCGATTTACCTTCGCAATCTTCTCCCGAAGCGTAGGCGGCAGCCACAGTCATTGGCGGCAAATATACAATACGAACATCTTTGTCTTCCAGCTTGCTTAAATTTTCGTTTGCTTTGTTTAATTCTTCCATCGATACATTCTCCTTAATTTTATTTTCGGAAAATGAAAGGGCACTTACTACGGCAAGCATGGTTTTGTCGTTTAATATATCAAGTTTCAAATGCACGTCCGCCTTTTCTTGTAAATCGTCCACGAAACGTGTTAATATTGACCTAACAGCAGATAAAGCCGTTATTTGTTCGTCAATCTCGATGATGTTCTGCTTGAAGATTTCGATAACCACTACAGCATTTTGATTGTTGAGAATGTCTTTTATTTGTTTCATCGGGATTTGAAGTTTACGCAGAATGATGATTTGTTGTAGACGTTTTATCGCATCTTCGTCGTAAACCCTATACGCATAATCATCTTTGCGTCTGCTTTTTATCAACCCGATTTCTTCATAATAGCAAAGCATTCTTCTTGAAACACCGTAATCCAATGAAATTTGTCTTATAGTTTTTAGTTCCATGATTTTTTCCTTTCTGTTTCCTCAATATTAAGTATAAACCGTTACACGGTGTGTGAGTCAAGGGATATTTTAAAATATTTTATATCAATATTCGGATTTAAGCAAGTCCTCAAATTTTTTCTAACGACATTTCACCAAAGAGCCAATATTGGCACACTTTGTTTGAAACTGATTGCTATTAAAATTGGGATAGTAAAAAGAATAAACAAAAACCCATCGGCTATCATTTCGATAGACGATGGGTTTGTATTACCTTTATTTGAAGCAATAGTAATCATTGAAAACAAAGCGCTGACTTACACAACGCCTGCCAAAATAAAAGTTTATAGCCAGCATAACTACTTTTCTTCTCTCTCTTGAAAAATACTTATCTTATTTTTGTCGGGGTCAATAAACCAAAATGAATATGCACCCCACGGCTTTCTTTCAGGTGGTGATATTACCTCAAGGTCTGGGATTTCCTGCAACAACCGCTTGTATTCCGCATCCAAATCATCAACGCCAAATATTAACCAAATATTTTTATCCTTTGCTACAGTTACGCCTCCCGGATTATAAACAGCAATTTCACCAAATCCATAATGATTATCCTCTACAAACGGTTCCTTTTGCAGAACAATTTTGTAAAATTGTGCGAGACGAGATGCGTTGTCAGTCTCAATACATACTCCACCAAATTTCATGACTTTTCCCCTTAAAATAGATTTTTCATTCTATCATATCAAGTAAAAAACAATCTGCTCTATTCAAAATATAAATTACTCAAAGTGCAAACTGCATGATAAACTCCTGTTTATCTGTATGTCATAAAAATAATTTATCTTTATTATAGTTTGTTATAGTACAAAAAGATACAGACAAACTCTTGTCGAAATTTGTCTGTTTTTTCTGGTGCACCCGAGAGGAATCGAACCTCCGCAAAACACGCCTTAGGAGGGCGCTGCTCTATCCTACTGAGCTACGGATGCGCTTTTAACAATATTGATTTTACAATAAAAATAACCATTTGTCAATAAAATTTATTTTCATTGTAAAAAATGTATAGAAATTTTATTGATAATGTGGTAGAATTTATTTAAGAATTTGAAGGTGTAGCTCAGCTGGTTAGAGTACTTGCTTGACATGCAAGGGGTCGATGGTTCGATTCCATTCATCTTCACCAAAGACATCCCTATGATATCGTTAATTTTACTGTATCATAGGGATATTTTATAGAAATTATACTTTTTATTCTGACTATTTTTCATATGTGTACTCCTTATGGTTGGAAAATGATGTTGAAAGGTAGTTGGAAGTCTGATATAATTTTCTCATCAAAAGAAAAGTTGATATAAGGATAATTTATATAACAGAAAGGTGACTATATCATGATTGAATCAATAGCAGGATTTGCGTATGACTGTAAAAACGCAGATACATTAGCAGATTTTTATGTAAAACTTCTTGGCTGGGAAAAAGAATTATCCGGCGGAGGATGGGCGGGCTTGCGTTCCCCTCAAGGTTGGATATTGGCGTTTCAAGAAGTGGATGAGTATATTCCTCCGGTATGGCCATGGAAGGTTGGAGAACAACAGCAAATGGCACATATTGATTTCTTAGTGAAAAACTTGGATGAATCAGTTGAACATGCCTTGCAATGCGGTGCAAGAAAATCTGAAATACAGTATTTTGACACTTCAACCGTAATGTTTGACCCAGAAGGACACCCGTTTTGCTTGAGTACAGTAAAACAATAAGCTCAGCAAAATGAGCATAATCTTCGTATTGGGTAGCAGAGCCAGCCACCCTTGTCAACGATAAAAAGAACGGACTTTATCTGTCATTGACAAATATGTCTGTCACTGCTTACATGGCAATCAAGAGGATGAAAGCAGAAAATGCTTTCGTCCTCTATCTATTTTACTATTTTTTAATGCAAAAAGTTGCACAAATAGGATAATTTATATTAATTTTATATAATTAGATTATGGTAATAATATTCTACAGGAGGTTTTGATGAGTTATTTCCAAAAAAGAGAAAATGTAAACTTATATACAGACATGATGTTAGATATTGATAACAGCTTTGTAATAAATGAAGTTGAAAAGGTACTGCCTCCGAACTCAACTTTGCTTGAACTTGGTATGGGAACAGGTTTGGACTTATTATCACTTTCAAAAAAATACAGAGTACTCGGTAGTGATTATTCTCAGCTTTTCATCGATGATTTTAAGCTTAAAAGTGATTTAGATGTATGTGTTTTGGATGCTGTTAGTATTGATATAGATAGAAAATTCGACTGTATCTATTCTAATAAAGTTTTACAGCACTTAGCCACAGAAGATTTGATTGTTTCACTAAGCAATCAGTTCAGACACTTAAATGAAAATGGAATTACTTTCTTAACACTTTGGAATGATAATTACCGAGAAGAATTTGAATTTGATGGACAACTCAGATTTGTATATTACGATAGAGCAACAATAGAAAAACTTATTCCACAAGAATTAACAATAGAAAAATTCATTCTTTACTCAGAATTTGAATCTAACGATTCTATGATTGTTATACTTCGTGCAAAATTAGCATAATTTTCGTATTGAGTAGCAGAGTCAGCCACCCTCGTCAGCGATGAAATGAACGGACTTTATATGTCATTGACAAATCTGTCTATCCCTGCTTACATGTCAATCAATAGGACGAAAGCATTTTCTGCTTTCGTCCTCTTTCTGTTTTGCTATTTTTTAATGTAAAATGTTGTACAAATAAAAAAAAGTATTTTTTAAATAATTTGACAGCATAAAATTATAAGATTTCATATAAATATTTAATCTTATGTAAGTTTTCTTTCGTATTAAGCAAAAAAATTAGAAGTATCAAAATAGGAAGATAAAAAGCTTATCTTTTGCTATAATAATATCAGTACCAAGCAAATAAATATGTGTTGAGGTGAACTCATGAATAGCAATGAAAAATGGAATGCAGTGATAAACAATGATAAAGAATATGACGGAGTATTTTATTACGCAGTAAAATCTACCAAGATTTTTTGTCGTCCCTCCTGTGCGTCTAAACCACCTCTAAAAGATAATGTAGATTATTTTGACACAGCCAAAGCCGCAATGGAATCAGGTTATCGCCCTTGTAAGAGATGTCGTCCTGATTTGATAGACTATCAGCCTGTATCGGAACTAGCAGATAAGGTTAAATATGCTATAGATAATCTGTTTGCTGATAAGACAGCTCTGTTAGAAAAATTAGATAAGTTAGGAGTATCAAGGCGTCACATGACAGAAATTTTTGTAAACCAATATGGTTATACGCCTAGTGAATATGCAAATAAGCGTCGTATTGAAGAAGCAAAAGCAAAGCTTTTAGACGAAAACGAATCAATTTTAGAAATTGCTTTATCTCTTGGATTTGAAAGCCTATCATCATTTTACACTTTTTTTAAGAAGTATACAAAAATGTCTCCGGGTAATTATCGTCAACTTTATGAAAAAGATAAAACTAGTTATCTCGGTGGATATTTTGTTTATGACCTAGCTATGGGAAAAATTGCGATAGCATCTGATGGAATTAATATCACAGCAATACAGTTTGCTGATTGCTTGGAAGGATACGGCGAAATCCGAAGAAATATAATAACTGATTTAGCAGCACACCAGCTAGATGAATATTTTTGCGGAAAGCGCAAGATATTTGAGCTTCCGCTTAATCCAATTGGCACTCCATTTCAAAAATCAGTTTGGTCTGCATTGAAAGATATTCCTTATGGAAGCACAAAAAGTTACAAGCAAGTTGCAAAAATGATTGGAAATCCCAATGCAAGTCGTGCGGTCGGAATGGCAAATAACAAAAACCCCTTATTAATTGTAGTGCCTTGCCATCGTGTTGTAGGAGCAGACGGCTCATTAGTAGGTTATGCTGCTTCTCTAAAAGTTAAAAGGCAATTACTCAATTTAGAGCAGGAAAATATCAAATAAAACAGTTCTAATATATTATACGAGGAGAATAAATATGATTAAAGAAAATATATCAATCAAAAATATTGTACTAAAAAACAGGGTTATTGCAGCACCAATTGTTACTAATTCTTGGGATGATAATGGTTCTCCTACCTTAGATACCTTAGAAATTTACAAAGCCTATGCAGAATCCGGTGCAGGATTAATCGTGGCAGAACAGCATGCAGTTCACACGTGGGGACGAGTTTCCCTAAGGCAACCAAGCTTGTATAATGATAAATCTGCTTTAGAATTAAGACCAATTACAAAGATATTTCGTGATAAAAACATTCCTATTGTTGCACAGCTTAATTTCGGTGCAAGGGCAACCATAACAAAACTTCTTGATGATCCGAATTATAAACTTGTTTCACCCTCAGGATTGCCAACACCAAGAAAATCTCCTGTTGATGCTAATTCTCGAGCATTAGAGCTTATTGAAATTAAAGAGATAATACAATCATTTGCAGATGCGGCCAGGCGAGCTGTTGAGATATCAAAGTTTAGTGGCGGAGTTCAAATTTACGCATCTCATGGATACTTAATCAGTCAATTTCTTAGTACGTTAACAAACATTAGAACGGATATCTACGGTGGTTCACTTGCCAACCGTGCAAGGCTTTTATTTGAAATTGTAGAAGCTGTAAAAGCAGTGGTTGGAAACGCCCCGGTATCTGTCAGGCTCGGTGCATCTGACAATATGCCTAATGAACTAGAAAATGGTTTGACATTGTCTGAAAGTGTTTGGATTGCAGAAGAACTGGCAAATATGGGAATAGATTGGCTAAGCGTATCGGGCAATCATTGTATCTATGGCATTGGTGTGGACGATAATGATACGGCTTACTTTGCTCCATATTCAAAAGCAATGCGTAATGCCATGTATAAATATGACATTCCTGTGGATTGTACCGGAGGAATTCGAAGCTTAGAAACTGCTGAAAAGCTTCTGAAAGAGAAAGTATGTGACTTAATAGGTATTGGCAGACCACTACTTTCTGATAAATCTTTTCTATCAGGATGGAATTTATAATAGTTATATAGACTTTTTTGCTTGGTAAATTTTTAAAACGTAAAAGTCTTGAGAAATTATAATAAAAAGCTTCGCTTGGATGTTCTTTATTTATATAAAAAAATGCTAAAATATTTTTAACACCTTAAAACTCATCACTCGACCCGTAAAATTTAGATTTATACGGGGTTTTTTATATGCTTCTATTGTTTCCCTATATTGCTAAATAAATGTGTTCATAATGGAAATATTAACCTTTTTATGATATAATAATTGTTAATACTTTCTAAAATGTTAAGCAATAAAATTTTAATAATATTTTTTAAAAAGTTTGTAACGAAATATAAACTTCTCCGTCAAACCTACAAAATCAGAAAGAAAGGAGGCGATGATTATGTGTTGTCATTAGTGGAACTTTTATTTCTCTAATTCACGACATTATTTATTTAATAATAAACGGAATATGGCATATCAGCTTTAGTGATGCTAATCTTCAAGCTTGGAACACAGATGTAGTAATAAATGCAAATTCGTATCTGCTGATACTTATTTCAGGATGTGTAATAGGCTTCGTTTTGCTGTTAGCTGGATTTATCATATCAAGAAAGAAAAAATAGTATAATGCTTTAAAATTTTTAAGCATACAGTAGATTAATGAATAAAAAATATATAATAATAAATATTTCAAAAAATTGATTAATACTATAAGATTCGGGTATAAATAAAATACAAATAAATATTTTAAAAAGAAAGGATGAGAACGATGAAAGAAATAGGCATGAAATTAGCTTTAGATAATATAGCTGATATTCTTAGATCACATTTGGATGAATATAAAATTAAAATTACAGATGCTGGACTTGTGAACAATATTTTTAACTCCTCAATGTTCTGGTTTTAATTAGTTAAAACCAACATATTAAATATATTAACTTAAATACATTAGTTAGCTCAGCTAGAGCTCAAGTATCTGTAATATTACAAAGATATATAGAAATATAAAAATCTTTGTTCAATAAAAATAGGAGTGACAATTTCTAAATTGTTACTCCTATTTCTTATTTTGATTCTATAATAAACGTCAACTTAAAAATTTATACTATTTAAACCAGCTTTTAAATAGATTTTGAAAAAATCTTCCTATCATTACGAAGAAGTTTGCTTTTTTCACATCTTCTCTTATTTCTATGTCTATTGTTTTTATTTTTTCTTCTCCAATGTAGTAATTTATTTCGCCTATTTTTGCTCCATTTGCCAGAGGTGCTTTTATTTTTTCATTGTATGTTTTTTCTACTCTAACAGTTTGTCCAACTTCTGTTAACTTATTGTAATCTTCCTTTGCATATACATTTATATCTTGTACTTTTGCATTATCTATGTGGATTTTATCGTATACTTCCTCTTTATTTAATAATTTTTGATCTATATAATTATCTCTCCCATACTCTAGCAGTTTTTTTGACTTTTCAATTCTTTCCGGATGAGTTTGTGCTCCCATTATGATTGCAATTATCCTAAAGTCCTTACTGTTCTGATCTTTTGCTTTTATTGGCATGGTCGAAACTAAGCATATACCTGCTTTGTCTGTGTATCCGGTTTTTAATCCGTCAACTCCCTGTATTTCATTTCCAAATAGAGGATTTGTAGATTTTTTATTGAAGTTTCTTTCAGGTATTACAAGCTCTGTTTTCTTGCTGATTTCTAATACTTGTGGATATGTGCTTAATAAATACCTTACAAACGCATATAAATCCTTTATACTCATATAATTCTGGTCAGTTTCAGCATCATCTAGCGGATAACCATGTGAATTTATAAAATGTACAGAGTTTAAGCCTAAAGACTTTGACTTCTCATACATCATTTTTACAAATTCTTCTTCTGTTCCTGCTATATGTTCAGCTATCGCAGTAGTAACATCATTTCCTGATATGACAAGCAAGGCATCTATCATTGTAGAAACTTTGATTTTTTCTCCTGCCTTCATTCCAAATTTGCTTCCTTGCGTTTTAGCAGCATTCTCTGAAATTGTCATTTCATCATCATACTTTATTTTGCCCTCTGTTATTTTGTCCATAAGGATTGAATATGTAATTAGCTTACTAATACTTGCTAATGGCAATGCCTCGTCCACATTGTACTCATATAAAATCTCACCTGTTTCTAAATCACCTAGCAAAGCTCCATGTATTCTGTCACTTACACCTTCTAAATCTGCTGCATAGAAAGATGTCAATGACGACATTATCGTTATAAAAATGATAACTAAAGAAATAACTCTATTAAATTTTTTTGTCATTTGTCCCTCCCAGAATTGTTTTATTTATTATCAAAATTTTAGTCCACTATATTATATAATATATTTTATAAAAAATCATTAACAAAATAATAAAATATTTGTAAAATATATGAATTAAAAGTTATCCTCAAAAATGCGGCTCGAATATAAAAGCAAAATTCTTTCAATTATTGCCCGGGTAATAGTAAAAATGAAAAGTATTTTTCAAATTATCCTAAGCATTTAAAATAAAAACAATTGAAATATTTTAATACTAAATGGCACAATTAACAAAGCTTATAATATAAGGTGTGATTGGAAAAGTAAAAAACTAATCTAAAGAATAAGATTAGTTTTTTATATTTTAAAATTCTATTTTCTCCATATTTCTCATATATGGTCTTAAAGCCTCTGGTATTTCTATTGTTCCATCTGCTAACTGATAATTTTCAAGTATAGCTGCGAAAGTTCTTCCGACTGCTAAGCCTGAGCCATTTAATGTGTGGACGAATTCTAGTTTTTTATTGTCATTTCTGTATTTTATATTAGCACGCCTTGCCTGGAAATCTTCAAAGTTTGAGCAAGAAGAAATCTCAACATATCTTCCATAGCTTGGCATCCATACCTCTAGGTCATAAGTTTTTGCTGATGTAAATCCTATATCACCTGTGCATAGCTCAACCTTTCTATATGGGAGTCCCAGACCTTTGAGTACATTTTCAGCAAATTCAGTCAGTTCTTCAAGTCTTTTGTAAGATTCTTCTGCTGTAGTGTACATAACCATCTCAACCTTGCTAAATTGATGATTTCTAATAAGCCCTCTCGTGTCACGTCCGGCTGAGCCAGCCTCTGCTCTAAAGCAAGGAGTATAGGCTGTTAAAAACATAGGAAGATTTTTTTCATCAATTACTTCATCTCTGTACATATTAGTTACTGGCACTTCTGCTGTAGGTATCAAATAATAATCTCTTTCATTGATTTTAAACATGTCTTCTTCAAATTTAGGAATCTGTCCTGTTCCTCTCATGCTGTCAGCATTAACCATATATGGCGGAAGCACCTCTGTAAAGCCATGCTCAAAAACGTGCATATCAAGCATATACTGTGCTATTGCTCTCTCAAGTCTAGCACCTATTCCTTTATACATAGAAAATCTTGTTCCTGTTACTTTTGTTGCTCTTTCAAAATCTAAAATGTCTAAATTTACTCCTAAGTCCCAGTGTGCTTTGATTTCAAAATCAAATTTTCTAGGCTCTCCCCATCTTCCTACTTCCTTGTTATCCTCATCTGACTTTCCTACTGTAATATCAGCGTTTGGAGTATTAGGTATAGACATAAGTTCTTCTTCTATCTCATCATCAACAAGCTTTACATCAGCATCTAAAACTTTGATATCTTCTGAAAGCTTTCTTAGGTCTTCCATAAGCTCAGTTACATCTTTTCCCTCTTTTTTCAGAGTTGGGATTTTCTTTGATTCGACATTCTGTCTTGACTTCATTTCCTCAACTTTCACTAAAATTTCACGTCTTTTCTTATCAAGCTCAAGGACTTTATCTAAAGACAATTCAGGATTTCTTCTTTTTAATAGTTCTTCTACTTCCTGTGGATTTTTTCTAATCCTTTTAATATCTAACATTTTTTCTCACTTTCCTTTCTTTTATATGAAAATTTTTATTTTTTAATATACCTGTCTAAATACTTATACAAACTGATAAGCAGAAATCTACATTATCAAAAATTAAAAAACTCGTCTCTAAAGATAATCTTTAGAGACGAGCAAACACTCGCGGTACCACCCTAATTACTGTATAATGCAAATCAAAGAATTTAAACTCAATATTTTAAATATTTTTACCTATAGAGTTTTATAACTTAGTATAAGCATAATATATACAGTCTCTTGAAAAATTAACGCTTTTTACACGTCTGGCATTACCAGAAACTCCAGAGTAGATTTCAATAATTTCTCTGCCTTTTCTCACCAAACAAAGGCTCTCTTGAAGAAAAAAATTATTTACTTAGCTCTTTCACAGTTGTATTTCTATATAATATATATCTTTCAGATATTTTTGTCAACATAAATTTTACTGGTAAATTATCCCAATAAAATTTATATATCATTCTTACAAGATAGTATATGCAGTCTGCATAAATCTTACAGCTCTAAATTATTAATAATATCTCTTAACTTTACCAATTCTTCCTTGCTTAAAGTTATACCCTTGCCCATCTTTTCATGGTCCGGTGCCCAATCTCTTATATCAAATTTTGCTTTTGAACCATTCCAACTAACAAGATTTATTTCTTTAGTCCAATCTTTCGGATTTGTAGATAAAATACCTAATTCCTCTATAATATCATATGTTATTTCTGCCATAAAACACCTCGCTTAATTATTTATTTTCTTTAAAATTTAACACATTTATATACTTTTTGCAATAAAAATTTACTTTAAAATCAATCACCTTTGAAAAACAAAAGAAATCGTCTGATAGCTTAAACAAAACTTTTAGCCTTGTTTCAACTATAGTTAGATATTCTGTTCTTTTGTAATTTCTTTATTTTTACGCTACTTTCATTATCATTAAGAGACAAGGATTATGCTCACCCCATAATGTAGGAAAACACTCTAAAGCCCTAAATCCTATCGCTTCATAGAATTTTCTTGTTTTAGCATAGTTTAAATCCGGGTGTGATTCATCTAAAGTTTTGACTTGCAAAAACTCTATTCTATTTTCCTCACACCATCCTATACATTTTTCCATAAGTTTTTTCCCTATGCCTTTTCTATGATATGCTTGACTAATTCCCATTACATAAACTTCGGCAGAATACACATTATGCTGTTTTATAGCTATAAATCCAACTATTGTATTATCATCATAGCAAACAAAAAATGGCATTTTTGAACTTTCTTCTATATATTCATCTATTGCCTCTGGTATACCAAACCAATCTGGAAGCCCCCTTAAAATATCACCACATATTAATTTTTTAAAATCAATACCTTCAATTTTTTTAATTTCCATGCAAGTCCTCCATTTTAATTACTGATTTAAGTATTCAGCTATGATTAGTTTTTTTACTGGCTTAGAATTATGTTTTTCTATTTATATTTATATTTATTATATTTCTTTATTTTAATGAATTTTTCTCATCATCATTATTTGCAGAGGAAATAACTTCTTTTATGCGTCTTTCTACCTCACTTCGAGGTAACCAAACCTGTCTGTCGCAGGTAGTGCATTTTATCCTAAAGTCAGCACCAACTCTTAATATTTCCCAATTATATCCTCCGCATGGGTGCGGTTTTTTTAATTTTACTATATCTCCAACATTCAACGGCATTGGCATAAAATCATCTCCTATTTAACCAATACTTACAACATTGTTTGAAGCTGATATTGTCTCTACTATATCGTACATATTAGTAATTTCGCCAACTTTTAACTTTTCTTTTATTTGATAAAAATCTAGGCATGTTCCACATGAAACAATTCTTGTTCCAGCTTGCAGCAACTTGCTTAGGTCGTCTATTGAATCGGAATTTTCACATGCTAATTTAACTCCGCTATTTAAAAATATAATAGCCTCCGGATATGGCTTAACCTGCGTTATAGTGTAAATAAAGCCTTTCATTAAGAGCTTGCCCAAATCCTCTGAGCCTGAGCCAAGAATATTAGTTCCTATGAAATATACTTTTTTCTTATCAGATTCTTGTAATATAATTTTAGTTTCATTAGCATCACTCAATTCTTTAGAAGTCGCAGTCGTTTGAGAACTATCAGACAGAGCTTTATTTATTTTTATTACTGTATGCCCATCTTGCTCTGTAAGCTCTGTATTATATCCCATTTTACTGCAATATTTAACTATATTTTGCTTTGCCGTATCAGTATCTATTAATACCAAAATTTCATTTTGTCCTTCCTCTAAAGCATTTTTAGTTAATATTAGCGGTTGAGGACAGTTTAATTTTCTTGCGTCTATTGTATTCATTTTATCATTTATCCCTTTCTTAAATAAAGTTATTTTATATTATTTTTTTTATTTTATACTACTCTGATTTTTCTTTGTTAAAATCGCATTTATCATCTTTATAGTCTATGATGACTTTCTCACATTCTCTGCAAAGGTGTGCAACTACGGCAGAGCCTTTTAAAAAAGAGTGTTTTGATAACACTACTGATCCTTTATGAAATTCAGCTTTTCCAAATAAGTGACGTTTAGCTTTCCAAGCTATTTCGCTTTGATTTTCTATTACACCCTGTTCCATTTCCTTGTTGCAATATGGACATATCACGTACTTAACCTCCCTTTCTCAAATAAAATAATTTATGTTATTTTATCTTCTAAATTCTTATAACGCTCATTTGCCACAACTATAATATAATTCTTTCAAAAAGTCCAAAACAATATCTTTCGTGACAATAGAAGCCTGTTCGCAATTCTTATCAAAATTTTCCTTGCCTGAATGCGTTGCAGTATCCGTTATGGAGCGTATCGAAATAAAAGGAATTTTATTTGCATAACATACATGAGCAATACTTGCGGTTTCCATATCAACTGATAATGGTAAATATTTTTTGTTTATAACATCACGCATATTATCTTCAATAAATTTTTCTCCGGTTACCATCCGTCCTAAATATATTTTTTTATTTTTTTCAGAAATGACCTTTGCTATATTTAGGAGGTTTTTATCAGCATCGAAATATATGCTAGACATCCAAGGATGAAATTCAGTTAATACTCCATCATCAACATCATGATATGCTGTTTGAGTTGAGATTACAGTATCCAAAAGATTTATGCTTTTATCCATGCCACCTGCTGTACCTGCATTTATAATTGAATCAACACAATATGTATCTATCAATATTTGAGTAGCAATAGCCGCATTAACTTTACAAACACCGCTATAGAGCGCAACAATTGATACGCCGTTTATAGTGCCCTCATAAAATTTTAACATAGCCTTCTCTGTCACAACAACACTCTCTATATGTGGCAATAATGGTTTAAGTTCTTCGCCACCAGCACAAATTATACCTATTTTTTGCATATGCTTACCTCTTTGATATTAAAAAATATTTCTTTGAAAAACCTCCACGTTTACTATGTTTTTCTTGTCTTATTTTTTCTAATTCAGACAAAGTGCAGTTTCTTGCTTCACATATTGCATGTATAACTTCTAAAACATCAGCTAATTCTTCTATTTCTTTGCTTTCTTGGTATTCCTTAACTTCCTCAAAAAGCTTTTTTTCTAGTTCAATTAGGTATTCATCATCAGACAAGATTTCTACAGATGGAATTTCTCCCTGTTGCCTTATGATGTCAGGAATTTTATCCCTAACCAATTTTTTAAATTCTTGCATTGCTCACCTCATATATAAAATTCTAGTCCATACTTTAAGTTGATATATATATATCTTCGTCAATTAATATTATTTTACACATTTAACCTTTAAAACGTCTTAATTTAAACAATCAGTTTCTTAGCTTCTCAATTATCTATATCATTTAACTTACCGGTAAATCAATAAGTTATTTGGTATCCTTGTTTTGTAATTACATTATACTGTTTATCTAGTTATCAAATTTGATTTTAATCAAACTTTCAATATACTTTAAATCTTTATCTGTTTTAACATCTACCATAAAAGAACGTCCCTCTGCATAGCATTTAGACTCTCTAATAGTTTCAATTATATTTTGAGGAACATCTGCTTTTTCAGCTGCTACAACAGCTTTTTCCCCAAATACAAAATTCGCTTTTAAAAATCCGTCTTGAGGAATCAGATATAAAATAGTGCGTTTCTTACTTTTTATTACAAATGTCCAGCCAGACTGTTTACTGTAAAATTTCCACTCACATACAATATCTTGATAGTTATTTTCCATATGCTCTAAAATTTTACACCAAACCAGCTTATTATCCCTTAAAACTTCTCCCAGCCTTTCATCATTTGGCATTTCTTCCTTTTCTGAAAATACACTTAAAGACATATTATTTTACTCCTCAAATTATTAACTTTTACATATCAAATATAAAAATTTCTATTAATTGTATGTACTTACATAAAACATTTTGTATAGCTACTATACTTTTTAATCATTCAATGACAGCAGCGAATTTATTTTAAACCAGTTTTCAGTTAACCATAACATTTCGTTTTTGAAACGACTTACCTTCTCTGAAGCGATTTTGATATAGCTTGGCTGTATCCACCACGGTATTTCAATGCACCATGATAATCTCAAGGAATCTGCAACATCAAACAAGGTCAGTTTCAAATGCTGTGAATAACCCTTGATAAAAGCATTTATTTTTTCTATACTTATTTTATCATCTTCTAATGCAAAGGACAATATTGCTCTACCTATATCATGCCAAATATAACTGTAATGGTTGCGGTCAAAATCAATTATTGCTGATACACAATCTGCGTGAAACAGCATGTTATCAGGAGTAAAATCTTCATGGGCAATTCCCCTTGGTAATATATCAAAAAATTTATTT
>DCPV01000230.1:0-963 GCA_002323775.1 Firmicutes bacterium UBA1535 | reverse complement strand
CCCCTTGGTAATCTATCAAAAAATTTATTTGTAAGCTTGTTCAATATATCTTCTTGTGCAAAAATAGCTTTTTTATATTCTTCTGAGAGCTCTGATGAACATTCTTTTATACAGCTATGGTAATTAGTCCACAATGAATTAATTAATTTTTCATTATCAATTGGAAAGCCCTTAACCGACTGCAATGGTATTTTTGAAAAAGCTTTATGAATTAATGCACAGGTACTGCCAAGACTTTGCATTTGGTCTATCGATATAGTATTTGGTTGCTCTATCTTACCCTGACAAAACTCCATAACCATATATGATACTTCATTATCTAAAAAACGAATGGCTCTACTCTCATATTGCCATATACGAGGACAAGAAACGCCTTCTTTTTCAAGAATAATCTGTCTTTGTAGTGCGGATTCAATTGATTCTAATTGCCCCCTGCTAAAGCGTTCATTGCTATACTGCTTAATAAGTAAATCTCCTTTATCAGAAGAAACCTTCCATTTCTTATTCAGCCAGCCACCTGTCACAGGTATGATTTCTTCACACACTATGCCATAGCTATCTTTCAAATCTTTTTTAATAATATCATTCATAGAATAACCTCTTAATAAGATTTTGTAAAAATACTCTAATAAAGTCTTAAAAATATCACCTTGTTAAATTTCCAAAGCATAGACTTTTATTTTCCATAATTATCATATTTATTATAAACTTTTATTTGCTTTCTTATAAAAAACTCTGTGTTTGCAGCCATACATCAATCATTTTTACCTTTGCGTCTCTACCCATCAATTTATAATATATTCGCCATTCCTCAACAGATTGCAAAGGAATTTTTACTCCATCAACTTCTGTATAATCTTTAATATCCTCTGCCTTTAATGGAAAGTAATACTCCTTATCATTGTCGATAATACTAAATCCAGACATTACATCAATATCAACACCATCGACATTGAACTTCCA
>DCPV01000220.1:3369-6359 GCA_002323775.1 Firmicutes bacterium UBA1535 | reverse complement strand
CACCCTCATAACTTGATTCGGTTAGTACCGACGAAAGGAAGCGAGTGAGTTCTCTTTATGCAAATATAAGGAGGCTTTTTTTTATGGAAGAAATTTTACAAAATTTTTTTGGCTCATTAGTTGGGCAGATTACAACAATTGTAATAATTGTTGCATTAATGATTCTTGTAGCAATAACAGACAAGAAAAAAATGGATATAAGTGTAATGATTAAAACTGCAATGCTGATTGCTATTGCCTATGTTCTAAATCAACTAACCCTATTTAGGATGCCACAGGGAGGCTCTGTAACTCCATTCAGTATGCTTTTTATAGTATTGGTAGGATATCTGTTCGGACCAAAGCAAGGAGTTTTAGCTGGTGTAGTATTTGGCTTGCTGGATTTGCTAATGAAGCCATACGTAATACATCCAGTACAATTAATTCTTGATTATCCTTTAGCATTCGGAGCATTGGGATTAGGAGCTATGCTGAGAAATCAAAATCATGGGCTTATCAAGACCTATCTGTTAGGCATATTGGGAAGATTTATAATATCATCTATATCCGGGATAATTTTCTTCTTGGATAGTACAAATGGAGTATTGGCAGGTTTAATAACTGCGATTGGATATAATTTTACTTACATAGCAGCAGAAGGATTTTTGACAGTTTTAATCCTGTTTGTTCCGCAGCTAAATAAGCTGTTTGAGAAATTTAAAATCGTATAAAAAATAATGATTTAGCGAAGAATTGCATAATGAAATTCTTCGCTAAATTTATTATTTACAATTTAAGCTTGTTGTTATAAAATAAAAGGGCGAAACGAGTTTCGCTCTATGAACGATTATAATGATAGGAGAAAAACCGTGAAGAAAAATTTAGCTAATATTATTTTTTACATATCTGGAATATTTTTTATCGCATATTATTTTATCCTTACTGCAAGCTTAGGACCTATAACTTTTAGTAAATACCTTCTATTTGGTGGAATTTTGCTATGCTTAATTGGGCTTATAAATCAAATTTTTCATAAAAATAAATTTTATATTAAATTGACAAAGATAATGAAGCCATTAATTATAACAGGACTTATTGTCTTTACAATAACAGAGCTGGCAATTATAGGATTTTCATTGCAAAAAAACATGGATAAGGCTGATTATACTATAGTCCTAGGAGCTGGTATCCGTGGAGAGATAATGACTGACACTTTAAGAAGGAGAGTTGACAAGACCATTGAATATACAAAGCTAAATAATGATTATGGGTATATCGTGGTATCCGGTGGACAAGGTGCAGGAGAGAGTATAACAGAAGCAGAGGCTATGAAAAGATATCTTGTTAAAAACAACGTAGATAATGTTCTAAAAGAAGAAAAATCAACAGACACATATGAAAATTTGCTGTTTTCCAAGGAAATAATTGAAAAACACAGCGGCAAATCAATAGATGAATTAAAAATAAAAATAATCACGAGTGATTTTCACTTGTTGAGGTCGAAAATGCTTTGTATAAAGCTTGGATATAAAGATGTAAGCTTTTGTGGAAGTTCGTATTTTGCAATACTTATACCTAATTATTATGTAAGGGAATTTGTTGGATTTTATAAAATGCTTGTGTTTGATGTACTTCTAAGAAATTAATAAGAAATTAAATAAAACAGATAGGAATATAGCTTAGTATGAATGATATATATTTTATGAATGAAGCTATCAAGGAAGCCATGAAAGCAAGGGAGCTTATGGAAATTCCTATAGGAGCAGTTATAGTAAAAGATAATGAGATTATAGGCAGAGGTTATAATAAAAAGGAAACAGGAAATGATGCAACCTCTCATGCGGAAATTATAGCTATAAGAGAAGCCTGCAAGAATATTGGAGCGTGGAGATTGCTGGGTTGCACGATGTACGTAACCTTAGAGCCCTGTGCTATGTGCGCAGGAGCTTTAGTCAATGCAAGAATAGATAGAGCAGTCATAGCGACAAAGGATGAGAAAACCGGAGCATGCGGAACTGTCTTAAATATAGCACAGAATAAATCTTTAAATCATCAGATTGAGCTTGAGTTTGGCGTTTGCGAGGATGAGAGCAAGGATATAATACAAGAATTTTTTAGAGATTTACGTGATTTTAAGCGAAAAAATAAAAACAAAGAAAATTTTGAAAATTAAATACAAAATTTACATTATAAATAATAACAGGGCTAAACAGCCCTGTTATATATTTTTTTAACGTGTTCTCTCCCTTTGTACATTATAAAGAATACACCTAAAAGATTTATAAACATAAATACGGAAATTATTGTACGCTCTGGTATGAATTCTCCTAGACCTCCTGCCAATAGCTGACCTATAATGCCTCCAGTGCTGCAAAGCATTTGAAATACTCCGTTAAAACGACCACGTATTTCATCAGGAAGATAGGATTGGGTTGCGGAAATTCTTATATTGAACGATGTAACACTTAATATCCCTACCATAAAGAAACTAATAGCCATCAAAGGTATAGGGAAGTAGTATTGACTTCCTTCTAAAATATTAACAGCCGCATATACAAACAAAGCGATGGCAAATTTTTTATTAGTAGGGTACTTGAATTTATAATGTATAGTTCCGCCAATCAATCTTCCGAAAACCCCAAAGCCTGATACTATGGTATACAATGTTACTGTATCTATCGCTATATTGGCAAATAGATTTGGGTTGTTTTTGAAAAATGGCAAGATAAGGGTATTCGCACCTCCAGATGCAAAAGTTGTAAGCATAAAATACATTGTTATTGCTAACAAGCCCTTTTCAGAAATTATATATTTTAAAGCATGCTTAAAATCATGTCTATATTGTTTAAAATCAAAATTAGTATTCTCTCTTAGCTTCATATGAGTTTCATCATATTTTATCTGTGTTTCAAAGCAAGCTGCTATAAAGAATGTTATTGAATTAAATAAAAATAAAGGTGCAGCTGTGCCGAAGTTTTTATAAACTATAGATGCTATAGGTGTCATAAATG
>DCPV01000220.1:0-3272 GCA_002323775.1 Firmicutes bacterium UBA1535 | reverse complement strand
ATACAGCATGCTAGATATAGAATATCCCTTTGAATAATTTCCTTCACTGATTAGGTTAGGGTATAGGCTTTCATAAGCGATACCATATATAGCGTCTATTATTCCTACGATTATTGAAAGAGACATTAATAAGGCATAGCTTAAAAAATTATTTATTAAAGCAAAGAATATAAATAAATATAATCCAGATGAAATAAAATCTAAAGTATAAATAATCTTCTTCCTAGAAAAACGGTCAATGTATGGTCCTGCAAATAAAGGCATTACTATTCTTGGTATCATATTGATAACCATGAATAAAGAGAATAAAAATGTTGAGTTAGTCAAATCAAGTACTATCAAACCAACTGCAAAGCCTGAAACTGAGTTACCAAGCATAGACACAACGGTTCCCATCGTAATTATTGTAAAATCACGTGTCCATAGTTTGTTTTTCATTTAAAAATCCCTCCAATGCTAACCCCTGACATATAGACTAGAGGTATTTTTGTTATTATGTATTTAATCGATAACAAAAATTATAGCATTTAAAAAGCTGCAAGTCAAGAAAAATGTTTGATGTAATTCTAACTCAATATTAGATACACATATTGTTGCCATATAATAACTTGCTTAACATTAGACGGATTTTTAATTTTAAATCAGGAGAAATTTGTTATTTTCAACAAATTTACAAATTTTATTTTCAACAAATTTTTACTTTTTAATTGCTTTTTATTCATATAAGCGTTATAATAAATGTTAAAGATACAATAAAAGTTAAATATAAAATACGTGAGGATAGATTATGAAGAAAAATATTCTAGGAAAAACCGGACTTGAGGTAAGTTGCCTTGGCTTTGGTGGAATTCCAATACAAAGATTGACAGAAGCTGAAGCCGTTGAGATAATAAAAGAGCTTAAAAACCAAGGTATTAATTTTATAGACACTGCAATAGGCTATACAGTAAGCGAGGGCTATATAGGAAAGGCCTTGAAGGAACTTGGCAGAGATAGCTTTTATATAGCAACAAAGGCGATGGGCTATACCTATGACACTATGAAAGCTTTTATAGAGCAAAGTTTAAGACAGCTTGGTGTTGATTATATTGACCTTTATCAAATACACAATGTAAGCAAGCAAGAGCAATTTGATAATGTAATATCTGAAAATGGTGCGTTTAAGGCACTTGTAGAAGCAAAGGAAAAAGGACTTATTAAACATATTGGTATTACAAGTCATAATATAGTTATGCTTGAAAAGTTTTTAGACTATGATATAATAGAAACTATTCAATTTCCGTTTAATATAGTTGAACAGCAGGCAGTAAAGGTATTTGAAAAGGCGAAGGAAAGAAATGTAGCTGTTATATCAATGAAGCCATTAGCCGGCGGAGCGATACAGGATGCTGAATTAGCACTCAAATATATATTTGATTCAGGACTTGTTACGGTTGCTATACCAGGCATGGACAGTGTTGAACAGGTTAGAGAAAATGCCAGAGTTGCAAATAATATAAGCTCTCTTACAGAAGATGACAATAAAAAGATAGAAGCTATAAGAGAAGAACTTGGAAATGATTTTTGCAGGAGATGTGGTTACTGTGCACCATGTCCGCAAAAAATTGATATACCATCTATGTTTTTGTTTGAGGGTTATGTGACAAGATACAATCTTAAGGATTGGGCAAGCGGTAGATACAACACTCTTGCTGTGAAGGCAGATGCCTGCGTTAAGTGCGGTATATGTGAAACAAGATGTCCATATAATCTTCCTATAAGAAAAAAACTAGAAACTGTAGTAGAGGCATTTAAGTAATAGAAAGCAGGTGAACAGCTATGTCAGAGGCAACAGCTATTAAACCAATAAAAAAGAGAAGATTTAGACCAATTTTAACATTGATTAATATAATTTTGATAACTCTGTTTTGGATTATCGTGACCTTGTTAGGTACAATATTATTATTTCTTTATGGACCATCTGAATATTACAGAGGTTTGTTTGTTACGACTGTTATGGAGACCAGTGCTGCAAAAATTCTTGCTACTGGGTTTTTAGGTGAGGAGAGAGTAAAGGAAATTTTATCTCAGAATACTGTTATAGCATTTGAGGAAGTAACAAATACCGATTTGATAGAGACACCGGACGAAACAAATACTACTGAGGAAGAACTAAGCTCAATAAAAATTGAGGATGTATCTGGTGGCACTTATAAAGGAAAAATGATGATAATTAGAGATCCTTCGAGACTTTATGTCGGAGTTACTGATCAACTAGGTGTTAAAGGTGAAAGAACTGACAAAATGGTGAAAAGAGAAGGTGCTATCGGCGGTGTCAATGGTGGAGGATTTGCTGATGTAGGCGGTATGGGACATGGAGGAGACCCTCTTGGTATGGTTATTCAGCACGGAAAGCTTATATCCGGAGGTCTTGATAAAAAACATGAGATAATAGGCTTTAATAAGGATAATGTTTTGGTACTTGGAACTTATACAGGTCAAGAAGCACTGAATATGGGTATAAGAGATGCTTTGAGCTTTGGACCATTTTATATAGTTAATGGAGAAGCTGCGCCAGTAGTAGGAACAGGAGGAGGACTGAATCCACGTACAGTTATAGGACAGAGAAAAGACGGAACAGTTTTACTGCTTGTAATTGACGGAAGGCAGTCATCAAGCCTAGGCGCTACCTATAAGGACTGCTTGGAAGTAATGCTTAGATATGAAGCGTACAATGCGGCAAATTTAGATGGTGGAACTTCAAGTGTTATGGTTTATGAGGATAAAATAATCAACAGTACTTTTGCACTATATGGAGCGAGAGCTATACCAACATCATTTTTGATTAAAAAATAAAGAATTTAACAATAAATCAACTGTTATTAGTAAACAGGGAGATTACAAGTATGAATAAAATATGTTACAGATGTGACGCTAAGAATGATATGTATGCAACAATTTGTAAAAATTGTGGCTATGATTTATATGAGGATATAAAACTTATGAGTAAGGCAAATAAAAAAAGCAAAGCTCCTTTATTGTATTTAATTTTTGGTTTTATCCTACCTTTACTTGCTGTTAGTATTTTTTTTACAGGACTGTATGGATATTTATATGGCTATGAAAATTATAACTCGGAAGTGTTTCTAAATAAGTATTTAGAACTTATAAAGGCTGATAACTACAAAGAAATCATGAAATATAACGATATAAAAACTGATAAATTCAACACTGAAAAAGAATTCTCCATGTATATGAATAAAGAATATGGCGAGAAGCATGACATCGCAATT
>DCPV01000219.1 GCA_002323775.1 Firmicutes bacterium UBA1535 | reverse complement strand
AAACGGATATTAAGATATTTTTTCTGATCAGGTTCAGATAAGTTTTTCATTAGGACTTCTATGTTACCGTGCTCCTTTGAGAAGTTTCCTTCGACAAGCTCGCAATTTGAAATCCTTGATAGCTTGAATAGACGGTAATCCTGCTTCACTGTACAGTAGGCTAATAGATACCATGAATACCACTGATATGACAGTGCCAAGGGTTCAACTGTCCGCTCCGTTCTATCTCCAGTAGTATTTGTATAATTAATCTGCAATAGTGTTCTGTTCTTAATTGCCTTGTCAATAACACTTAAATATGAACTGACAAACGAATTTTCACGTGCTGCCGAAAGGTTAATAAAAATCCTTTGTTCGCAATCCTGTATGGTGGTAAGTGCTTTTTCAAGTGTTTCGTTAGTTTTTCGGCTGTCTATAGCTGAACTTAAGCCTTTTAGGGCAACAATTATATTGAGATAATCCTCAACATCAGCAATCTGTTTGATTAGCTTAAATCCGTCCATAATTTCATAACCACCTTCCATGCCATAGGTGGATATAATGGGTATACCTGCTTGATTCAATACATCAATATCACGCTGTATCGTCCGTTTTGATACCTCAAAACGCTCTGCAAGCTTTGACGCACTGACAGTTTCCCTGTTTAGGAGATACATGGTTATTGCAATCAATCTGTCTATTTTCATAAAATCACCTTATTCAATTTTAGATATTATATAAGTAGTGTAAATCACATTGTATATTTTAACAAGGAAAATAAAATAAGTCAATTCCTTTCAGAATTAACTTATTTTACCAAAATATGTAAATGCAACAAAAAATTCTTACGTGTTAAGAAGACACCAGCCATTATCTAACAAAAAAATTAGAATTTATCAGCATGGATTATATAGAAACATCGACTTAGCACCACAAGGCTGTGATATTAACAATAATACATTAATACAAAAAATGCTTATATTATTGGATTAGAAATTCTAAAAAATATCATGCCATCTTTTCTCTCAATCTCGTTCATACCCAACTTTGTCAAAATTTTAATTGATGGGATATTGCTCTCAAGACAATCAGCCGTAACAGCTGTTACGCAGCTTTGAGACAATCCCCACTTTAGTAACGCTGAAACAGCTTCTAACGCAAAGCCTTTTCTACGCTGCGTTTCAACAATAGCATACCCTATATCTATAATCCCATTTTCATCAGGACTACCCTTGAACCCGCCATCACCTATAATGCGATTATCCTCTTTGTTAATAAAAATCCATGAATCAAATCCATCTGGATTAGGTTTATGACTTAAGCTATCTCTAATAATATGTAAAATATCTTTAATATCCGCAGACTCTGGCCACATCTCAGTTTTCACAGCCCCAATCAAGTTATAAGCCGATAGGTCATTCTCCATTATTTTTACAACAAAATCGTATGTCATTGGTAATAACTTTAACCTTTTTGTATCAATCGATATACTTTCAATCAATCTATTTTCTCCCTTATACTATATCCAATATTTTTCATTATACTTTCTCCTCAAAATTAATACAATGTATGAAACACCGTTATAATCATAGTCTAATTTGTTTTGGGGATTTTGTCAATATAAAAGTCAGATTAAACCTCAACTATTTTTCAACTGAAGAAATACAATGAAATCTCTATCTTTTTAATGAAGTCGATTATAATATCATTTTATTTTTTCAATGAATTTGAAATATCATACTTCAAGACTTGTAAATTTAATAACAAATGTACCAAATAATTTTCTGATATCAAATATTTTATAAAACAAAACTGACAAAAGCATTGTAATTATAATTTTAAAATAATATAGCAAGGCTTCTGAATATTCTAACAAGATATTCAGAAGCCTTACCGTCGTTATACATTTTGTGAAAAATCGGTTTTTTACTTCATCGAACCCAGTGTTCCCCAATTTTCAAACTCACTGTAGGTTAGATAGATGCCGTCCTGCGGTAGACCAGTTATCTGCTGTACGGCTTCAAATGCGGCCTCAGTGAACGCCTTTTTGTTTGCGAATTCAGTAGTGCCGTAGCATTTGACATCCACATAGGCAAGCTCTCGCTTTTCTCCTGCAAAATACATAGTATGACCGTCAGAAATATCGATCATAAGTCTGCTTTCGCTCTTGCCTGGGATGACTGTTATTTTCTCTCCCAGTGAAGTCTTGAGCTGCTCCTTTTGCTCGTCAGACAGTGGTTTTGAGGTGTTTATTGCAATATAAGGCATAGTTTCGCCCTCCTTTTTGATAAGTTATCTTTACCTGATTTGGTCATGCTTAATACGTTTCTATATGAATCTTTGCTTTATCTACTTCGTCTAATGTATGTGCAGGTCTTATCTCTATCGGATATCCCACTGCCATAATAGAAAGCACTGCCATATGCTCTGGAATTCCAAGTAGTTTACGCACATACTCTTGGCTGCTCATTCCCTGATTGGATTCTCTTAACCTAATCTGCACCCAGCAGGATCCAAGCCCTAATTTCTCTGCTTCCAACTGTATAACGATAGAGGCTATAGAGGCATCCTCTATCCATGTATCGGTTTTCTGTGTATCAGCCAATACCACAATAGCAAGCGGTGTCTCCGGTAAAAACAGTTGCTTTGGATTACGACAGTTTCCAAGCTCTTGAAGTGTTTCTTTATTTTCGATAACTACAAACTCCCATGGGCGAGTGCCTTTTCCTGTAGGTGCAAGCTGTGCTGCCTGAAGAAGCTTTTCCTTTTTCTCTGCTTCCACAGCCTTATTTTCAAATTTTCGACAGCTTCTCCTTGTAAGTAACATATCTAACATAAAATTCTCCTTACTTTTTCAATATGGTATTATCATTACATTAGCATATATTATCGCATTTTACAATATATTTTTATATCGTTCTTATCCATCTTAAAGCTCATATTCTTAATTTCAGGTGTTTTTTATTGTTCTCGTCTTTCTTTATTTTTTCTTTCTTTAACTTCTTTTTTCAATTCATCCTATTATCAAATATTTCCTCATTAACTTTTTCAACATCAAATAAAAATACTGATTGACTTTCACAGCATTTTTTATTATTTGGTCTAATACCTTTTAATTCCAAACCTTCTTTTATTAAAGTTGTTGCAAAATCTTTATTTAATACTACATGTTCTATTGTCATATCTTTTAATCTCCTAATTATTTTATCTTATTTTTAAATCTACATTATATTGATTTAGTATTTCATTTTCATCGACTATTGCATATATTAATTTATTATTTTTTGGCATAAAAAAATATTTATTTTAACCGTTCAAATATATTTATAATAATTTAATTTATTTAAAAATGTTATTATATACATATAAAACATCTACAAGTAATTGATATTTAAAGCATAAACCTATTGGCTTATACTTAAACAAAACAAACTAAATATGGCTATATATAAGTTTATCCTTTAAAAACCAACAGAAAGTGTAATATATGATTAAATTATTAATAGAAAACCATATACTACTAGAGCATAACATGAAAGAGCCTATAACAATAAAATACAATATTGTTATTTATCATAAACATAGTGCCGATAGGCACGAATTAACCCTTAACACAAAATTGAGTATGATTCATCATATTATCAATATCTAACTAACTAAATACCAATTGCATAAAAAAAGACACTCTTTATTGAGTGCCTTATCAAATTATTTACTTATTCAATTCATCAAATATTTTAGCATCTTCTTTTAAAGCGTTATATAAATCATAAAAATTGACTATATTTTGTTTTTCAGATTTTGATATTACTACATCATAGTATCCTTCACCCTTAAACCTTATTGTTGTTTCTAAATCCATATTATCTCTTACCAAATTAATAACATCCGAAAAATCTAGAACGTAATCAAGATAACCTGCTAAAGTAGGATTATGTACAATACTATACCATTCGGCAATTTCACCACCATATAAAACTTGAGTTTGTTTACCTTGATAATCTGTTTTTATCTCAAATTTATCCTTTTCATTACTTATAATTATTTTATCAAAAAATACCCAATCAGATTTAGAAAAACCAATTCTATACATTAAAGTAAAAACCTTATCTTTATTATTATAATTAATTATTGGCTCAAAATGTATATTATAACCTATATTTACATATTTGGTACTATAATTTTTAGGTACAATTATATACTTATACTCAACCTTATTATAGTCTATATAAATTTTAGAAGATATA
>DCPV01000313.1 GCA_002323775.1 Firmicutes bacterium UBA1535 | reverse complement strand
TCTTTAAGCCTATAATACACCTTCATGCTCTCATCCTTTAAAGATTTAGTAGCAAGTATATAGTAGCACATCACTGATTCAATTATAATTTCAAAATTTATTGATATTTTTGCTGTTAAAAATAAAATAATGTATGGAATAAGAAACGAGCTAAATACAATGATAAACCACAATACAAATCCGGCTTTCCGCTCATCTGCTGGAGTTTTACAATGTTTTCTAAGTAAGTTTTCTAAATTTTTAATAGAGCTTCCTATTAATCTTATAGGATGGGGAAAGCCTTGGGGATCTCCGAATAAAAGGTCCAATATGTATCCAAAAATTATAGGAACTAAATGAATTAAAATCACAATCACCTCAAAATCAAATATAAATATCTTTCTTTAATGCCTAATATACAATGTCCTTTGTAGAAAGACTATGATATAGAAGATTTTTTTAAAAAATATAAAGTGTTTAGTGCACTCTAAATAATTTTATTGTAAGCTATAAATCTAATGTCAATAGGTCTTTAAATATCTTAATTATATTATAACAAGTATAAAAACTCTGTCGAATTATAAATATTTCCCAACAAATAAAATCTCCGTATACTCAAGAGATTTCAAAAACAAAATATTAAATTATTTCTCCCGAAGTATAATATAATTATATAACAAAATCGTTTAAAATGCAACACATATTATAAAATTTTAAAACAAATGTTCCCATTCTATGAAAAATTAACATTAAACACTTGGAACGACAAGGCTTATTAACAGAGGTATCAAATAAATTATTGGCATTAAATAATATTCCTTTATTTTTCCATTTGATAAAGCTTTAAATAAAATTGAAGCTATTAATATTGAAATTATACCAGATACATTATCTTCTAATCTTATGCTATACTTTAATCTTAGATTAACTATAACTATCATAAATAATATTGAAAATATTAGGTTGAAATATTTTTTCAATTTACTCTTATTAATCTCGATAATTCTTTGAATCAAAGCTTCCTTACCATTGCAAAACCCTACTCTGAAGTTTGAATATGAAACGTAGATTATGACAGCAACAAAAAGTAAGGAAAAACTTATAAGCAATATTAAATTTTCAGACAAAGCAAAATATATGCAAAGAAGGGCAAAAATCTGGCTAAGTATAACTTGCATAAATATATTATCCTTTATTATATTAAAAGAATTTATATCCTTTTCGTCTTCAAGCTCTTTTGAGAAATACGAAAAATTTATCCATAAAACCCACGCCCTCGAAACAGTATCCTTTGACATAATGCTTGTCTTATTAACAAACTTATTTTTAGATAAATCTCTATATGTGTCATAAAAACAATAGATTAAAAATATTATAACTGCCGATACAATTATAATAGACCTAACAAAAAACAGCATTAAAAAGGTCAATATATACACAAAAACTAAGTCAAAATTACCTTTTGACAAGACATTAGAGAAGATTGAATTAAATAATATAAACATTCCTGATAAAAACAATAAATTTCTCAAAAATTCATAGTGATTATCAAAATATCCTTGTGATAGATATATTATTAAAAAGCATAGAGATATTACAGCTACCGACATTATAAATAATAAAATTTGCGGTAATATCAATTCGGACAAAAGTGTAGATTTGTTATTTTTAAACTTGTTAGATAAGAATATATTTATATTTAAGCGATATTTCCAAATTAAATTACCTGTAAATCCTAATAAAAAGGCGATAGCAAGAGCTTCAATTGAGTTTATTTTTAAAATTACCGCAGCAACAACAGAGATAATTGCAGTCAAACATGGATCTCCTTTATGCTTGTCCTCAAAAGAGACAAAATCCAAATATATTATATTAACAACAGCTCCGGCGGTTATTCCAAGCACAATATCTCCTAACACAAGTCCGGTTAACATTCCTGCTACAACAGGTCTAAAAAAAGTATAATACCCTATCCCAAATGACCAAGCTGTGCTTATCCCAACAAAATATATAAGGTTAACCAATAAAAATTTAAAAACACTCATAAGCATCCGCCTTATTTATACTAATCAAATATAAATTTATCATTAACAAAAACTATGCTTTTTTTACCATTTTTAATTATCTTTTCAATTATTTCATCCATGTTGTAGCTATCTTTGTTTAAAGCTATATCCATAAATAAAGGTAAATTTACTCCGCTTATATGATAAAAATTATTGTTCTTCATCATTTTATCTACAGCATTAAATGTACTTCCCCCATACATATCTGTAAATACAATTAAATCATTAATCCCAACTTTTTTTATACTTTCCTCAACCNNACACAAATCAGCAAACTTATCCCCTAAATTAAAAGAAATACACTCAACATTTTGAATTTTGCCTATTATCATTTCTGAGCTTTTCAATAGCTCTTTTCCAAAGTTTCCATGCGATACAATCAATATACTTATCATAATTTAGAATCCCTTTCATTAAAAAAGTCTTTATTTTTTTTTACTATTATTATATAATATCGGCAGAATATTTAATTAATTTATATATTTTTATTAAAAAAATAAAAAATTTTTACTCAAAGATAAAATTAGAAAGGATTGTGAATTTTATGTACGATGAACATTACAAATTTTTCCAAAATAAAGAATGTGAATATTTTCCATGTCACAAAGTTGATGATGTTGAAAACTTCAACTGTCTGTTTTGCTATTGTCCTCTTTACATGTTAAAGGATAAATGTGGAGGTAATTTTGTTAAAAGTCACGATGTAAAAGACTGTTCAAAATGCTTAGTTCCCCATTCTAAGGGATGCTATGAAAGGATAATGTCCAAGATGTCCGAAGTGCTTAAAAATGGAAGTGATTTTTAGGTAATATTATTGAAAAAGAGTGTTTTCGTTTAGTGAAAACTCTCTTTTTTAACATCGTAAAAGTAGCAATAATATGTTGACATACAAATTCTT
>DCPV01000271.1 GCA_002323775.1 Firmicutes bacterium UBA1535 | reverse complement strand
GATATATGCTCCATGTCTTCTTTGATTTTTTGAGTAAAATATACACATGGCTTATTAAGACTTTTTGCTAAATCTATTACTTCATCATCAAATTTATGACCTACTAAAAAAATTCCCTCTGCCTGTTTTCTATCAAGCAGCTGCAAATATTTCTTCTGTGCTTCCTTGCTAAAGTAACTGCTGCAAAGAAGTATATCATAGTCATACATTTTCCCGATTTCCTCAATACCTCTAACTATATCAGCAACATAGCTTTGCGCTAAATTATTTATAATTACGCCTATTAAGTACGATCTTCTCGTAACTAAGCTTCTCGCAACATCATTTGGCTTATAGCCAGTTTCCTCGATAACACTTAAAACCTTTTTCCTTACCTCAGGGCTTACAGGTTTAGAGTCGTTTATTACTCTTGACACGGTAGATATTGAAACACCTGATAATTTTGCAACATCTTTAATTGTAATCATCACTTACCTCCAAAAATTTATTTTCATTTGATTTATAATAACGTTTTCTATAATTTTAAAATATCACGTTTTTTGCTCAACTATATCTATTATACTATAGCTTTTAACTAATATCAAGCTGTTTTCCTTTGAATTTTCCTGTTATTTATGGAAATATTTGTAATTTATAAAAAAGTGCTTTTAGTTAAACTACAATTCAATATTTATACTTATTAAAACTATTCTAAATAAAAAATGATTTCAAAAAAAACAAAACCCGCAATGCCGTGAACCTTTAATTCATACCCGCTCTTCGCAGGTGGATTATCTGTCGAATACCGCTGACTTCCCGTACTAGCGGGCCTGTCATTGGACGTCGAACCCGAAATTCCGTTTTAACTTTGACGGTTGAATTAATAAGTTCTCGCACATCGTAGGCTCTTATTTAGATAAATTATACTATATTATTTTTCAGATTTCAACAATTAATTTTTTTCTAACAAGCTATTTTTATTGACAATACTCGACATAAATCATTATCATCAATAATTTCTTTCTCTACTAATATTTCTTTTATTTGATTCAAATATTCTTTATTTTCAGTAATAATTTTTAAAACATCTGCATAGGAATCGTTAATTAATTTTTTTACTGATTTTTCAATATCCATGCTTATTGCAAAAGATTCTGACAAAATTTTGTAATTAACAAGACCTGCTTCTTTGTCCATGCCATATTTTGAAATATAATCCATTGCAAGTGCTGTTGCTTTTTCTATATCATTCTGAGCACCTGTTGTTATATTGTTATCTCCTAAAAAGATTTCCTCTGTAGCTCTGCCTGCCAACAATATTTTTAATTGATTTTCAATTTTTTCTTTTGAAATAATTGTTTCATTTTCTACTGTACTCAAGGTGTAGCCGCCTGCCCCTTTTGTCGTAGGTATGATTGAAACTCTGATTATTTTATTTTCAGGCATAAGATGCTTTGACATGAAAGCATGTCCAGCTTCGTGGTATGCTGTCACTTCTCTTTGCAGCTCATTTTGAGTAAGATTATCTTTATCAAGTCCTGCTACAACGTTGAAAAATGCTTTTTCTAAATGTTCATCTTTAAGCTTTGTATCATTCTCGTTATTTTTATTTTTATCCTTTACTGCTAAGATTGAAGCTTCATTTACTAGATTTTCAATCATCGCTCCACTGAAATACACTGTTAATTCAGCAATCTTGTCTATATTAATTTCTTTATCAGCATTAGCCTTTTCAAGATATAGCTTTATTATCGCTTTTCTTGCTTCTTTATCCGGAAGCATTATCTCTATTTGTCTGTCAAATCTTCCCGGTCTTAACAATGCACTGTCCAGAGTATCTATCCTGTTTGTAGCAGCAAGAACTATTGTACTGCTGTTTTCAAAACCTGACATTTCGGTAAGAAGTGCATTTAGAGTTCTATCGCTCTCATCGTTTCCTCTTGATCCGAAGCCTTGTCTTTGCTTACCAATTGCATCAATCTCATCAATGAAAATAACACTTTTCTTTGCTTTTTTTGCTTTGCTGAAAAGATTTCTAATTCTGCTTGCACCAAGCCCTGCATAAACCTGAACAAAGTCAGAGCCAGATACTGCAAAGAATTCTACTCCGGCTTCTCCTGCTAATGCCTGTGCTAACAAAGTTTTTCCTGTTCCGGGAGAGCCGTACAGTAAAACTCCCTTAGGTGTTCTAATGTTAAAATCTTTGTATTTATCAGGATTTTTTATGAAATCTACAAGTTCTTTTAAACTTTCCTTAGCCTCATAGTTTCCTGCTATATCATCAAAGCTTATGTTTGATTTATTTTTATAATTTATTTCGCTTAAATTGTTTATTTCTTTTTGAGCAGCCTTTTTATTTTTAATGAATAAAAAGTATACGAAAACAAGCACTGCTCCAATCGCTATAAATGTAAAATTATCCATGCTACTACCCCCTGCTAATTTCTTTTCTAATCATTATCATATTGAATTTAATATATAAAAATATATATCAAATAAGATATCTGTATTATAGCATGAATTTTTATAAAAATAAATACATAAATATTTAGTTTATTTGATTATTTTTTCCAAGAGACAAACAGCCTGTGCAGATATACCAAGCCCCTTGCCTTCAAATCCCAATCTTTCAGTTGTAGTGGCTTTAATATTAATGTTTTCCATATCTGTTTTTAATATATACGATAAGACTTCTTGCATTTGCTCGATATATGGTGACATTTTCGGACTTTGTGCTATTATAACACAATCTATATTTCCAATTTTATATTCAGCATACTCCATTAAATCAACTACGTTTCCTAATAAAATTTTGCTGTCAATATCTTTGAAACTGTCGTCAGTATCGGGGAAAAGATACCCTATATCTCGCTTTGACATAGCCCCTAAGATGCTGTCAATTATAGCATGGATTAGAACGTCTGCGTCTGAGTGTCCTTCTAAACCTTTATCATAAGGAATCTCAATTCCTCCTATAATCAGCTTTCTGTTTTCAGCCAGCTTATGTACATCGTATCCTATTCCTATTCTCATATTAAAACACATCCTCTCTTTATTTTAATACTATTCTTCAAGCTCTGAGCTTAAACCATCCTAGCAATCAGCTCTGCAACTCTCAAATCAAATTGTGTGGTTATCTTTATATTTTTCTGAAGTCCGGATATTGCCTTCACCTTATATCCATAATGCTCAACTATAGCAGAATCATCTGTAGACTTTATCTTATCCTCTATTGCCATATCATAGCATTTTTTTATTATTTCATAATCAAAGGTCTGAGGTGTTTGAATAGCCTTATATTTACTCCTGTCTATAGTCTTTTTAACAAAATTATCCTTCGTCACCTGTTTAACTGTATCTACCAAATCCATAACAGGAACACATGCTCCATTCTCATATGCAGCATCAATGCAGTTATTTATAAGCTTTTGAGAAACAAATGGTCTTACACCGTCGTGTATTAAAACAATGCCATTTTGCATATCCTCATCCATGCTCAATATTCCATTGTATACAGAATTAATCCTCTCTGCACCTCCGGAAATGACCTTGTTTATTCTTGGTCTCTCATAGCTTAGCTTTTTCTTAACTGATTCTATATCCTCAGCATTTACAACTAATATTATATTGTCAACTCTGCTATTTTTCTCAAACTGCTCTATTGTTTTATCTAAAATTATTTTACCATCCACCATAAGATATTGCTTAGGTACCTCACTGCCCATTCTTCTTCCTTTTCCTGCTGCAACAATTATAGCGGTAACATTTTTATCCTTGTACATTTTTTCCTCCGTACTATTTATACAAAGCGAACTTCGTTCACTCTTAAGTATATCAATTAAAATTGTCTTTTACAATCTTTTTGTGTTGAGAATTTTGACATATTTTGTTATAATTGCTATCAGCCTAATATTTTAAACATACAATAAATATAGATATTATAATTAGTTATAAGCAATTATCCCTAAAAGGAAAGGAGTACTAAAAAATATGCTAAGCATTTATGAGATATTTATAAGATTATTTATTGCCCTTATTTTGGGAGGAATTATAGGAATAGAAAGAGAAGGAATAAGAAGACCTGCTGGACTTAGAACGCACATTCTTGTATGTATAGGCTCGTCCCTAGTCATGCTAAGTGGAATTTATCTTTCGGATATATTTATAAACAGAGCTTCAATAGATCCATCAAGGCTTGGAGCACAGGTTATAAGCGGTATAGGTTTTTTAGGTGCAGGCACAATACTTAAAGTAAACAGCGGTGTCAAAGGATTGACAACAGCTGCAAGCCTATGGAGTGTGGCCGGTATAGGTATTGCCTGTGGTATAGGATTTTATTGGGGAGCAATAATATGCACTCTGTTAATTTTATTTTCTCTTATGGTATTTGGAAAAATTGAGAGATACATAAAAACAAGAGACCACGAACTATGTATTGAAATCCTATGCGAAAACAAGTCAGATAACCTAGAGAAAATCATAAAAGCATTAAATGAAAAAAACATTATCATAAAAAACATGGAAACAACTATATTGAAAAGCGAAAATTTGTTAGAGTTAAATTTTGTTGCTACTCTGCCAAGAGATTGTAAGCCACAGGAAATAGTAAGTAAAATTACACATATTGAGGGAATAAACAATATGAAGGTAGAATAATGATTTAATAAAAAAACAGTCTATTTAATAGACAATAGACTGTTTTTTAAGATAATTCAATATTTGCGAACACTTTTTCAATATCATCGACTATAGAGCCATCTATATAGTTGTTTTTTACCATATCTTTCATTATCCAAATAGCTTTATCATGTTCAAAGCCCTCTTTATATGGTCTTGTTTCTGTCAATGCTTGATATATATCAAGACAGGCCATAAGTCGTTCGTTAAAGCCTAATTCCTCCGCAGTTTTTCCAAATGGATATCCTTTCCCATTGAGCTTTTCATGATGCAATGAAGCCCAAGATATGATATCATCAAGTCCTCTTATATTTTTGAGTATCTCGTATGTATAATAAGCATGATTTTGCATGTATATATGTTCACTTTCCGTCAGTTTATCGGGTTTTTCAAGTACATCTCTGTCTATAACCAATTTTCCTATGTCGTGTACAGCAGCAGCAAAATAAAGCTTCATCGTCGTTTCTTTATCGTAATCATAATAATTTGCCATAGTAACAGCTTTTTGCGCAATTCCCATCGAATGACGCATGGTAAATTCTGATTTATAGTCTATTACATTAGCTATCACTTCCACCATATCCCCAATTTGCTCTAAAGAATATTCCCTATGAATTATTGGCAATTTTTCATTTAAGGATGATGTTATGCTAAGGCTTTGAACTCTTTGCAGAGTTTCATAATCAAAGCTTCTTTCAAATAAATCTACGATATCTTCATGAACAATAGTATTTCTCTTACCATTCAAATATTTTAAGATTTTTTCATACTTTGCTTTTGTCATGACGCTTAAATCAAATATTATATCAATGACATCAGCAATATGTATCAGCTGTGAATATAAAGGTGTTTCAAGATGTGTTTTCCCAAATGGTCCACTTCCGTCTGAATTTTCATGGTGAAATAAGATTGAATCACTGACATCATAGTTAAATGGAAGACGCATAATGTTATTTTCACCCAAAACGCAATGCTTACCGGCACTAGCTTTATTTTTATCGTTAAGCATATCAATTCTACTTACTTTTTCTTCATGTAAATACTGGGTTAAAGCATTGTCGTGCAATATAGCACATGCAGCAAGATCATTTAGCTGTAATCTATTTAATCCAAGATTTTCTCCTAAAACTAAGCAAATATATGCTACTCTCTTTGTATGATGTGAAGCAATACCTGTTGCATCATGCTCCACACAATCTAAAGCATAGGAAAAAGCAGATAATATATCATTCATGTATAGCTTCATGATAACCTCCATAAAAATCATATTTTTACTTTTTTAGACTCTCTTTGTACATTTTACTCCTTTTATTTACAAATTACCATATAATTTTTACTTTTAATTAATTTTATTTTTTAGAAGAACTATTCCTTTAATTTAAACTCATTTTTATTAAACTCTATAATTCCTTCATCTCTAAGCTTACATAATTCGTTTGACATAGCACTTCTTTCAACTGAGAGATAATCAGCAAGCTCTTGTCTGTTAAATGGTATTTTAAAAACATTGCTTTTAACTCTTTCTGCCTGTTCTGACAAATATGAAATAAGCTTTTCTCTTGTTGTACGTTTGACTATATGGTGGATTTTTTGGTTTAAAGCAATATTTTTATTTGCCAATATTTTTATTATATTATCAATCAATTTTGCATGAAAACTGCAAGTATTTGAGCATATATTTATAATTTTTTTACAGTCTATCAGTATAACCTCACAATCCTGTGTTGCTACAACACTAATAGGCAACTTATCTATATCTGAAAGAGCATATGTCTCTCCAAATAAATCTCCCTCCTCAAGCTTAGCTAAAATAGCTCTATTTCCCCAAAAATCCTCCTTAATTACACAAACAGAGCCAGATATTACAATGCCTGCATAATTAGCCTTATCATCCTCTAAAAAAATAAAGTCATTTTTTTTATAAAATTTATCTTTTGCAGACAAGCATTTTAGTATATTTTCCAAATCATCAGCTGAAGTATCGTTGAATAATGCACAGTTTTTTAAAACCTCAAAATATTTTTTCACAGTTTCCCCTTTCGTTGTAAAAACAACATACTTTTTATTTGAATTATATTACATTTATATTATTAAGTCAATTTATTTTAAATAGCATTGAATAATATACAAACTTTACATTTTATAAATCCTAAGGAATGTATATAAAATGTGCTAATAAAATATTTTATGTGGAATATTAATATTTAATTTAGAGAAAAATATTGAGCATACAGCTCAAAATTAAATAAAACAAGGAAAGGAATAGAAAAAATTATGAATGATATGTTTTGTTTCCAATGTGAACAAACAGCAGGAACTGTTGCCTGCACTAAAAAAGGAGTTTGTGGCAAGGCATCAAGCACTGCAAATTTTCAAGATAATTTGATAGGAGCATTAGTTAGTCTTGCAAAGGCAATAGATGGAGCTCCAACATCAAAAACTACAGATACCTTGATGATAGAGGGACTATTTACTACTATTACAAATGTTAATTTTAATGATGAAACAATCCAAGTAATGATTGATAAAATCAATGCTGAAAAGGATTCATTAAATAAAGGCTGTTGCTGCTGTGGCTCTGACTGCTGTGAAGATGAGGAAAATTTTGATATGAACAATATATGGTCAGATAATGAAGATATACGTTCATTAAAATCATTGATACTATTCGGAATAAAAGGAATGGCTGCATATGCTCATCACGCTTTAATGCTAGGCTATACAGATGATGAAGTAAACAATTTCTTCTATGAGGCACTTTGTGCAATAGGCTCAGACTTAGGTATGAATGACTTGCTTCCTTTGGTGTTAAAGACCGGAGAAGTAAACCTAAAATGTATGGAGCTTTTAGATAAAGCTAATACAGAAAGTTATGGAACACCAGTACCAACTAAGGTTCCGTTGACTGTTGAAAAAGGTCCTTTCATAGTTATTAGCGGTCACGATTTACATGACCTAAAGCTTTTGTTAGAGCAAACAGAGGGCAAGGGAATAAACATTTACACTCATGGAGAGATGCTTCCTGCACATGCTTATCCAAAGCTTAAAAAATATTCACATTTAAAAGGTAATTTTGGAACTGCATGGCAAAATCAACAAAAAGAGTTTATTGATATAAAAGGACCTGTTTTATTCACAACTAACTGTATTATGCCAGTTAAAGAAAACTACAGCGACAGAATATTTACAACTGCAATTGTATCTTATCCGGAAATGGTTCACATCGACGATAAAAAAGACTTTAGTCCAGTTATAGAAAAAGCATTAGAGCTTGGTGGATATAGCGAAGATATGAAATTCACAGGCATTAACAGAGGAACAGAGGTTACAACAGGCTTTGGACACGGAACTGTTTTATCAGTTGCTGACAAGGTTATAGATGCAGTTAAGCAAGGAGCTATCAAGCATTTCTTCTTAGTTGGAGGCTGTGATGGAGCAAAACCAGGCAGAAATTACTACACAGATTTTGTTAAGCAAACTCCTAGCGATACTGTAATACTTACATTAGCTTGCGGAAAATACCGTTTCAACGACTTAGACTTAGGTGAAATCGGCGGTCTTCCAAGAATAATGGATATGGGTCAATGCAATGACGCTTACAGTGCTATAAAGGTTGCAGTAGCTTTAGCAGAGGCATTCGGATGTGGAGTTAATGAGCTTCCATTGTCAATGGTCCTTTCATGGTACGAACAAAAAGCTGTTTGTATATTGCTAACACTTTTACACCTTGGAATTAAGAATATTTACTTAGGACCTACATTGCCTGCATTTGTTTCTCCGAATGTATTGTCTTATCTAGTTGAAAATTATAATATTTCTCCAATAAGCACTCCAGAAGAAGATTTAAAGAAAATATTAGGATAATCTTTTAGGATTTTTAATAAAAAATATTTACTCTATATAAAAAACCCACAATGTAGAATTTAACCAAAATTTCTATATTGTGGGTTTTATTTTATCAAATTTAAAGCTGCTTATCTTACAACCCATTTGCTTGCATTTTCTTTTAATATTTCTTTAAATCTGCTTAAATCTTTATCTCTGATTATCATGTTAGCCAATCTTGTATCAAAGCTTTTTAGTCTGTTTCTGTCGTTTATTATTTTTTCTTCTACAACAGAAGGATCTTCTCCTCTTGCTAAACACCTTTTTCTACATTCATCCTCTGAGATGTCAAAATATATTACAAAAACTTTTCCTGAATATGTCCTTAGAATTTTGTGCATTGCATCCTTGTCCACAATTGTAACACAATTTTTCGTGAAATCATTTCGTAGAGTTCCATATTTATGTCCGTTATATGATACCCATTCAAGTAACTCATCATTTCTGATTAGACTATTAAACTGTTCATCTGTAAGAAATTTATAAACTTCTTCATCTTTTTCATCTTCTTTTGGTTTTGTAGTGCATGATTTGATAATTCTTATACCAAAATCCTTACAAGCTGCTTTAAAAGATTTTTTTCCTGAACCAGAAGGTCCGACTAATAATAATATCATATATGTTCCTCCCTCGAGATTTAGAAATTTTTTAATTTGTTTTAAATTTCTGCTACAAGTTATACGTCGCAAACACTTTAAGCAATTTCTTGATTTAATTTTGCACGATTTTATATTTGCTTATATTTTATCATTTATTTAAAATATTTTCAATTAATTTATCTATATTTTTTGTATAATCAAAATAATTTGCCAATATATAGAGATATAATGAAATAAATATATTCTTTAAGGTAAATAATATATTTATATTATTTTTGCTTTTATGGCATTAAGTGGAAACGTTTCTTAAATTGACATTTCAAGGTAATTTTGATATACTTACTTCACATAATTTTAAGGAGGAATAATAATTGGAAATTTTAGAAAAAATTGTAGGATTTATTAACGATATATTATGGAATTATGTCCTTATAGTCGGCTTAGTCGGAGCTGGTCTTTACTTCTCAATAAGACTTGGTTTTCCACAAATTACACGTTTTGGTTCTGCTGCAAAAAAGGTTTTTGGCGGAATATTTAAAAAAGAAAAAAATAAAGAAGGGAGCATGTCATCTTTCCAAGCTTTAGCAACTAGTATAGCAGCACAAATTGGTACAGGAAATGTGGCTGGTGTTGCAACAGCCATAACGGTTGGAGGTCCCGGTGCAATATTTTGGATGTGGGTGTCTGCTTTCTTCGGAATGTCAACAATATTTGTCGAGGCAACTCTTGCTCAAAAATATCGTGAAACAACAGAAGATGGGCAATTAGTAGGAGGTCCAGCATATTACATAAAAAATGGACTCAAAAACAAGGGATTGGCTATATTCTTCTCAATCTCATTGATTCTTGCTCTTGGATTTATAGGAAACATGACACAATCCAACTCAATTGCACAGGCAGTAAGTAAGGCATTTAATATACCTCAGCTAGCTATTGGTGTTATACTGGCTGTGTTAGCAGGCTTAATATTTATTGGCGGAATTAAAAGAATAGCATCATTTGCTGAAATGGTTGTTCCTGTAATGGCGGCTATATATATTCTTGGCTCTATAACGGTATTAATAATGTTTGGTGAACATATTATCCCAATGCTTAAAGCTATATTAGTTGCAGCATTTAACCCAGTAGCTATACTTGGTGGTGCAGCAGGTATAGGAATTCAAAAAGCAGTTAGATACGGAATAGCCAGAGGTTTATTCTCAAATGAGGCAGGTATGGGATCTACTCCTAACTCTCACGCAGTTGCAGACGTAGCTCACCCAGCAGAACAAGGTTTATCAGCGATGATAGCTGTATTTATAGACACTGTCTTAGTATGTACCGCAACAGCCCTTGTAATTTTAGCAACTGGAGCTGACAAGTCAGGTGAAGCAGCTGCTGCTATGACTCAATTTGCATTTAAAACTGCTTTTGGTCCTATCGGAGAAAAATTCTTGGCTGTATGCTTAACTTTCTTTGCATTTACAACTGTTGTAGGATGGTACTATTTTGGAGAGAACAATATTCGTTTCTTGTTTAAAGGTAAAACTGCTATAAGAATTTATCAAGCTATAGTATTGATATTTATAGTATTAGGTTCATTCCAAAAGGTTGACTTAGTTTGGGATTTAACAGATATGTTCAACGGAATAATGGTTATACCAAACTTAATAGCTATATTGTTTCTGTTTAAGGAATCAAAATCAATTCTGCAAGATTATGATAAGCAATTAAAGAGTGGTAAAGCTTTAAGTTACAAGTATCCATTCCAATAAAAAACAATCTATTATTTTATATTTATATAAAAAACAGGCTCTCTATCAGAAGAAAGCCTGTTTTTTATTTGAACAATAATATTTAATTAAGATATAAGTTATACTATCTCTTATTTTTAGTTATCATACTGAACTGCGCCAAGTTTTGTATAGTCGCTTAGTTTATATGCCACTATTTCATTGCCTGTGAAGTGATACAAAACATCTCCGATGTATGTCACTCTATTCCCAGTATCATACGATAGATTTCCATCAAATATCTTTGCTATATCCAAAGAATTATTTTTTACTGATATCAATATAGCCTGAGATTTATACTCACGAGATTCTTCTCCATTTACAGGTTTTCCAGTAAATGTTCCTCTTATAGCCACCAAGTTTTTATCTTTTATGTACATAAACGACTTGTGGTCATATCCAATATCAGTATAACTTCCCGGACCTCCTATGCTAAGTGATTTTAATTCAACAGGCTTACTCTCGTTTGACACATCAAATAACGAAGCTTTAATTCCAATTTGTTTTATTCCGGATACAATTTCATTTCCATTTTCATCACGCCAGTACAAAGGTGTTGTATTTTCGCCTATACCTATTATTAGATTTTCTGATATAGGGTGTAGATAAGAAGAAAATCCCGGTATTTTAAGTTCTCCAGACACCATAGGTTTTTTAGGGTTAGTAAGATTTAATGTAAACAGAGGATCAATGTTTCTATATGTGACTATATATCCCTTATCTCCCATAAATCTACACGACTTAATCTGCTCACCTTTAGCTAAGCCCAAAATTTCTCCTGTTTTTTGTAATTTTTCATCCAATATAAATATATTGTTTCCATCATTCCATAGATTGGTTGCAATTCTTAAATATCCTTTGTATTCATCTGCGCTGAATTGATTTAAAATTGTTCCTATAACTTTATTACCGGCTACAAATTCAACGTCTGTTCCTTTTATTTTGTATTTGTATATGTCTGTATAAGTGTTATTATAATCCCACGATTGACCAAATAGATAAATATTATTTAACGACATATACATTTCGTTTCCTGTACCAGTGAAGCTAGTAAGCTTCATCTCACTGTTTTTACTTATGTCAAATGCTGAAATCGTGCTTATGTTGAACATATTTTGAGGATTATTTTTATCCAAAATACAGTACATGCTTTCTACCGAAGCATATTTAATCTCATCTCCTGATTTACTGTCAGAGTATGAAACTAATAAATTTTCCTTTGTATACATGTCTATAGGTTGTGGATAGTAGAAATTCAGATATTTGTTAGATGTCAAATAAACAGTATCTCCAAGCATTCTGCTGCTTGTTAGATTTCCTTCACTCATAATAGTTCTTTCAAGCTTAGGGTTTTGTTTATTAGAAATATCATAAAGTTCTGCACAGCTAAAATTCTTTTGTCTTATGTAAGTAGGTGCTATTTTACCAGTTATTATATCATTGCTTCTAATACTGCTTTGATTTTCAAATGGCATATTTTGGCTTAATGTATAAATTAACACTAATTTATTGCCCTTTAAATATATATCTCTGTAATTTCTATAGTTGTTATCATTTGAAAGCTGTAGGTTTATTTCTCCGACAAGCTTCATGCTCGTAGCTGGCAATGCACTTATAATCTTAATCTTGTTGCTGTTTCTATTTAATATATAGATAAATTTGCCGTCATTTTTAATTATATCTGCCTCATCTACACCTGCTACTTGAGTATTGGTTTCTCCATAGTTTCCATCTGGAACTGCTTTAGGGCCTGAATCATTTTTTGAACCTTCAAATCCAGTTGTCTTATCACTATCATCAACAGTACCATTGCTTCCATCTCTCACTTTTCCAAAATCTAGTGCTTTTAAATACTCAACATATTCATTAAAGCTTTTGAATTTAGTAGGTTTAATTAAATTACTGCTTTCTTTTTTAAGGTTTTCTTTTGAATCTGCCATAACCGAAACTCCTTGACTGAAAATTACTACACCAAACAGTGCTACAATTGTAAGGCAAATTATTCTTTTTAAAAGATTATATTTACTAAACATAAAAACCTCCTCATTAATATAGATTTTTTTAATTGATTAAATACTAATATAAAAAAATATATAAATCAAGTAAAATATTAAATTTATGAATTTTTATTAGTATTTTTGTTTATATTTAGCCCTATATAAATTAAGACGATTATTATTACATTTAGTTCCAAAATTTTAATTTAACGTAAAATTTATCTTAAATAAAAAAACCACAAAGTAAAATTAACATATACTCCTTAGTGGTTTTCTTATGTTATTTAAACAATGTTTAACCCAGCACTAGCATATCCGTCAATAGCAGTAGCTGTATCTATTCCTGTTGTACTTGTAGAGACTACAAGTAATAATCTATCCCCTAATGCAACAGGGATTGATAATCCAGTCAAATTTGCTCCAACAGTGTGACCAATTGCAATTGAGCCGGTTAATACAGGCAAGTCCAAAACAGCAGTTACTATAGGAGTAAAAATATTACTATTTCCTGTTTGTTGGTAAACCTGCATTCTTATAGTTAATGAGCCTGTGAATAATTCCAATCCAACCAATACACTAAAAAAGCCTGAAAGACTTGTAATATTTCCATCTCTTGGCATTGTAAATGCTTGAAGACTAAGAAGCGTTGACGTATCAATTGCAGGTCCCAAAGCAATTGCAGAAATTATTGAATTACCAAAACCCATCATTCCATATGTCCCTACTAATCCATCATCCAAGGTAGTAAGTGTCATTGGTACTCCTGACGCAAATGGAATTATAGCACCTTGTCCCGAAGGTCCTGCCTCTCCCTGTGGTCCTGCCGGGCCTTGTGGACCTTGCGTTCCTTGTGCTCCTGTCGCACCTTGCGGTCCCGCTGGGCCTTGTGCTCCTGCCGGGCCTTGTGCTCCCGGAGGTCCTGCTACTCCTTGTGCTCCTGCTGGACCTGATAGTCCTTGTGGACCTTGTGCTCCTGCTGGGCCTTGTGCTCCTGCTGGGCCTGTCTCACCTGGAGGGCCTTGAGGTCCTACCGAACCTGTCAAACCCGGAGGTCCTTGTGCTCCCGGAGGTCCTGCTACCCCTTGTACTCCTGCTGGACCTGTCTCACCTGGAGGGCCT
>DCPV01000259.1:10252-11020 GCA_002323775.1 Firmicutes bacterium UBA1535 | reverse complement strand
ATGGGAGTGCTCCTAGCTGTCATTAAAAGGCATTAATATACGAAATAAGGTAGGCGGAGGTGTTGATATATGGGATTTATAATCAGTCATTGGCATTGCATTTTGCCAATTGGCGGAATTCTCATTGCACTTTTATTTATGCGTGAGAAACCAAATAATAAAAATTCTGATTATAGTAAAAACTAAAGTATAATAATTAAATTTAGTAAATTATTATACTAATAGATTGTATTTAAAAAAGGATAAAAGCTTTGAAACTATTTAATAATACATGATTATAAAGGAGAAATAAAATATGTCAAATAATAAAAAAACTAACATTAAGGTAAATGGAAGCAAGCACACAACAAAAAATAAAGGGATAATTATAGCTTTATCAATATTAGGCGTAGTATTAGTAGCTACATTTATTGGTCTTAAAATGAATGGAATATCAGGAGCATCACCAAATGATTCTATATCTAAATCTACTAATAAAGACCTTGTTATACCTATTAGTGAAATTTCTGAAACTGTAAAATTTTATCCAGCTAATGTAGAAGGAACAAATTTGGAAGTTTTAGCTGTAAAAGCTCCTGACGGAACTATACGTACAGCATTCAATACTTGTCAAATTTGCTATGATTCTGGGAGAGGTTATTACAAACAAGAGGGCAATTTATTAGTTTGCCAAAATTGTGGAAACAGATACCCTATGGATCGTGTTGAGATAGAAGCAGGTGGCTGTAACCCATGGCCTATTTTCGAAAAAGACAAGACAGTGACAGA
>DCPV01000259.1:7106-10127 GCA_002323775.1 Firmicutes bacterium UBA1535 | reverse complement strand
GACAAGACAGTGACAGATGAATCTATCACTATCACATATTCTTTTCTAAAAGAATCTAAAGGTATCTTTGCCAATTGGAATAAGACTTATTAATCAATCTACTATATAATTTTTAAAAATTATTAAGTGCACTATAAAACTTTTATGTAGGAAATATAAATTTTTATAATTTCTACATAAAATCTACACATAAAAGAATTATGCTTAAAATATACCTAAAATGGTATAAAATTAAAATTGAAAAGAGGTAATGTTATGAAGAAAAAAATTATTACAGTTCTTGGCATTGCAGTTCTTGCAATTGCTATGGGAACTACTGCACTTGCTACAACAGTACTTGACCAACCACAAAAATCAACTGCTATCACTCAAACTCAGCAAAATTGTGGCTTTGGACGTGGCGGTGGAATGATGTCCAGAAATTATGGGCTAATGATGGATGAAAATGGAAAATTATTAGACAAAGAGGCATTTGAAGCGAAATTGGATGCAGCTATTAAAGATGGTACCATCAAACCAGAAGACAAGGAATTTTATATTGAAAGATATGAGGCTTGTACTGCAAATGGTGGAATGATGCTAGGTAGAAAAGGCAGAAGATGCGGTCGTTAAATCTAGTATAAGCAAGGAGGACACCTTTTGCAAATAAGCAAGAGGTGTCTGTTTTAAATGTATTATTAGTATTGTTGTATTTAATAATTTGAAATGTTATAATAGAATGAAATATAATTTTAAAACTGGAGTAAGTACATGTTAAACAATGAGAATAAAAGCATATTAGTTGTAGATGATGAACCAAAAATTTTAGATGTTGTATCTGCATTGCTGGAAAACAAGGGATTTAGAGTTTTCTCAGCAGATAATGGACAGACAGCATTAGATGTATTCAATCATCAAAATATTACGCTAGTTATTTTAGATTTGATGATGCCTGGACTTTCTGGAGAAGAAGTTTGTACTGAAATCCGTAAAAAATCACGTGTTCCAATTATTATGCTAACTGCAAAGGTTGAAGAAGAAAATATTGTGCAAGGTCTGGAACTTGGTGCTGATGATTATATTACAAAACCTTTTGGGTTGAAAGAGTTTTATGCACGTGTTGAGGCTTTGCTTAGAAGGACTTGCGATGAGCTAGTTCCACTAAGTACTCATAATTCATGGCGAAATGGCGATTTGGTAATCGACTTTGAAAAAGCTACTGTTCTAAAAAAAGGGAATAGTATAATATTTACACAAAGCGAATTAAAAATAATATCTGCTTTAATAAAATATCCCGGCAAGGTATTTACACGTGAAGAACTTATCAGTATTGCACTAGGTAGTGATTTTGATGGATATGACCGAGCTATAGACAGTCATATTAAAAATATTAGACAAAAAATAGAAGATGATCCAAAAAATCCTGTGTATATATTAACTGTTCATGGTTTAGGTTATAAATTTGGGGGAAATTAAGGTTAAAAAATAATGAAAGGATTACACCTAGTTACTGTTTAGATGCTGAATTTTCTTTTAAGAGAGACATTAGTTTTATAAAATAGGTGTATGTATTATATATTTATGAGGAGTTTACATTCTCAAGTATCACTGTATATTATGACTGTTATGCTTGTTATAGTTTTACTTTTTAGTTTTATTACAAATATAGCGATAAATAAGCAATTTGAAGGGTATATAATAAATCAAGATCAGGTGCGTCGTGAAAAAATTATTGATGATTTACAAGAATCATATAATGGAATGACGAGAAGCTTAGATTTAGATTATTTACATACACTAGGTATGTATTCGATGCGTGATGGTTATTTTTTATCTGTTTATGATTCTACCGGAAAGATGATTTGGGATGCAGAAACTCACGATATGCCAATGTGTAGGCAGATAATGAAAGATATTACAAAAAGGATGAATCGAAGAAAACATAGAGGTGGATTTAAAACATATTCGTATGATTTGATGCAGGGAAGTCAAAAGATTGGCTTTGTTTCTATTAAATCTTATGGACCGTATTTTCTAAAAGAAAATGAATTTCAATTTATTGATTCATTAAATATTATTTTTATTGCGATTGGACTTATTTCATTTGTCGCATCGATTGTAACCGGAGGAATTTTAGCAAAAAAAATAGCACGTCCAATCACCAAAACAGCTGAAATTACTAAACAAATATCCAGTGGAGATTATAGCATAAGGTTTGAGGGTGAAACAAAAACAAAGGAATTGAGTACTTTGATATCATCAATCAATAATATGGCGGTTGCTTTAGACAGGCAAGAGCAATACAGAAAGCAACTCACTGCTGATATAGCACACGAGCTTCGCACACCACTTACTGCAATCCGTTCACATCTGGAAGCTATGGCAGAAGGACTTTGGGATGCTACTCCAGAAAGATTGAATAGTTGTGTTGAAGAAGTAAAAAGGCTCAGCAGTCTGGTAGTTGACTTGGACCGTCTGGCAAAGCTTGAACAGGAAAATGTAAAACTGAATATTGCTGCTGTGGATTTACTTGAAATCACACAAACTGTCTGCAATAATTTTGAAAAAGAGGCTCACGATAAAGATATAGAGATTAGCATAGAAGGGATTGCTTGCAATGCTTTGGCTGATAAAGATAGAATCACTCAAGTAATAACTAATCTGCTATACAATGCGATCAAGTATACACCTAAAAACGGACATATAAAAATTCAGGTAAAAGATGATGGGGGGAATGGAATTATTGTAATTGAGGATAACGGAATTGGAATTCACCAAAAGGATATGCCATATATTTTTGAAAGGTTCTACAGAACTGACCAATCACGCAATAGAAAAACTGGAGGAGCAGGTATTGGACTTACTATTGCAAAATCTATTGTAGAAGCACATAAGGGAAGGATAACAGTAGAGAGTACTGAGGGAAAAGGCAGCTGTTTTACAGTTGTATTACCGAAAATCTGATTTCTGTCATTTATTCAAAATAAATTATAAGATAAGCTGATAAGGTCTTTGGCTTAAAAAGTGAACTAAATTATTTAA
>DCPV01000259.1:6346-7015 GCA_002323775.1 Firmicutes bacterium UBA1535 | reverse complement strand
ATATTATTTAACATAAAATTCAAACAACGCATATTATATATATTAAAAGCTTTATAAAATATGGAGGAATAATTATGATACATTTTAGTTCTTATTATGGTGTTGTCAAAGATATAAATGATTTTTGGACAGAAAATGATGAGGTTTCGGGATGTTATAAACTAATGTCTATACAAAATAATGACGGAAGCATAGTAAATTTTGTTATTTCACCGTTTACATATTTTGTAGAACATGCAATGGTGTCAGAAGGAGATATAGTAACAGCATATTATAATGCAGATGCACCTGTACCTTTAATTTATCCGATGCAGCTTCAAGCAATTGTAATAGCGAAGGATATGCCGAATATCAATGTGAAAGTTGATTATTTCGACAGTCAGCTAGTGAGCAGTGATGGTTCGTTAAAAATAAATCCATCACTACAAACTGAGGTAGTACTTATAAACGGTCAAGCATTTTTACAGTCTCCTGAAAATCACAATTTGATTGTTATCTACGGCCCTAGCACAAGAAGTATACCAGCTCAAACTATACCTTATAAAATTGTTGTCATGTGCGTCTAAGGTATAGTACTTACAGTATAAAGCTTAGATAATTTTGTACTTAATTTCTGGTTAACTTACAAGTAAAAATGAATAAATTTACAATCTTCATAAATTCTTAAGA
>DCPV01000259.1:0-6182 GCA_002323775.1 Firmicutes bacterium UBA1535 | reverse complement strand
AATCTTCATAAATTCTTAAGAATTTTAATCTTTTTTTCTTAAGAATTTTGTTTTATAATTTACCTATGCTATGGATACTTTGGAAAACATTGTAAACAAATGTGTGAAAAACGGAGGTAAATATGAAAAAGATACTTGCAAATATTTTTTTAATGATGATTTTGATGATATCATTTATGACACTATCATCTTGTAGTCCAAAAAATAATGAAAAAGACGCTATTCAGATATGGATATACGATTATGAAGACGCCGGATTATATACTGATGCTGTAAGTAGTATAGCGTTTAAATTAAAGACTTATTGTATGACCAATAATATTCCAGTTGAAGTAGTGAGATATGGAGAAAAAACCTTGGCTTATAAGGATTATCTGTTGAAAAGAAACACAGCTATGGCAAAAGGAAACATGATTGTTTTAGATGATGCTAGGTTTTTGCATGAAATATCATTACAACATGCGGATTACTCAAAATTAGAAAATTATAATAAATTAATGGATCAATACAAGGATAGATTTTGTATACCTGTAGGAGTTGGATATCGTGCTGTAGCTATGAACAGTGAAGTTATTAAGCATTATAATATAAATCTGGATAAAAATTTAATTAATTATGATGATTATCTTCAAATAATGCAGCAGATGAAGGAAAAAGGTGCTAGGTTTAAATTAAACTATAGGATTTATAGCGATACAATTCAATATTATATGATTAAAAATGGTATAAGATATCTTGATGAATATAGTGATATAATTAAAAACAAAGAAGCTTTTAAGACTGAAATTAAAAAAACAGTCATAGAAGCATATGAGGATTTTAAATTATATAATGATAATATTAGTGATATTTACAATATACTTGAGGAAGATAGCGACTCATATTATTATATATATGACAAAGCTTCAGATTTAACTCTTTTGGATGACTATAAAGGGGATTATTTACTGGGAGTATACTCTAATATCTCCAAACTACAGGATGATATAATGAATTCAACTCTTGTTTTAGACATTGGAGTAACGTTTTACTCTCCTTGTGCTTATTTGTATAAAAAGGTAACGAATGATAAAATATATGATGTTTTCAACCAAATATTAGAAGTAGATTACTATAAAGCTGTAAATCCTACATATAGTAGAGGAGCTTTTTTTGCTGTAGCTGATACAGAAGAAGTGAGAGAGTTTTTAGAAGTAGATGAAAACTGGGAGCATAAAGGGATTTTAAAAGCATTAGTTAAAGAAAATACAGGGAAAGACATAGTAATACTAAATACAGTAAATGATGTATATAAAATTCTTGTAAAAGATAAAGCTGAGGCAAAGAGCATAGCTGACGCATTTTTTAGCAACGATGAATATTATTACAAAATAAGATCCGTGATAATTCCCTTGGTAAATAGATTATCAACTGGAAACCTAGATTATAACAAAAAAGAAGATGGTGAAATTATAGATAAAGCAATAGATGATTTTATACTTAATTTCAATATACATTATAAGTAAGACGAAGATTTCATTTTATATGTTTAACTCCCTATAAATACGCTTTCATCAATGCTTAAGCATATGAAAGCGTATTTTTTAAAACAAGTAAAAGTATAAATTATTTGTAAAAAGAAAGGTTTTTATGGTATAATATACCTAGTAGATTATACCAATGGCTTTGTCGTAGACAAGACTATGAGATAATATAATCATACCCAAGTAAATCTTGGGTTTACATATAAATATTTCTATGGAGGTTGTCATGTTTAATTTTGTTATTATTGATGATGATGGAGAAATCAGAGAAATGGTCGAAGCTGTTATAAATCAAAGCTTTGATTCTGAACTGCAATATCTTGTTAAAAGCTTTAATAAGTTTTCTGACTATAAAGAAGACGAAAGCGACAAGGATGCAAAAACAGTATTTATATTAGATATAGAGCTTAATGACGATTATGATGGGATAGAAATAGCAAGCATAATACGCAGAGGCAAAAATCAAAATCATGAAATCATTTTCTTAACAGGCTTTGTTGACTATGCTTTTAATGTTTTAAATTATAAGATAAACCCTATAGCCTTTATAAAAAAAGATGAAAAGTTTAGAAAGCTTTTGGAAAAGGCGCTTAAAGAAGCAGTTGATAAAATTAACTTAAGTTCTGAGGGAAAAAGAATAGTAATAAAAAAAGCTACTGGGGATATTGAATTAAAAGAGAATGATATAATTTATGTTGTAAAGAATAAAGGTGCAAAAAGCCTTAATATAGTAACAAAATTATGCAACATAGAAACGATAGAAACAATAGAAAACTTTTCCAATAGAGCTAGTAAAGAATTCATAAAAATAGATAGGTCTACTATTATAAACTATAATTCTATACAATCTGTAGACCCTAAAAAACGAATTCTGATTATGAATAATGATGAAGTGTTTTATATAGATGATAAAATTGTCAAGAGGGTGATGGAGCTTGGAAATTAATATAGTTAATTTTCTTATAAGTATTTTATATGTCAGTCTGATTAATTTTGTAGTAATTAAGACAAATCAAATAGAAAAGCATGTAAACATACTAAATATTATTTTATCTGCTGTTCCATCTCTAATATTGATGTATATTACAAGCTATTCGAATGTATTTGTCGTAAAAATGCTGGCAATATTTCTGGCTTCTATGTATATCAACATCATTTTTAGGGTAAGGCTTATAAAGGGAATAGTATTTTCTGTTGTTTTCATATCATTTTATTTTGCAAGTGATGTGATAACACATCTTATTTTCATGAAATTATTCGGTATAAAGCTTTTTGATATTAGTAGCAGTGGCTTGATTTATTGTCTTTACAATCTTACGTCATTTGTCATGACTTCTTTTTTGTTAAATATGGACAAGTCCGTAGCTATATATAATATGTTCAATAAAAGCTTAGATTTTAAGGCGAAAATTGCATCTGTTATAATACTTGTCATATTGCTGGTTGTTATTTTTGTAAATATTTTAATTATAAGTAAAGTTGATGATAATTCCTTTACCTACATAATGTCTGTAGGTAGCTTTGCTGCGTCTGCACTTCTTTCCATGACCTTATTTTACTTTGTAAATATCATAATAGACACAACAAACAACCTAGACTTAACAAAAGAATATAACAACAAGCTTGAGCTTTATAACAAGACTATGCAGGAGCTTATAGATACTCAGCGAAAAACAGTACATGAATTTAACAACAAAATGACAGTTTTAAACGGGTATATTGCAGACAAAAAATATGATGAGGCTAGTTTTTTTATATCAAAATCTTTAAAGGAAACAAAAAATTTAGATAGCAGTTTATTCAAAAATATAAAAGACAGTGGCTTGAAATCACTTCTGTTGTTTAAATACGCTGAGATAAAGAACAAAAATATCGGCTTTGAACTTATGGTAAATAAAAGAATTGAAAACCTTATAGTAGATTCGGATGATGTTTGCAAGATATTGGGAATATTTTTAGATAACGCAATAGAAGCTGCTGCAAATTCAAAAAAACCTTTTATATCAGTTGGTATAGTTAAAATTGAGGAATCAATAAACATAACAATTATGAACAGTATGGCAGATGAATATGTCAAAGCTAAATCAAGCTCAAGTGAGGCTAGTTCAGAAGAAGCAAATTTTATGGAAAAAATATTTCGTGAGGGGTATTCTAAAAAAGGGTATAATAGGGGCTTTGGCTTATCAATAGCAAAAGACTTGATAGAAAGATATAAGGAGCTTAGCTGTATCACAGAAATAAGGGACGGATTTTTCATACAAGACTTAAACATAATAAAAATATTCAAATTTTAATGTTAAACAGCTTTATATACAAATTCTGCATTTAGTATGTCAAGAACTTTTCTTAAAACTTTTCATGGCTTTTTTTGGCTTTTCATGGCTTTTATAATACAATATAAAAATAATAGTGTATAATTAATAGATAATATATATAAAAAATTTTATTAAATGGATTAAAATGTTTTTAAAGAGAGGGATGTAAGTTAATATGGCAGGGATTTTATTAAAAAATGTTACAAAAATTTATCCTAATAAATTTAAAGCATTGGAGAACTTGAATTTAGAGATAAAGGACAAGGAGTTTTTAGTGCTTGTAGGATCTTCTGGCTGTGGGAAATCAACAATTCTGCGTATAATAGCAGGACTTGAGGGGGTGCAGGAAGGAACTTTGCAGATAGGCGAAAAAATCGTCAATGATGTTTCTCCAAAGGACAGAAATATCTCTATGGTTTTTCAAGATTATGCCCTATATCCTCATATGAATGTATATGAAAATATGGCATTTTCATTAAAGCTAAAAAGGGTTAAGAAAGCCGAGATAAAAGAGAAAATTTTAGATGTAGCCAAGAAGCTTGAAATTGAGGAGTGCCTGTATAAAAAGCCAGCTACATTATCAGGCGGACAAAAACAAAGGGTTGCACTTGGTAGAGCTATAATTAGAGACCCTGAGGTTTTTCTATTCGATGAACCTCTGTCCAATATAGATGCAAAATTAAGAACTCAAATGAGAATTGAACTTATAAGACTTCACAGGCAGCTTCAAACTACATTTGTATATGTTACACATGACCAAACAGAGGCTATGACAATGGGAGAAAGAATTGTTGTTATGAATAATGGAAAAATATTACAAATAGATACACCGGAGAATTTATACAATAATCCTGATAATCTTTTTACTGCTGGATTTATAGGATTGCCTCAGATGAATTTTTTAGATGGAAGATTAAAAAATAAAGACGATATTAAGATGTACATAGAGCTAGACTGTATGAACGATATAAGCTTTGAGCTTAAAAATACTTATGATTTTTATGACAGCAGAAAAATTACTTTAGGAATAAGACCAGAAAAATTGTACATAAAAAATGATAATTATAATTCAGATAACTGCATTTTATTTGAAAAATGTGAGGTTGAAGCGGTCGAGATGCTTGGAGCTGAACAACTTGTGTATGTAAATTTTAATGGAATTAAGCTAATATCCAAGGTTTTTGAGAATATTAAAATATACAAAAACGATAAGATGTCTTTGTTTTGCAGCTTAAATGATATTCATATATTCGATTCAATTACAGAAAGGAAGCTGGATGTATGGAAAAAACAAGACTGACAAGATATGCTTTGTTAAGCCTTATAGGGGTTGCCATATTGTATATAATTCCATTTATAATTGCACAGGATAGCTTCGATTTTAGCTTATTAGATACTCAAGCAGGTATATGGACCAATCAAGGGTTTATTGTTTCATTTAAAAATACGCTGATGTTTATGGTTATATATATTCCTATAGTTGTTATCTTAGGATTTCTACTAGCTTATGCAACGGAGTATATAAAACTTTCCTTTGCAGTTCAGGTAGCGATAATTTTACCTATAGCAGTTCCTATACTGTCTGTTGCAGGGTTTTTTAGGGATTTGCTTAGTATCAGTGCCTTTAGCAAAATTTTTAGCGGTCTTTCTATGGTAGGACTTATTTACATATGGAGCTGTCTTGGGTTTACATATTTGATATTTTTAATATCATTGAAAAATCGCAATAAATCAATTGAGGAGGCAGCATATTTAGATGGAGCAGGAACGCTTAGGACTCTGTTTAAGATAATTATACCTCTGCATTCAGAGGCTATGACTTTGTCAATAATTCTAAGCATATACAATTCATTAAAAATATTTAAGCAGACATATGCTGTATTTGGTGAATATCCAAATTATGATATGTTTATGATGCAGAACTTCCTTTACCTAAAGCTTAAAAAGCTAAGTCTGGAGGATTTAATAGTATCTGCGGATATATTTTTACTATTTATATTTATAGTTTTGATGTTGGTTTTGGCTTTTGGAATGTATCAAAAAAGAAAGCTATCAAAGTGAGGGGGTAACTATGAAAAAGAGTTTAATTAAAATTTTATCTGTGATAATCGTAATTTTATTTTTACTGCCTATAGTGTATACACTTCTTCACTCATTTATGGATGCGTATCAGGTACAAAGCTACAATGCTTCGTTTTTGCCAAAGGTGTTTAGCTTGCATCAGTATTTGAAAATAACTCAGAAGATGGAATTTTTCAAATTGTACATAAATTCGATAGTTATATCCGTATCTACAATAATTGGACAGCTCATAATATCTATTGGTGCAGCATCTTTCTTTTCA
>DCPV01000083.1 GCA_002323775.1 Firmicutes bacterium UBA1535 | reverse complement strand
AATTAATAGTAAAAAATTAAGTGAGTTTATTCACAGTTTATATAAAGCAATTTTAATAGATTTTTAGTATTTTGTAAAGGTTTTTTTATTTTTTTACTTAAAAAATGCAAGAATAAATTCATTTGAATATAAATTTGCAAGCTAATGAAAGAAAAACTGCAAATAATTTATGCTCTATTGGCACAAAATATTAATTATATAGGAGTCTTGCCATTACACGCTTATATAGAATACAATTTTGAATTATAATAAATTTTACTTGCAAATTGTCAAAAACTATTGACTTTTCTCAAAAAATTGTATATTTTATAATAGAATAATTTTAATTTGTAACAGGAGGGAAATAAATGTCTAATGATAAACTTAAAGATTTAATAGAAAAAAGAAAAAAAGTAGAATTAGGCGGTGGAGAAAGTGCAATTTCTAAACAGCATGAGAGTGGAAAGCTAACAGCAAGAGAAAGAATTTTAAAGCTCTTAGACGATGGCAGCTTTATTGAAATGGATGCATTTGTTGAACATAGATGTGTAAATTTCGGAATGGAAAAAAAGACTGCACCTGGAGAGGGTGTAGTGACAGGCTATGGAACAATAGATGGCAGATTAGTATATGTATACGCTCAAGATTTTACTGTAATAGGCGGTTCTTTGGGTGAGATGCACGCAGCTAAGATAGTTAAGGCTCAAGAGGCAGCACTAAAGGTTGGAGCTCCAATAATTGGAATTAATGACTCAGGTGGAGCAAGAATACAAGAAGGCGTTGATGCTTTGGCTGGTTATGGTAAAATTTTCTATAATAATACTATATCTTCAGGTGTTATACCTCAAATTTCAGTAATTTTAGGACCATGTGCAGGTGGTGCTGTATATTCTCCAGCTTTGACTGATTTTATATTTATGGTTGAAAATACAAGTAAGATGTTTATAACAGGTCCTCAGGTTATAGAAACTGTAACTGGTGAAAAAGTTTCAGCAGAAGATCTTGGTGGTGCAAAAACTCACAATGCTATAAGTGGTGTAGCTCATTTCATGGATAAGGATGAGGAAGCTTGTATAGCAAAAATTAAGCAATTACTAAGCTTTTTACCACAAAACAACTTGGAAACAGCTCCGATGTTTGATTCGCAAGATGCTTCAAATAGAATTGATCAAGTATTAAATGAAATAATTCCTGAAAATCCTAACAGAGCATATGATATGAAAAAGGTAATAACTACTCTTGCAGATAATGGAGAATTCTTAGAATATCAACCATATTATGCTGAAAATATCATAACAGGACTTGTGAGAATAAATGGAAGAAGCGTAGGCGTTATAGCTAACCAACCAAGCAAATTAGCAGGTTGTCTCGATATAAATGCCTCTGACAAGTCATCAAAATTCATCAGAACTTGTGATGCTTTCAATATTCCATTGCTGACATTAGTTGACGTACCAGGCTTCTTACCGGGAACTAATCAAGAATATGGCGGAATTATAAGACATGGAGCTAAGATGCTTTATGCTTACAGCGAAGCTACTGTTCCAAAAGTAACAGTTATAACAAGAAAAGCTTATGGTGGGTCTTATTTAGCTATGTGCTCAAGAGATTTGGGAGCAGATGTAGTATTAGCATGGCCAACAGCTGAAATAGCAGTTATGGGACCAGACGGAGCGGCAAATATAATTTTTAGAAAAGAAATAGACTGCGCTGAAGATAAAAATGATATGAGAAAGCAAAAAATCGAAGAATACAGAAATACTGTAGCAAATCCATATATAGCAGCAGCTAGAGGCTACATAGATGATGTTATTGAGCCAGCTTGTACAAGACAAAGAATAATATCTGCATTTGATATGCTAGCTGGAAAGAGAGAGCATAAGCCTTCTAAAAAACATGGAAATATTCCATTGTAAGATGAGGAGGGACATATATGTTTAAAGAATATGTAACATTTGGTGATGCTATAATTATAAGTGTATTTTGTATATCGGTTGTGTTTGTAACACTGTATCTTATTTCTTTTATAGTTGATATAACAAGAATATTTGCTTTAAAGAAGAAAAAAAAGGATTTGGGACTTGATGCTTCATCTATAGCAATTATAGGTAGTGCAGATGGACCTACTTCTGTTATCGTATCAGATACAGTTAAAGAGGCAGAAGATGATATAGAGCTTGTTGCAGTTATTACAGCGGCTATAGCAGCAATGACAGGAACTGATGCAAGTGGATTAGTTGTTAAAAATATAAAAAAATTACCTGATTCAGACACTGCATGGTCAAGAATTGGAAGAATTGAATTGATGAGATAAAATAAGGAAAGGAATGTATAAATAAATGAAAAAATATAATATAAATGTAAACGGTAAAATGTACCAAGTAGAAGTAGAAGAAGTTGGAAATTCTGGTGCATCTAATGCAGCGCCTGTAGCTGTTGCTCAACCAACACCTGTGGCAGCACCTACAGCAACACCAGCACCAGCTCCACAAGCAGCACCTGCTTCATCAGGACCTGTTGCAGGAGCAATGTCAGCTCCAATGCCTGGAACTATCTTAGATATTAAGGTTAGTGTAGGACAAAGCGTTAAAGCAGGAGATATCTTAATTATATTAGAAGCTATGAAGATGGAAAATGAAATAGTAG
>DCPV01000080.1 GCA_002323775.1 Firmicutes bacterium UBA1535 | reverse complement strand
AAATACACACTAACTAATATGTAAATTTTTTCATTTTTAAAAATTATACATTCATGTTTGTGTGAATAAAGAGCATAATAAACGGGTGCATAGCACCCGTTTTATTTTGGGAATTTATTTTATAAATTATTATATGTAATTTAGTAAAGATATAGCTTGATTTTTTTGTAAAATATATGTAAAATAGGTATATAATATCGTTTGCCAAGACGAATTATTATAAAAAATCTTTAAATAGGAGAGGTACTATGAAAAAAAGAATTTTAAGTTTACTTTTAGTTGCTATTATGGTGTTAAGCAGCTTAAGTATGGCATTTGCAGCTGAAAGTAATGTAAAAATTACAATCATCGGTACAACGGATCTTCATGCGAATATTTTAAACTATTCATATGAAGATAACAAGGAAGTGGACAATGTAGGTATGAGCAAGGTGTATTCCATTATCAAAGAGATAAGAAAAGAAAATCCTAACACGATACTTATCGATAATGGGGACACAATCCAAGGAACTATTCTTTCAGATGACTTATTTAATTTTAAGCTTGAAAGACCAAACCCAGTTATTGACATTATGAACATGATGGGCTATGATTCTATGACTCTTGGCAATCATGAGTTCAATTTTGGACTTGAGATGGTTGAAAAGATTCAAAAGGAAGCTAATTTCCCTATCCTTGCAGCAAATGCTTCTTGGAAGAAAGATGGTAAGCTTCTTGCTAAAGACTATGTTATCAAAGAGGTAGCAGGAGTAAAGGTTGGTATTTTAGGATATACAAACCCTAATATTCCTAAGTGGGATGGACCTAAGGTTACTGAACTTGAATTCAAGAAGCCTGCAGACATAGTTAAGGCAAACATAGAGGCAATGAAAAAGGACGGAGCAGATATCATAGTAGTAGCTGCTCATATGGGTGATGACAGTGAATATGGCAATGGAGACAGCGGAGATGAGATAATAGAAGTAGCTCCTGAGATTGTTGCAATTCTTACTGGACATGCTCATAAAACTGTAAATAAGAAGATTGGAAATACTTTAGTAGGTGCTGCTAAAAATGCAGGTGCTGAGGTAGTGAGATTTGATATTGAATTGGCAAAAGTAGGTAATACATGGAAAGTAGTTAACGGTAGTACTAAGATAATTGACATAAAGGGATATGAATCAGCTAATGAAGTTGCAGATGCTGCTAAGGCTTATCATAACGAGACATTAGAGTTCCTTAAAAATGTAATTGGTAAGGCAAAGCCGGGATTTTTACCAGCAGCTGAGATAAAAGGAATTCCTCAAGCACAATTACAGGACACAGCACTTATTGACTTGGTGAATGATGTACAGCTTAAATATACTGGTGCGGATGTGTCCGGTGCGGCACTATTCCAAACGAACTCCGACCTTAAGGAAGGGGACATAACATTTTCAAACATCTTTAACATCTACAAATATCCAAACACATTGGTAGGAGTAGAGGTAACCGGTGCAGAGCTTAAGGCATATATGGAGTGGTCAGCAAACTACTTCAACACATTTGTGCCTGGAGATATAAACATCAGCTTCAACCCTAATATAAGAGTGTACAACTTCGATATGTTCCAAGGCGTAGATTACAAGATAGATGTATCCAAGCCGGCTGGACAAAGAATAGTTGATGTTAAGTTTAAAGGTCAGCCTCTTAAAGATGACCAAAAGCTTAAATTAGCTATAAACAACTATAGATATGGCGGACTTAAGAGTGCTAAGATTATAAGCGGAGAACCATATTTTGATTCAGATCCGAAAGCATTGAGAAGTTATATAGCTGATTATATCAAAGAAAATAGCCCGCTTGAGCCAAAGGTGAACAACAACTGGGAGATAATAGGTGCTAATCTTAATCATCCTCTAAGAGCATATCTAGTTGATGAAATAAATGCAGGGAGATTAGAACTTCCTAAATCCGAAGACGGAAGAACTGTAAATGTTAAGGCATTAAATGCTAACGATATGATTAAGCAGGGACTTATACCTGATGATGTACTTAAAAAGTATGGAATTGAGATAATCAAGCCAGTTGAGATCGTATCTTTCAACGATTTCCATGGAAATGTTGTGGAATCCGGAAAGAACATTGGTATGGCTAAGATGGTTAGCTACACTAAGAAATTAGCTGAACAAAACCCTAACACAGTGTTTGTATCAGCAGGAGATAACTATCAAGGAACAGCTATATCCAATCTTTCACTTGGTAAACCAGTATCTTCAATGCTTAAGAGCATAGGTATTGCTGCTTCAGCAGTTGGTAACCATGAGTTTGACTGGGGAGTGAAGCACTTTGATGATTGGGCTGAAGACGGTGGATTTGATTGGTTAGCAGCTAATATAATTGATAAGGCTACTAAAGAGCCTGTAGAATGGGCTAAGCCATATATGATTATTGAAAAAGGTGGAATTAAGATTGCGCTTATTGGTCTTGCTCACCCTGATACAGTAACACTTACAAAGGCTGATGCAGATGTATCAAAGCTAGAATTTGCAGATCCAGCTGAAACTGCTAAGACTTGGGTTAAATTCTTAAAAGATGGTAAGGCAAAAGAGGGAAAACCAGATGTAATTATAGCTCTTACTCATATTGACTCTAAACAAGATAAAACTACAGGAGTAATAACTGGAAATGTAGAGCCTTTAACAAAGGTAGAAGGAATAGATGGTATAATATCAGCACATAGCCATCAAACTGTATCTGGAAAACTTAATGGAGTACCAGTAGTACAAGGATATTATAATGGTAGAGGACTTGCAATTCTTTCTATACAGTTGGATAAGGACAATAAGGTAGTGGCAATAGAGCCTAGATTTGATGATTTAGCAGCTAAGGTAAAAGATATAGTAGCTGATGAAGATACATTAAAAGAGTTAGCAAAATACGAAGAAGAAGCTAAGCCAGTACTTGGAGTAGTTATAGGAGAGGCATCAGAAGCTTTCACTCATAACAGTAAGGAAGACAATGTAACTCTACTTGGCAGATGGTCATCAGAAGTTATGAAAGAGAAGACAGGAGTTCAAATAGCTATCCAAAACGGTGGCGGATTAAGAAGAACGCTTGAAAAAGGTCAGATTACAATGGGAGATCTATATGAGATTATGCCATTTGACAATCAATTAGTAACTCTTGAAATGACAGGTGCGGATATTAAGAAAGCTATCGACCATGGTATATTCAACCCAGAGGTAGGTAATGGACAATTTGCAGGTCTAAGAGTTGAATTTGATAAGACTAAAGAATTTGAGAATAGAATTACAAAGATTAGCTTAGAAGATGGTACACCACTTGATATGGAAAAATACTACACAGTAGTAACAAATGACTTCCTAATCACAGGAGGAGACAAATACGACTTCAAGAACGCTAAGAATGTAAAGGATACTTTCATTCCAATAAGAGACGTATTGGTAGAAGCTATAAAAGAAGCAAAGGTTATAAGTCCAAAAGCGGTTGACTATTTGGTAGAGGTTTCAGCGGCAGCTCCGGAAGTGAAGCCAGAACCTAAGCCAGAACCAAAACCAGAGCCTAAGCCAGAAAAAACAGAAGAAGTAGTATACATAGTAATAAGTGGAGATGTTTTGTGGAAGATAGCACAAAAATATGGAACTACATGGCAAGCATTGGCAGAGTATAACAAGTTAGCTAATCCTAATTTAATATTTGTAAACCAACAAATAAAAATACCTGCTAAATAAATTATAAAAATACACACTAACTAATATGCAAATTTTTTCATTTTTAAAAAATTATACGTTCGTATGAGTGTGAATAAAAAGCACAATAAACGGGTGCATAGCACCCGTTTATTGTTGAAATATTAATTGTTTAATTAAAAATTTATTTAATAAGTAAATTTATGTGAGCCTAATTATCTAAAATATTTTTTACTTGTACAAATAAAAAAACTTGCATATAATAAAAAAACTTGTTAAAATATTGTTAGATATTTTGAACTCTGTGCCTTTATTATTAGGATAAGCGTAATGGAAATTATATATGAGGTGAATTTATGGATAAAGATAAAAGAATATCAAATGCAGTTATACGAAGATTGCCTAAATATTATAGGTACTTAAAGGAATTGCTTAGAAATGAGATTTACAGGACATCTTCTAATGAATTAAGTAATATGACAGGTTTTTCAGCATCACAGATTAGGCAGGACTTAAATAATTTTGGTGGATTTGGACAGCAAGGTTTTGGCTATGATGTTTTTAATTTGAGTAATGAGATAGGAAAGATTATAGGTGCTGATAAAGACTATAAAATAATGATTGTTGGTGCGGGTAATATAGGGCAAGCTATTGCTAATTACACAGGGTTTTATGAGAATGGATATGAGGTTATAGCTATATTTGATAATAACCCAAATCTTATTGGCTCAACTATAAAGGATATCGTTATAAAAGATATTGCTGATGTTGAAGCGTATTTAAGTGAAAATTTTGTTAATATTGCTGTAATATGTACGCCTAAAAGCGTAAGTCAAGCTATAGCTGATGTTTTAATTAAGTGTGGAATTAAAGCGATTTGGAACTTTGCTCCATCGGATATCAAAGGACCAGAGGATGTTTCGATAGAAAATGTTCACTTAAATGAAAGCTTGTTTTCTCTTACTTATCACTACAACAAGAGAGAGCGTGAAAAATAATATTACAAATATTTAACAATTGGTTAAGCTGTAATTTAAAATAGTAATTATAGATTAAGATTAAATTAATTTATCGATTGCTATTTTTTTATTGCTGACAAAATAACAAATTATTAACATATATTATACAAATTTAACTTGTATTGGACAAGCGTTTTGCTATAATTATAATATACTTGAATGTCTAATGTTAATATTTAATATTAACATTAATAAAGACATTAAAGATCGGAAGAGCG
>DCPV01000087.1 GCA_002323775.1 Firmicutes bacterium UBA1535 | reverse complement strand
GTGCTGGTAATTTTCACGAAAGAAGTGTATACTTTCTGAATAGTTATGGCTTCACAGCATTTCAAAATCATTACAAATTACAGAATGTAACAGACACTTTAACAAACCGTTACTGATAGAGAAAATCTATTGACATCTGCCCTAAATACGTTACTTTCGATAATATATATTATGTAAACCTAAATTTTGGCGGCGGATGTCAACCCAAACACCACATGTTTAATGTTTTGGTAATCTACCAGTAACTTCTGTGTAAAATAAACGATGATTATTTTTTAAGTAAGGCACAACTTCCTCAAGAATAACATGATTGTGTTTAAAAGTAAACTGAGCGTCCACGCTTTTGGAATGTCTATACAAAGGCTTTTAGCAATCTAATTACTCACTATTATATCAAATGTTTCAACCAATAAAACCGTTTCAAATAGTTTTATTTTAATCACAATAAAAAAAGACACAATCCGTGTCTAAAGGTTATTATCTTTATTACCAATTTTTATTCTTTATTTTTCATCATTTTGGCGTTCTTCAAGCATGCGCTGTTTACGCTTTTCATAAGCTCTACGGTAACGTTGCATGGCTTTATATTCTTGTTCAAACACTACCATTGGTCGTTTTCCATTCAGAGCTTGTCTAAGTGGCATCGCATTCATTTTTGAAGCCACCTCATCTAATTGTCGTTGCTTCACGTCTTTAAAAGAAGTACCTTTAGGATACCAATCACGTAGCTTACGATTTCGATTTTCATTCGTACCACGTTGCTGTGGTGATGACGGTGTCGCATAGTATAGCTTGATTTTGAGCTGTTTCTGCACGTATTCTAAAAAGTCCCACGAGATAAATTCAGAACCGTTATCAGCTGTGATTGTGCGCACGGCTTTACCATAGCGTTCATAAAACAGCTTAAAGGCATCAATCATATCACTAGACTTCTTACTTCGGACTAATATTAAGGCAGTAAACCGAGTTTTGCGTTCTGTAAGTGTCATAATGGCTGTGGTATCTTGATAACGCTGATTATTCATTTTAGCAGGCAAAACTAAATCAATTTCCCAATGTCCGAATTGTCTACGAGTATTTATCTTTGGTGGTCGTTCATAAATTGAATGACGAACTAGAATACCCTGTGATTTTAATTTTGAACGCAGTCTATCAATCTCACGCTGTTTTTGATACTGCGTTTTAATTTTAACTTTTTCAGCATCTGTATTATTGGCACGTTTGCGATAATAGGGTCTTAAATAAATTTTACCCTGTCTCGCCCAATTTCTAATCGTTGATGCCGAGACTTCAATATCTGATACATGCGCTTCAGCAATTTGTTCAGGTGTCCAATGTTCAACATTGACCCAATGCTCAATCAGTTCTTTTAACTCATCTGTCAACAATTTTGAACCATTGCCACGTCTCACACTTCTTTGAGTGGCAATAAATTGACCACGTAAAGCAGAGTATTTGATGCGTGAATGAATTTCAAGATTATACAGTTGACGTTTGCTTAGGTTACTAAAATCAAAGATATTGCCTTGCTTTAATTCCCTAGAAATAGCGGACTGCGAACGATTAAGTTTTCTAGCGATTTCAGATTGTGTCAGTTTTTCATCATTCCACATGTGTTCAATCAAATGCCGATCATTTTCATGAATACGTGGATATTTTACTTGGTCTGGTGGTAGTTTCTTAGTCATATAATTTACTATTACTCCTAAATTGTTATGTGAATAAGATAATAATATCACACCTTAATTATGCTTAAAAGCCTACAAAAAGGCTTATTAAATTGTGAACCTAAGAACATAGTTTGTTTGCCGCTTACATCTCATTAAAATCATCAAGCAAATTATTAACATCAGCTAGTTCTTCATAATATTCAGTGAACCAGCGTGTATCTAAACGCATTCGTTCAAGTTCTGGTAATAGGTTGTTTTCCAAGTTTTTGGCATGTTCTGCCAATTCCCTTAAAATAAAGGCTTCATAATTATTTTAATCATCAAATGGTGTAAAGGCTTCATCTGTAAAATCAGCAATATTGTGAATGCTGTAAGCTACCTGCCCTATAATTTTGCTATTATCAGACCACTTTAATTGATCACGTAAATGACTATCAACCTCTATATCACGTAACCAACCAATATAACGGTTGATGATGCAATACCTTAGATTATCAATTGCTTTGTTTATCATCACATTGCCCTTTCCCTTAATTGTTTTTTAGCTTGATACAACTGTTCTTCAATCCTATTCAAACCACTTTCAGTGTTGCGATCAGTTCCCTTAATCATCATATCTAAATCACGATAAGCAAAGGTTAACTCAATTGATTTTGAAACCAAATCTTGTACCCTAGTTGCTAATTCTTTGTTAAAAAAAAGCACATCTCCGTATGTTTGAGATTGTGCTTGTCTAATTTTAGCTTGTAATTGCATTGATACGCTTAACGTTGTTTGAAAGTTAGGCGCACCAGCTTTGAATTGAAAGCCTTGTCTATCAATTTCTAGGGTTTGGTCTAGTTGGCTATATAAATCTCTAAATCGTTCTAACTGCTTAATATACAGTGCTAATTGTTCTGGCTTTAACCATATTTTCGTTGGCATCTTGTTTATTCCTTTCATTTCTAACTGCAAACAAAAAAGCTAGTACCTTTCAAGCACTAACCCTTTTGTGACTAATCATATATACTTGGTAGATTGCAAGAATTAA
>DCPV01000153.1:7542-7809 GCA_002323775.1 Firmicutes bacterium UBA1535 | reverse complement strand
AAATTTTATTTGGTGCATAGACCAGATAGGCTTGTGGATATCATGTGTATTCTTAGAAAATACAGATTAGAGCCAAAGCATATAAGGTTTGTTCATCCTCGTGTTAATGATAAGCCTAACTTAGTGCTGATACAAGCTTCTAAAAATGGCAACAAGGAATTGAAATTTGCTCCGCCTTTGTATGTGTATAATGAGCAAGGTGAGTTTAATGAAGAAATACACACTATTTATAATTCGGAAGAATAAAAAAAGTGAACTGCGTTCACT
>DCPV01000153.1:1077-7397 GCA_002323775.1 Firmicutes bacterium UBA1535 | reverse complement strand
AAAAGTGAACTGCGTTCACTCTTTTTTTATTTCAACATTGAACTTCTATTTATAACTCCGGAGCTATACAAAAATAATACATCTTGATTGTCAAATTTTATAAAATCATTAAGCAAACTGCTTGACATATATCTTGTGTCTATTAGTGTTATTTTTTTGTATTCACTGATTAATAGCGGAGCTAAGCTGCTCGCATATGAATCTCTAAATATTACAAGTTCCTTGTCACTATTGGCTGCTGAGTTTGTAATTGTTAAAAAAGTGCTTGCTCCAGATAAGAATATATCATATGGAATGTCTGTATTTAGACGACTTACATCATAAACCTTATTGAACTCTTTATTTTGATGATTATCTACAATAGCATTTGAAATATGCTCATTTATCAAATATTTAAGTTCTTCGGAGTAATTTTTATCGTCAATGTATTTAGAATACATTCCTTTAAAACCTTTAAAGGATTTTACTTCAAAGCTGTCAGCATCAATTTTAAATCCTAGCCTTTCGCAGATTCTGTTTGCTATAGCTACTATATTTTCTTGCTTCCAGTGATTGTCTGATTTGAAGTAATCATCTAAGCTAAGCAAATCCTCTAAAGCAATGTTCTCTATGCCATCTGTGTTTTGACTTAAAATTTCTAACAGTTTGTTATAATCAATATTGTCATATCCGGATAATTTATCATAATAGCTTTTATCTGGGATAATAGCGTAAAAAACTCTGTTTTTATCTGTCATGTATGTTGTTTGGAGCATTTTCATATACTCTGCTGCTCTTATAACAGATTTTTCATTTAGTGGATAGAATGATTTGAAATAGTGGTGATTAACGGCATATATTTTTTCTTCATTCATTTCAAGATTGCCTAATGATTTATCAGTTTTAAATTTTGTGGATTTATTATTAAATAAATTAAAAAGCATTGTAAAAACTGCTATTAAAATTATTACAGATGAAATAAGCAATAATATTAATTTTTTATTATAATTTTTCATTTTGGATATTATACCTCCATAACTAACTTTTTGCTAAAACGTAAAACCTTAATATTAAGACGAAATAATACAAAATTTGTTCCCTGCACTAATTTCTATAAAATTAGTGTTAATACAATAAAATACTTGATGTTTTTTGAAAATTAAGCGATAATTAAGAAAAGAATACTATAATTATGTATAAGAATAAAGCTTGAGTGAAATTAAAAATAATGAAAGGAAAGCACCGAGCAAATTTACAAATATTTTATAAAATTGGTGCATGGATAAAATAATGAGAGTTTTAATTGTTGAAGATGAGGTTAAGATAACGCAGGCTTTAAGATTTTTGTTCTCTAAACAGAAAATTGACTTAGATATTGCTAATGATGGAGAAGAAGGAATGCTTTTGTCTAAAAAAGATATTTATGATGTAATTATATTGGACATAATGCTTCCTGGGGTAAATGGAATAGAAATACTTAAAAATATAAGAAAATCCGGCAGTAATACTCCTGTTATAATGCTTACTGCAAAGGATACTATAGACGATAGAGTGTTTGGACTAGAAACAGGAGCAGATGACTATTTAGTTAAGCCCTTTGCTACAAAGGAACTGATAGCCAGAGTCAAGGCTTTGGCACGCAGAAAGTCTACAGACTTTATAGGGGAGATTTACGAGTTTGAGGATGTAAAGTATGATGTTAAAAACTATATGCTTTATGTAAATAATATAGAATATAAAATACCTCTAAAGGAAGCTATGCTCATGGAAATGCTTATAAAGAAACCAAAGCAGGTATTTACTAGGGAGCAGATTATAGACAGAATTTGGGGGCTTGAATCGGACGTTTTAGAAAGTAATATTGAGATATATGTGCATCATCTAAGAAGAAGGCTTGAAAATACAAATGCTAAGATAGAAACAGTTCGTGGCGTGGGATATATGCTTAATAATTCTAAATAAAGTTATTAAAATAAAAACATTATAGGACAGAGGGTAGATTAATCATGTTTAAAAGACTTCATATAAAACTTACCTGCTATATGGGGATTATCTTGACAATTTTTATGGTATTTATTACAATGGGAATTTATTTCTTTACTAAATATGTCTATGAGGATCAGACTCGTAAAATTATGGCAAATGAAGCGTTTAAGATTCAAGTATATAATAGAGATCCTGTAGATTTAGCAGATTTATTTAAAAATAGAATCTATCCAAAGCTAGAGGATAGAATATTTACCTTTGGGAAAGAGGCTTTGAACTCTAATTATGTTTCATATGATAAGGATATGAACATTCTGCATATTAAAAGCAGTGATTCAAAGCTTTCAAAAGCTATTGTAGATTTAGCTATGAAATCATTATATGAAAAAAAAGACAGCTACGAAAAGAGAAAGATTGGCGGAGTAGGATATAGAATTTACACAAAATATGTAGGGACACTTGATGATCCTAAGGTTATACAGGTTTATGAGGATAGTTCCGGCGAAAATTATTTTTGGTCGTTTTTAACAACAGTGCTTTGGCTTGTTGGTGTTATAGGCATTTTAACGCTTTTGACACTCAGCTATGTTTTTACCGGAAAGGCATTAAGACCAGTAAAAGAAACGTGGAAGAAGCAAAAGGAATTTATAGCCGATGCTTCCCACGAGCTTAGAACTCCTTTGACTGTTATACAGACAAATCTTGATGTTATGATGACTGACACAGAGGGTACAATTGAAGAAAATGAGATGTGGCTTGATAACGCATATTCAGAAACAAAGGTAATGGCAAATATGATTGATCAGTTGCTTACGCTTGCAAAGATAGATGCAAATGAAAACAACCTTGATATAATGGAATTATCATTATCAGAAATCGTAGAGAATGTATGTGACAACATGCAAATAATGGCAAAAAATAAAAATATTGAAATGCTGACAAATATAGAAGAAAATGTTATAATAAAAGGCGATTATGATAAAATTAGGAGACTTGTGGTTATTTTAATTGATAATGCTATAAAATATACTCAAGCAGGCAATGTTAGCATAAATCTTTATACAGATAGAAGATACAAGATTTTATCTGTTGCAGATACTGGAATTGGAATTTGTGAAGAAGATAAAGCAAGGATTTTTGATAGATTTTATAGAAGTGATAAGGCAAGAAACAGAAAATTTGGCGGAACTGGATTAGGACTTAGCATTGCAAAATGGATAGCACAGTCACATAGAGCCAGTATAGATGTTGAAAGTAAAATCGGAGAGGGGAGTACATTTACAGTTAAATTTATTTAATGCTGTATTTGTACTATAAGAAAGGGATATAAATTAAAATGAGTGAGGAGAAAAATTATACAATATATATTTTAATAGTTCTTTCTATTTTATTTATACCACTTGCTTACTTTTACGCTATATATTTGCTTTTAAGAGATTTGATAAGTAAAAATTACAAAGTGACAAGATATTTGAAAAGTAATAAATATTTACTTTTTATATCTATATCTGTTTTAATATCAATAATATTTTCAAAATATATACAGATATCATCATTCTTCGGAGTGATGATATTTGCGTGTATTGGAACAATTTCTTATGTAGCAGCTAACTTTGGAACAGAGCGTATAAGCGGTAGGACTAATTCAATTTGCTATGACTATAATCTTAACAAGCTCTTAACAATCGTTTATATTGCAACATTAATATCCTATTTTATAGGTGTTTTTCAGATGATAGACCCTGTATATGTCATGCCAAAAAAATGGGTTGACATGAACGAATATAACTTAAAAAAGCGGATGTTTTCAAGCTTTTTAAATCCAAATGTCTTTGGATTTTACATAAATATCATCATTGTAACAATATGTACACGATTCAATATGTATAAAAGTGAAAAACTAGAAAATAATAAATTTAAAATCCTTGAAAAAGTAACATTTATAATTTCTATAATCTGTTTATTTTTTACATTTTCGAGAGCAAGCTGGGTATCCTTGGTTTCAGCACTTTTTTTAATTGGAGTTGTATTTGATAAAAAGTATATTTGGTTTTCAATCTTTATATTTATTTGTATTTTTGGAGCTGATGCGCTTTTAGGAATCAATAGAGCAGATGTAACAAAGCTAAGTGAAGACAGCTCTTTATCGTATAGGATAGAATTGTGGAAAACAAGCCTTAAAATAATTAAAGATAATTTAGTTACCGGCATAGGCTTTGGAACTTTTTACAAATATACAGGCTTGTACAGTGATGTCATAAAAAAATATATAGAACATTGTCATAATATATATTTGCAAATCCTGATGGATTCAGGGCTCGTTGGATTTACAGTGTTTTTGACTACATTGTATTCATCAGTAAAAAAGCTTTTGAAGGAGTATTTTTCAGATAAATATAATAAATTTTCTATTTTTCTAATCTTGCTTTTAAGCATGACCTTAATCCATGGACTTGTAGATTCAGTTAGTTTGACTCCGCAAATAATGATGATACTGTCGTTGATAGCAGGGATATCTTTAGCAAGAAATAAAAAACAAAAAAATTAATAATTATTTTCTTGAAAATATTGCCGAAACATGATAAATTATGAAAAGGAAGATAAGTTTGGAAATATTTTCCTAGATAGAAGCAAAATTAACATAAAATATAATATTGATGGGAGGGATATAAATGTTAATAATTGTTGTTTTAGTGCTTTTGATGATAGCGTGGTTTTTTTATAAAAATTGGTCTTTAACAAGGCTTGTTAATAGACTTAATCAAATACTTTATACAGATAGAAATCCAGAGGAATACATTAAAGAATGTGATAAGCTATTAGAAAAAACATATAGTAAGAGAGACAGAGATATTAATTTACTTCAAAAATCGACAGGATTGTTTTATGCAGGGAGATTTGATGAGGTAAAGCATGTGCTGCTTAAGGAAATGGGTAAAATTCCTGCAAATGGACAGCACTTATATTATCAAGCTTTGGTTTTATCGATGCTTTTTGGTGGAGAGATTGAGGAAGGTCATAAGGTGTTTGGAGATGCAAAAGAAATTTTAGAATCGTATAAGCGTACTGAAGGAAACGCTAAGGGTCTTGAATTTATTTTTGCTGTTGATGACTTGTACCAAGGTAAGTACGAAGATAGAAAAGAATTTTTTATTGAACAATGCGAGAATGGTAGAAACTACTATAGAAAGGCTATGGCAAATTATTGTACAGCATTGATATATAAAAATGAGAACAATATTTATGAGATGAATAAGCACTTACAATTAGCAAAGGAATTGGGAAAGAATTCATTTGTTGAAAAATTAGTAGCAAAAGAAACAGAGCAAAAATAGACAAATGTCGAAATTTGACTAAAAAAAATTTAATATTTTTTAAATTTTTTAAAATTAATTGTAGAAATTTTACAAAATTTGATGTAAAATCTATATATAAGGATAAAAAAATAAATTAACTCGGGGGGTAATAAAATTGCCGAAAAATACAAATTCACAAATTGAAATAGGAGAGGAGATAAAGAGTGACTTTTTATCGAATATCTCACATGAGCTGAGAACTCCAATTAGCATTATCTATGGAGCTATTCGCAATATAGATTTAGATTTAAAGGAAAACAATATAGACATTCCAGTAAAAAGCTATGGATATTTAAAATCTATTAGGAAAAGTGCGGACAGGCTGTTGAGGCTGTTTGATAATATATTGGAGCTTACTAATATTAGAGCTGGATTTGCAGGCTTAGATTTAATAGTTTGCAATATTGTAAATGTTATTGAGGACATAAATTTTTCAACAGCTGAATACCTAAAAAAATATAATATCAGTATGATTTTCGATACTGAGATAGAGGAAAGATACCTTAATATAGACCCAAATATAATTGAGAGAGTAATGCTCAACTTGATATCCAATGCAGTAAAATATTCGAAGGAAGATACAAAGACTGAAATTTTAGTCAAGGTTTATGAGGACGAGAAAAAAGTATATGTATCTGTAAAGGATAATGGTATCGGTATTGAACAAGAGAACTTAGGAAAGATATTTGATATATTTAGCCAAACGAATGGCTGTATGACAAAAAATACAGAGGGAAGCGGAGCAGGCTTGTGCCTTGTTAAATCACTTCTGGAAATGCTTAATGCAGATATCAAGGTACGCAGTGAACTTGGAGAAGGAAGCGAATTTATAATAGAGCTTCCAATAGCTTATCAGCTAGATTTTGACCCTTATGAAGAAGAAATATTTGAGGACTTTAGCGTTAAAAAAGAACGTTTAGAAAAAGAATTTTCAGATATTGACATGGGAAATAAATAGGAAATAAACAAAAAATAAAATACAGAGGGATATCCCTCTGT
>DCPV01000153.1:0-934 GCA_002323775.1 Firmicutes bacterium UBA1535 | reverse complement strand
GAGGGATATCCCTCTGTATTTGTTTTGTACCATCTATTCACCAAGCAAAATCTTTGTTAAAGGTGATGTGAGCGGTAAAATTATTGTCTTATTATCTCCCTTTAGCGATGCTTTGATGGCATCTAGGCTTCTGATAAATTCGTAAAAATCTTTTCTTTCTGTGCTGTTATATGCTTCTGATAAGATTTTCATATATTTTGCTTCACCCTCAGCAACTAAGGTTTCAGCCTTTGCTTTTGCTTCTGAAATACTTATTTGTATTTCTTTATTTGTGCTGTTTTGAATTTTTTGTGATTCTTCTTCACCCTCAGCAACATATCCTGCTGCAATCTGCGCTCTTTCTGATATCATTCTGTTAAAAACTGCTGTCTTATTGTCATTAGGCAAATCTAACCTTTTAGTTTCAACAGAAAGTATAGTTATACCATATTCTTGCATTGGCTTTGCAACTATTTCCATTATTTCTGAGCTTAAAGCACCGCTTCTGCTGCTTATAACATCATTTTGTGTCTGACTTCCTATTAATGTTTTTAAAGCGTTGTAAACAACTGTGTCAATCCTTGATTCTGCATTTGTTATAGATGAGCTTAAAGATTGAGCGAATTTTAATGGATCTGTTATCTTCCATAAAACATAGCTGTCTGCGACCATAGCCTTTTTATCCTTTGTTATTACATCTGAGGTAGCAAGGTCATATAATATTATATTTTTAGGAAGAGTATCAACACTCTCAATAAAAGGAATTTTAAAGCTTACTCCAGCGCTGTCTATAACTCTATTTACCTTGCTGAATTGTTTAATTAATTTGTATTCATTTTCATATGTAATGATGGCAAAGGAGTTTATTAATATCAAAACAAGCAATATACATGCTATTATAATTATTGGTTTTTTCATTACTCGTTACCTCCTGCCTTGTTATTCTCTGTGAATG
>DCPV01000275.1:9830-18606 GCA_002323775.1 Firmicutes bacterium UBA1535 | reverse complement strand
CCCATCATACCATAGCTAATTTTAGTTAAGAGGTTAAGCTTTGATGTAATTTTTTCTTTAACCGCTTTAGATATATTCGCTTGCATTGGCTTTAACAGTTTATCTGAATTTAATCCTAAATTCTCAAAAAAGCTGTATAATAAATTATTTGAGATTACGGATATTTTTTTATTAAATATTTCTCCGATTTTTTCTTGAGAATTTAAAGCTTTGTTTATTGTTTTGAAAAAATCATCTGTAATTTTTGAAGAATTGCGTATTGAAAGCAAGTCTTTTGTTGAAAAAATATCCGACAAACTTTTACTGATAAATTTTTGGTAATCTCCATCATGCTCTATAGCGAAGTTTTTAATATTTTCATAGTTAATCATGCCTATAAGTTCTTCATATCCATTGTTCGAAGCATTTGCAACTAATCTGTTAATATTAGTTGTTATTGATTCAGGTAAAATGCTTGCAATTGAGCGTGAACTCATAGGTTTAGATTTTGTAGAATTAATTTTTCCCATTTCTAATAAATACTTAAGGATTAGCTCGCTAAAATAAAGCTTTGAATTTATAATATATTCTGATATTTTACCTTCAAAAGAAGATTTTTTAATATTATTATTTTCAAAAAAGTTATCTTCATTTTGCAATAAGTCATTTAACTTAATATTTTCAAGCTCATTTGCGATTGCTGTGCTAATATTATTTTTATTAGTACTTAAAGCTTCCGTGGCATAGTCGCAAATTGAACTTGTGATTTTATCCTTATTGCTCATAAAAGCATTGTTAATCAGCTCATAATTGTTTTTTGAAGCATTACAAATTATACTATCTTTGATGCTGTCTTTGTAGGTATCAATTAGCTCATTCATGCTTTCCTTTGTCAGAAGATATTCACTTATAGCTTGTGACATTCCATCTGCTAGATTTTCTTTATTTTTAGCTATATAGCCTATAGAAAAATGCCTGAAAAAAGGAATATATCTTAATATTTTAATTTCCTTATATGGTCTGAAAAGCATAGTTATAGCAATAGCATTAGTCAAATATCCTACTAAAGCACATGTAATTATTCCACTTATAGATACGAGAGCAAAAACATTATTGTTAGGCTGCAAAAATGCCAAGATAAAGCCTGCCATCAACCCAAGCATAGCACCAAAAATCATAATTGGCTTTAAGTTATTTCCTATAAAGCTTTGAGCCATTTCTATAAGATTATCATCGTCTAACTGGCTTAAATTTTTAAAAGACAGCCCTTTAACAAATCTGTGTAATAAAGAGTCTAAATTGTTGATAACTCCGTCCTTAAGTAACTTAGAGCTGTTTTTATGCAAATTATCAATATTGTTTAATTTATCATATAAATCGTAAGCTTTTTCCTCTGATATTTTTTCTTTTATCTCATTTACTTTTCCATATGCAAAATTGCATGAAGAAGTATTAATTTTATCTGATAAATCATCATTTAATATCTCATTTATATTTTTATCTTGGACAAAATTACTTATATTAGAACTAAGAGCTTCTACTATTTTCTCTTTGTTTTGTTCTAAATAATTGTATATATAATCATTGAAACTAAAATTATCTTGAGCTAAATTTTCATAAGTGAGCTTATCAGTGATATCAGGGCTATTATTAAAATCGGCTTTTAAAATATCTTTAAATTTTGTATCAAACAATCTTGTCAAATAAATGCTTAATTGACTATTTAAAAGGTCTGTAGTCTTGCTTGATAAAACAATCTTATCTATAAAGGCATTTCTGAGTTTAAGTATTATATCCTTTTTAAAATCTTCGTTAGTAATTTGCTCTTTAATATATGCAAGCACTCTATTTATAATGTTTTTACCATTGCTAGAAATATAAGTTAATAAAAATTCGCTTAAAGCTTCGGCGCTTAAAATTTCTTTTTTTTCAAGAATGTCAATAGCCTGTGAAATAGTAGTAGAAGATAAATACTCCTTTAGCTTCGCAGAAGCTAAAGTGCATAAATTAAGTCTGTTATTTGAATTTTGAAAATATTCAGATGTTACATCTGATATATCATTTTTTGCGATAGAGCTTAATATACTGCCCTTAGCCATAGAAAGCACTGCTCTTTTAGCAGTATCTTGTTCGTTTATAGTTTCATTTAAAGCTTCTTCGATCATATTTTGCAATTCAGTTTTATTTGAATTGACAAAAGAAAGCAACAAATTAGATAAGTCGCTAGATTCTTTATATAGTATATCTCTGAAATTGTTTATACAGGATTTATCGACAAGGATCAATAATGGCATATCCAAATACTTAGCATATTCAAGAAGTTTTTGTGAGAATTCAAGCGAAGTTTTATTAAATTCATCAGAGGTAGTTATATTATCAAATATAGACAATATTCTATCTTGTAATTTGCTTTCATTTTCGTTAATAAATTTTTCTGAAAATTCAAACAGCAAACTAGGAATATTTGCTTTTTCAAATGTTTCATTTATCAAAGAATTAATATCATAAAAATTGTTATCAGACTTTTTAGCATAAGCAAGATTTTCCACCAATAAATCGGATATATTTTGAGAAATTATAGCAGAAGCATCATATCCAACTATGTCCATCAGAGAGATATTTTCATTATTATTTAAAACATTTAAAACTAATTTATCACTAATCTTGGTATCTTTTAAAATATTAAGTAAATACGAATACAGCCTTTCAACTACAACGCTAATTTGTGTTTTGTCTAAAACGTCACAAAGCTTTACTTGTTCAGCCAATGAGCTAATTAATTCAGGCAATTTTAAGCTTATCTGTTCATTAATAAATTTTTCTGCGTCCAATAAAGCCTTGTCTGTAAAAGGATTATCGCCGATGCTTAAATTATCTGTGACTTCATATATACTCTTAGTAAAAAAATCTTGAATCAGGGCATCAAAATTTTTAGTAAAAGCTTCATCATTTAGGATTTTCTCTACCTTTTCTTTGTTTATTATATCTTCCTCAACCAATGTACTGACATTTTCTATAAAGGCTTCTCGTGTTTTAGGTATAACTCCACCAAGCTTTAAAGGAGTGTATGTTTTGAATAACATATTTATAGCATATTCGTTTGTTATGTAACCTGCTGCCGCCCCTAATAGTGGTTGTATGATAAGGTTTAATAATGGCATATTCATAATTTTTTCTCCAAAATTTTTCTTATGTTAAGATTTGTAACTCAAACTTCATATAATATTATCGATATTATATCACATTTAAAGCATAAAATTCCTTAAAATTTGATTAAAATATTATTTTATTGTCGAGTTTTAGCAAGGCGAAATAAAGCGTTAAATTATAATTTTTAATTATAATTTTAATTACAAGCTATTAAATATAAATTGTTCTTTTAAAATTAATAAAAAAATGTTATTATAATATGTAATAAAATTACAAAATAAAAAATAATATATAATTTAAAATGAGACGGATGTTATATAAACGAAATTACAGAATAATCATATAATAATACCTTTAAAGTTAAAGATAGTTTTAAAAAGCGAAAAATAGTGAAAGGATAGGTGCCGAGCCAATATATAGAAGTTCATGGCGCTTAGTAAAATCGGTACATGGTCATAAATAATATGCAATTCAATAAATATGATGAATATATAAAAGAATTATCTGCAAAAATAAACAGTAAAATATTGAAAAATGAAGAATTGAGAAACCACAGCTACTTTAAAATAGGAGGATGTACTGATTTATTCGCAGAGCCAAACAGCTATGATGAGCTTAGAGAAATTATACAAGCCTCAAACAAATATGATATAGAATTTTATGTAATAGGTAATGGAACTAATCTATTGATATCTGACAAGGGATACAGAGGACTTGTAATCAAAATAGGAGAAAAATTCTCTGATATCACAATCAACGACAATATTGTTGTGGCAGGTGCAGGTGCTTTGCTTTCAAAGGTAGCGAAGGACTCGGCGGCTCATGGTCTTGGTGGATTAGAATTTGCTTGCGGTATACCTGGTTTTGTAGGTGGCGGAGTCGCAATGAACGCCGGAGCATATAATGGAGAGATAAAGGATGCAATATACAGCGTTCTCTGTATGAACAGAAAAGGAGAAATCTATAACTATACAAGAGATGAAATGAACTTTGGCTATAGAGATAGCAAGGTTTTAACAGATGATTTGATTGTTCTGTCTGTGCAATTTAGTCTCGAATATGGTGATAAAGAGAAAATCCTTGCAAGAGTTAAGCTTTTAAATGAAAAACGCACTGCAAGCCAACCGCTCAGCTATCCAAGCGCAGGAAGCACTTTCAAAAGACCGGAAAATGGCTTTGCTGCAAAGCTCATAGAGGATGCGGGCTTAAAGGGCTTCAAGCATGGCGGAGCAATGGTTTCAGATATGCACAGTGGTTTTGTTATAAATTATAATAAGGCAACATGTAAGGATGTTATGGAAATTATGGAAATTATAATTAAAACCGTTTATACTAAGTTTAATATAAAATTAGAGCCGGAAGTTAAGATTATAGGAGAGTTTTAGCATGAAAATAAACAGAGACTATCACGTTCATTCAATATTGCCAAGAACTAACCATGCTAAGAGCAGCATAGAGGAAATAGTTTTAGAGGCGATAGATAAAGGGCTTAAAGAAATAGCTATAAGCAATCACGGACTTTCCCATGTCCGTTATGGCTTTAGAAAAGAATATATACCGCAATTAAAAGCTGAAATAAAGGCTTTAAATAAAAAATATCCTCAGATTAAGATTTTATTTGGAGTAGAAGCAAATATACTTAGTTTGACAGGTGAGACAGATATTGAAAAAGAAATACTTGAAAATTGTGATGTTATATTGTGTGGATATCATTTGTTTGTCAGATATAAGAGATTCACGGATTTTTTCAACTTTGTAATTTTAAATTGGCTAGCCAAAACCTTGGGCTTTAGAAAAGAAAAACAAAGAAAAATAAATACTCAAGCAATTGTAGAAGCAATGAATAAAAATAAAATGTATTTATTGACACATCCGGGAAGAAGATTGATTTATGATATAGAGGAAATAGCAAAGGCTGCAAGTAAAAACAATGTATTGCTTGAAATTAACAATAATTGCAATAGTCTAAGCGTAGAGGAAATTAAGCTATGTGAAAAATATGATGTTAAATATATGATAAATAGCGATTCCCATATTAAGGATACAGTAGGCAGCTTTGAATTTGGTTTAAAAAGAGCGATAGATGCAGGATTAAATTTAGAAAAAATAGTTAATTTAGAGCAATAGAGCATTAAAAGCTTTTTTATATAGTTATAAGAGTAGTATTATAAAGTTTTTAACAGACAATAGAGAAAGGAAGGGCGTAATATGGAATTTGTTATAATAACAGGTATGTCTGGAGCAGGAAAAAGTCAAGCGGTTAAGGTACTAGAGGATTTGAATTATTATTGTATGGACAACCTGCCACCTATGCTTTTGCCTAACTTCGCTGAACTTTGCAAGGCTTCAACAAAAACAGTAGATAAGGTAGCAGTCGTTGTTGACATAAGGGGAGGCATATTTTTTAATGATTTATTCACAAGTCTGGAAGTTTTAAAAGAAAAAGGTATAAAACACAGTATCTTATTTCTTGATGCAACAGACGAGGAACTTGTGAAAAGATACAAGGAACTTAGACGACCTCACCCGTTGAGCGAGACAGGCATAATAATTGATGGCATAATAAAAGAGCGAGAAATTTTAAAAGATGTAAAGCAAAAATCAGATTATATAATTGATACTACAAGCCTTAAGCTAGGTAGATTAAAGGAAGAAGTGACTAGGATATTTATTGAAGGAAAAATTTACCACAATCTTACGGTAAGCTTTGTATCCTTTGGCTATAAGTATGGAATTCCAAGCGACTCAGACCTTGTATTTGATGTTAGATTTTTACCCAATCCTTATTATATTGAAAGCTTAAAGCGTTTGACAGGCAACAATAAAGAGGTACAAGACTATGTTATGTCAAGTGATATTAGCAATGAATTTCTGCATAAGCTTATGAAATTACTTGAGTTTTTACTGCCGCACTATATACTAGAGGGCAAAACAAACCTGATAATTTCAATAGGCTGTACAGGCGGAAAGCATAGATCTGTCACTATAGCAAACAGACTGGCAGATTATTTTGGAAATGAAAACTATAGAGTTACTGTATCTCATAGAGATGAATTTAAGTAGATAATAGAGCTTTTATGTAATATGTGCACGAACATAGAGCGAAACTCGTTTCGCTTTTTTATAATAACACTTCTAAAGAGGGAAGGTGTATTAACATGAAAATAGTAGTATTTGGCGGCGGCACAGGCTTATCTGTAATTCTTAGAGGAATAAAAAAATTCACAAAAGATATCACAGCTGTGGTGACAGTTGCCGATGATGGCGGCGGCTCAGGTGTCTTGCGAGAGGACTTAGGTATGCTTCCCCCGGGAGATATGCGAAGCTGCATAACTGCTCTTGCAGATGTAGAGCCCTCGATGCTTAAGCTGCTACAGCACAGATTCAAGGAGGGTTATCTCCAAGGTCAAAGCTTTGGAAATCTGCTGATAGCTGCAATGTATGAGATATTTGGAGATTATGAGCATGCCTTGCATGAGATAGGAAGTATATTTAGATTGTCAGGCAAGGTTTTGCCAATGACCTTGCAGGATACTAATTTAAAAGCATTTTTAAGCAATGGAGAGGTAATACTCGGAGAAAATGAAATACCCTTATATGCAAAAAAAGTAAATTGTAAAATCGACACCATAGCATTAGTTCCAAACTATTGCGAGCCACTTGAAGAAACCTTAAACGACATTGAAAAAGCAGATATAGTGGCAATTGGACCGGGGAGTCTGTATACAAGTGTTATACCAAATCTGCTTATCAATAAAATAGCAGATAAAATACATGATTCTAAGTGCAAGGTTTTTTATATATGCAATATGATGACACAGCCGGGTGAAACAGATAATTACAATGTAGCAGACCATGTGAATGCAATAAAAAAGCACGTTGGCAAAAACATTATTGACTATGTGATAGTAAATAATAGAAAGTTATCAGACAGTGATATATGCAAGTACATTAAAGAAGGCTCACAGCAGGTAATTCTCGATGATAAACAAATAAAGGAATTAGAAGAAAACGGCATAAAAATAATAGCAGATGATTTTATAGAAATAAAGCATGACTATATAAGGCACAATGCAGCCAAGATTGGTAAATTTTTAAATGAATATGCGGGCATGAAAAAAGAAATTGTATGAAATTTATACATTTTAGATTAAAATAAACTTAAAAATCTACATGAATATAAAATAAATCGGAGGTGAGAATATATTATGGAAGCAATGTTAAGAGGACTAGAAGGTAATTATTTCTCAATCGTTGAAGGAATGACTGATTGGGTAAGAGTTGTTGATATTAACAACAGAGTTTTATATTCAAATAAAAAATTGCGTGATGATATAGGCAGGGATTTGGATGGTGAGAAATGCTATGGCTTATTTGGACAAAGTGAAAAATGCAATGTCTGTATATCCTGCAAAACATTGTCAACAGGCAAACCTGAGATGAAAGAAGTCGAGTTTAACAATAGAATCTTTAATGTCATCTCCTCTCCTATAAAAAACAGCAGGAATGAAATGGTTGCAGCAGTAGAGGTGTTCAGAGATGTAACGAATTCTAAGAAGCTGACAAAAGAAATTAATGCTAAAAATAAAGTAATGCTTGATGATATTAAATTTGCACAAAGCATGCAAAATAGAATGTTGCCGCTAAAGGGAATCTATAACGGATTAATTCTGGATTATATATATGAACCATCTGAAATGCTCAGTGGTGATATGTTTGATATTTTCAAAATCAATGACAGATATGCAGGTATTTATATATGCGATGTTGTTGGACATGGAGTTTCTGCCTCTTTATTGACCATGTTTGTTAGACAATCCCTGAGGACTTTAAGCAGAAACCAGTATAATCCCAATAAAATAATGAAAGAGCTTCATAAAATGTTCTTATCCTTAAATCTTGATGCTGACAAATATTTTTCGGTATTTTTCGGTATTTATGATAAGGAATCTAAGGAATTTGCGTATGTCAATGCCGGACACAACACAAATCCAATTTTGATATCTGACAATAAAGCTTCTCTTTTGGAAGCAAGAGGCTATCCGATATGCAATATTTTTGAATATGTTGAGTATGATATCAGTACGGTTAAGTTAAAATTAAACGATAAGCTGTTTTTTTACACTGATGGTATAATAGAAGCAAGAAATAAAGATAAAGAAGAATTTGGTGAGAATAGGTTGATTGATATTATAGAAAATGCTAATAATATTTTACAGAATATCTATTCTGAGCTAAAAAGCTTTAGCTATGGCAGTTTGAAGGACGATTGTGCAATAATGCTGCTTGAGGTACTCGATTAATAAGAGAGGAGAATAATCATGAAAGTGGACTTAAAAAATATTGGAATCAGCAAAAATGAGATAGACAATTTAGAAGAAAAAGTCATGGAAGCATATGACAAGTTGTTAAAAGGAACTGGAGCAGGAAGCGAATTTATAGGATGGCTTAATTATTCGTATGATGATAATATTGAGGAATACGAAAAAATAAAGAAGGCTTCTAAAAAAATTATCAATGACTCTAAGGCTGTAATTGTCATAGGTATAGGAGGCTCATATCTTGGAGCCAGAGCAACAATAACTGCCCTTAATGGTGAAGATTACAATGATTTCCCAGGAAATAATCCAAAAATATTTTTCTGCGG
>DCPV01000275.1:0-9725 GCA_002323775.1 Firmicutes bacterium UBA1535 | reverse complement strand
TTAGTGAAAAAACTCTGTTAAAGGCTAAAAAAGTAATAGAAAATTACGATACAAGCCTAATTGTAATTTCAAAATCTGGAACTACAATTGAACCAGCGATAGCGTTTAGGTTATTAAAGCAGCAGATGTATGAAAAATATGGCGATAAGGCTAAGGATAGAATATATGCTATTACAGATAAAAAAGATGGAGCTTTAAGGAAAATCGCAGACTCTGAAGCTATGGAAAGCTTTATAGTCCCGGACAATATAGGCGGAAGATATTCAGTCTTTACTCCTGTAGGATTATTGCCAATTGCTTGTGCCGGTATTGATATTGACGAAATGATGAGAGGTCTGAAAGATGCTCAAAAAGAGTTCTTTTCAAAAGACTTTAAAGCAAATATCGGCTGCCAATATGCTGCTGCAAGGCATATTTTAGGACAGTCAAAAAATGTTGAAATTTTGGCAAATTATTCACCGGAACTATCTTGCGTAGCGCAGTGGTGGCAGCAGCTTTTTGGCGAAAGCGAAGGAAAGGACGGAAAAGGAACATATCCAGCTTCTTTAAACTATACAACAGATTTACACTCCATGGGTCAGTTTATTCAAGATGGAAATAAAATATTTTTCGAAACAAATTTAATTGTTGAGAAAAATGGGTATAATATATGTATTCCTCATGATGAAAATAACTTTGACAAGCTAAACTATTTATCTGGCAATACTGTAGAATTTGTAAACAATGCTGCCTTTGAAGGAACTTTTAAGGCGCATTTAAGTGGAAAAGTACCTAGCATAGTGATTAAAATACCAGAGATAAACGCATATTACATAGCTAAGCTATATTACTTTTTCATGGTGTCCTGTGCTTTAAGTGCCTATATGATAGGCGTTAATCCATTCGACCAGCCTGGAGTTGAGGAATACAAGAAGAATATGAAGGAATTATTAAATAAATAATGCTTTATAGAGATTATTGTTTCAAAATTGAGAGAAACAAAACACTCATATAAGAAAGGAATGTGATAAAATGATTAAACTGGGAGAAATGCAAACTTTGATAGTTGCAAGGGAAGTAGATTTTGGCGTTTATCTAAGAGAGAATGAAGATGATAAACGAGAAAATGACGTTTTGCTTCCTATCAAACAGGTTCCGGAGGGAACAAAACAAGGTGATAAAATAGAAGTTTTTGTATATAGAGATTCTAGTGATAGAATAATAGCAACAACAAGAAGACCAAAGCTGACAATCGGAGAGATAGGCTTTTTAAAGGTTGTTGAAATATCAAAAATAGGTGCGTTTTTAAATTGGGGCTTAGAGAAAGACCTATTCTTGCCGTATAAGGAGCAGGTTAGCGAAATTAGAGTTAACGGCGAATATATGGTAGGCATATACATAGACAAGTCGCAAAGGTTATGCGCAACAATGAATTTGTACAATATTTTGAGAACAGATTCCCCATACAATGTAAATGATAAGGTTGAAGGAACTGTATTTAGCTTAAGACGAGGTCTTGGAGCTATGATAGCCGTAGACGGAAAATATCTGGGAATGGTACATGAAAAAGAAATACTTAAGCCTCTGCATATAGGAGACAAGGTAGAGCTTAGAGTAAATCAAGTAAAAGAAGATGGCAAGCTAGGTTTAAGCTTAAAGGATGCACCAAGAATGCAAATTGACAAGGATGGAGAAAAAATCTATAACAAGCTTGTTAAAAATAAAGGGTTTTTACCATTCAATGATGATAGCAGACCAGAAGAAATTATAGAAAATTTCAATATGAGCAAATCTTCGTTTAAAAAAGCCATAGGCAATTTGATGAAAAGGAGATTAATTATGATAAATAGAAAAGGAATTGAGCTGTATAACGCAGACAAGGATATATCAAAGGGGAGTAGCACATCATCAAGAGGAGAAGAAAAATCCTTTAAAAAAGGAAATATGGCGGCAGCTGGACAAGAAAAATTCTTCAAAAAAGGAGCCAGCCCATTTAATAAACAAGAAAAATCTTTTTCAAAAGGCTTCAACTCACCAAACAGACAGGATAAGACAGGAAACAAAAGACAATTTACTAGCCATAAAAAGGTATAATGAGAATATAAGATAGTATCTTGATTTTAAAAATTAAATTTTCCAAAACAAAAAGGAGTGTATACACTCCTTTTAATGTTCTTTGAAATACCTTATTTAATATAAATTTTATATGTATATTAAAGGTGTAAAAGGCTCAAATTAAGCTAATTTAACGTTGCTTGCTTGAGGTCCTTTGTTACCATCTATGATATCAAAGCTTACTTTTTGTCCTTCTTCTAATGTCTTAAATCCATCTGAAGTTATAGCAGTAAAGTGTACGAATACATCTTTTCCATCATCACATGAGATAAATCCAAAACCCTTTTTAGAATCAAACCATTTAACTGAACCAGTTTTCATTGAAAAAAATCCTCCAAATATAAGATATGGATATATTATAAACCTAAATTAATAAAATAGCAACATTTATTTAAAAAAAATTATATATAAATTTAAAAAATGTGATATAATATCTTTGTGCCTAAAAGTAGCTTACATAACTATATAGAAGTAACAATAATTTTGATATTGTTTTATGCACTAAAACCTTGATAAAACAACACTTATAGATACTACTAATAAATTTAATGAAAGAGAATGATTTAAAAATGAAACATTTTTTTAAAATATACCTTACAACAATATTACTATTTACTTTTATCGGAATTATAACCATGGTTGGATATTTGGTACTCAATAGGGATGCTGTTATATTTCCTTCATTCGGAGAAATGGTCAATGCTGTCAAAGCAAGTGAAGATAAAAATTTAAGTCCACTTGAAAAAGCAATAAAAAACAGTTCAAGAATAAATATATTACTTGTAGGCAAGGAGCATGTGAGAACAGATACTATAATGCTTCTCAGCTATGACAAGGAACAAAAAAAAGCAAATATATTATCTATACCAAGAGATACGTATTATGCAAGAGATGGCTATGAAGGCAAACAACAGAAAAAAATCAATGCCATATATCAATCAGAGGGTATAGAGGGATTGAAGCTTGCGGTCGAAAAAATCACGATGATACCCATACATAAATATATCTGTGTAGATTATGAAGCTGTTGTTAAAATCGTTGATATAATAGGTGGAGTTGAATTTGACGTTCCTATGAACATGAGATACAATGACCCGCATGACAATCCACCATTGGAAATAAATATAAGTGCCGGACTTCAAAGCCTGAACGGTGAAACTGCCCTAAAGCTTTTAAGATTTAGGCAAAACAACGATAAAACTGGCTATCCTGATGGAGATTTAGGCAGAATTAAAACACAGCAGGCATTTATGCGTGCAGCTGCAAAGAAAGCTTTAAGTCCTAAGCTTCCCAGTGTTATAAACGAAGCCTTTAAGTACATAGATACCAATTTTACATTAACAGAAATTTTAAGCATGGCAACTAATTTAATTGGTTTTTCAATGGATAATGTAGAGTCAGATTTAATTGATAACTACACAAAAACGATTGATAATTTAAGCTATGTAATTCCAAACGAAGCTGGAATCAAACAGTATCTTTATACTTTATATGAAGTTGAAGAAGAACAGACGCTTTATGACAGATCTATAGAACTGGAAAATAGCAAGACTAAAGGAAATGAGTAAAAATTAACATAAATATTGTCATAATTTTATTTGCTTTCATTGATTAAAATAATATTTAAAGTTTATACATTAATATGAAAATAAGTGTATAAGCATTTAAGTGAAATTTAAGATTTAGGTATAGTGCTTAAATCAGAAAGGTGGACTTATAAATGGGGCATTTTTTAAAAGTGTTTCTTATAACATTTTTTATCACAATATTATTAGTTATGGTAGGATTTTATTCATATTTGAAGGTGTTCAATCCTTTGGATGATATAGGACCTATTGATGGTATAGATATAGAATATTATGGCGATGATAATACAGGCGATTCTACTGCTACACCATTTGAAAATGCAGTAAAAAATAGTAATAGAATTAATGTTTTAGTAGTTGGATTGGAACATGTCAGAACGGATACAATAATGGTAGCAAGTTATGATAGAAAAAATAAAATTGCAAATATAATCTCTATTCCAAGAGATACTCTATATGAGCGACCAGGCTATAAGTCTAACGGATTAAAAATAAATGCGATATATCAGGATGAAAATATAGATGGTTTGATAGATGCTGTTCAAAAAATATTGAATATACGTATTGATAAATATGTAACAGTAGATTATAACGCTGTAATTGAGGGAATAGATGTTTTAGGCGGGGTTGAGGTAGATGTACCATTTCATATGAAATATACTGATCCATCTGATAATCCTCCTCTGATTATAGATATACCAAAGGGAAGAAGATTGCTTGATGGAAAAACTTCACTTAAGTTTTTGAGATTTAGAAAAGGAGATTTAGGATATGCAAACTATCCTAACGGAGATATAGGAAGAATTGAGGCACAGCAAATATTTGTTAAGGAAGCTGTGAAAAAGCTTCTTAGCTTAAAATTGCCAAATTTCATAAACTCAGTTTATCCTTATGTGAAAACAAATTTTTCTACAACACAATTACTTGCTTTAGCATCTGAGTTGATAGGCTTTTCAACGGAAAATTTAAAAGCAGATGTACTTCCGGGAACTGGGAAATATATAGGTGATTTGTCATTCTATGTACCTGAAAATGAAGAAATTGTAAAATTAATATACACAATGTACGGATTAATTGAAGAAGAAAGCACTCAAGGTGCATCTGAATAGCTAGTATTAAAAATTTAGCTTTATAAAAATTATTATAGACATTTAGAGTTTTCAGCAAATTCACAGTTTGGATATTTATATGTAACATGTGATTATAACTTTAGATAAGTTTGTAGAAAATAAAAATAATTTGTTGAAAATTAACGTAAATAGTGTTATAATCTTAAGTGCTTTTTATTTGATAAAATTAATACATAAAGTTTATATTAAGGTATAAGGTTTATATTAATATATGAGGATAAGTGCATAGACATAGAAATTTAAAATGACAATTTAGGGTTTAGAACAGAAAGGTGGACTTATAAGTGGGACGTTTTTTTAAAGTGTTTTTCATAACATTTTTTATTTCAATATTGCTGGTGATGGTTGGATTTTATTCATATTTAAGAATTTTTAATCCGTTAGATAACATAAACGACATTTCGAGTGGCTTTGGCGACGAGGATGATGATTCAAATAATGATCCTAATGCTACACCATTTGAAAATGCGGTAAAAAATAGTAAAAGAATAAATGTTTTAATTGTAGGATTAGAGCATGTTAGAACAGATACAATAATGGTTGCAAGCTTTGATAGAAAAACTAAAGAGGCAAATATATTCTCTGTGCCAAGAGATACTCTATATGAGAGACCGGGTTATAAAGCCGGAGGATTGAAGATTAATGCTGTATATCAGAGCGAGGAAATAGGCGGTTTAATAGATGCTGTTCAGAAAGTAATGGGCATACCAATTCATAGATATGTAACAGTAGACTATGAGGCTGTAATTAAAGGGATAGATGTCTTAGGCGGGGTAGAAATGGATATACCTTTCCGTATGAAATACACTGATCCATATGATAATCCTCCTTTGCGTGTAGATATACCAAAAGGAAATGGAATATTACTTGATGGAAAGACATCTCTTGGATTTTTAAGATTTAGAAAAGGAGACCCTGGTTATGAGGGATATCCTGATGGAGATATAGGAAGAACTAAAGCACAGCAAAGATTTGTAAAAGAAGTGATTAAAAAGCTTATTAGCTTAAAGCTTCCAAATTTCATAAACGAAGTTTATCCTTATATAAAAACAAATTTTTCTACGTCAGAGTTGATTGCCTTAGCATCTGATTCAATAGGCTTTTCAATGGAAAATTTAAGCACAGAAACACTTCCGGGAAACGAAGATCAGAAAATTAAGCGTGAAACTGGCTTATCATTTTATGCTCTAAACAAGGAAGAAGTTGTTAAATTAATGTATAAGATGTACGGTGTACTTGAGGAAGAAGAAACAAGCAGCAATGAATAAATATACATTATTGGAATATTTATAAAAAATATTGACAATATATCTTTAAAGTGATAATCTTAAATAGGTATAACGTGTATAAAGCATGTTAGGCATGCAAATAATATTATGTATGCAAAATATGCTTTATACTGAAAATATATATGCACGCAAAGCGTATTATGTACTCAAAGCTTATTACATAAGCTTAGTAATAATTAATAGTAATAAAAATCTACTCGTTGTGAAAAACTTTGATTTTTCGCAGCCTTGAAGGGAAGGAACGTGGGATAATATGAAAAAAAGTGCTATTCAAGTTTATTCTGAAATTGGCAAGTTAAAAAAAGTTTTATTGCACAGGCCGGGATATGAACTAGAAAATTTAATGCCAGAATATCTCGAAAGATTATTGTTTGATGACATACCATTTTTAAAGGTTGCGCAGGAGGAGCATGACGCATTTGCACAGCTTTTTAAGCAAAATGGTACAGAGGTTGTCTATCTCTTAGACTTAGCTGCACAGGCTTTACACGATGAAGATGTCAAAGAGGAATTTATCAATCAGTTTATTGTTGAGGCAGGGATTAGAGAATCAAGAAAAACAGAAATTTTAAAGGATTTCTATAAATCATTTAGCACTAAGGACATGATTAGTAAAATGATGGCTGGAATCAGAGTTTCTGAGATAAAAAACTATGAAAAAAGAAATTTAATAGATTACTTAGAAAGCGATTACCCGTTTTTAGTAGACCCGTTGCCAAACCTTTATTTTACAAGAGACCCATTTTCTACTGTAGGTTCAGGAGTATCTGTACATAAGATGCACACAGTTACACGCAATAGAGAATCAATATTTGGCAAGTATATATTTAAGTATCATCCTGAATATTCTGATGTTCCAATCTGGTATGACCGGAATGAGAATTATTCAGTTGAGGGTGGGGACATATTAATCCTTGACAAAGAGACTATTGCGATTGGTATATCTCAAAGAACTCATGCAAGTGCTATAGAAAAATATGCTCAGAATATTTTAGGAAAAGAGAGCTTTAAGAAAATTTTGGCGATTGATATACCAAAAGTAAGGGCTTTCATGCACCTTGATACCGTATTTACGATGGTAGATTATGATAAATTTACAATACATCCTAATATTAAGAAAGATATGAATGTCTTTACACTTACTAAGGATGACGGAGTAAATCTGTCTATAAAAGAAGAACACAACACAATAGACGAAATATTAAAAAGACATTTGAACTTAGACAAAATAACCTTGATTTCCTGCGGCGGAGGCAATCAAATAGATGCGGCTCGTGAGCAGTGGAACGATGGTTCAAACACACTTACGATATCTCCGGGCAATGTTATAGTCTATGAGAGAAATTATGTCTCAAACAGAGTTCTTGAAGAAAATGGCATTAAGATAAATACTATGCCTAGTGCTGAACTATCAAGAGGACGAGGCGGCCCAAGATGTATGAGTATGCCGTTCGTTAGAGAAGTTGAATAAAAAAATTATATTTAATAAATAGTAATTTTAACAGCTATTAATACGAATTTCCCATTTAATTCAAAAATTGTACGGGAATAAGTAAAACAAAAATTAGGAGGATATTAAAATGGCAGTTAATTTAAAAGGAAGAAGTTTTTTAACATTAATGGATTTTTCTCCATTAGAAATTAGATATATGTTAGATTTGGCTCATGATTTAAAGTCTAAGAAAAGAGCTGGTATATCTAATTATTTATTAAAAGGAAAAAACATAGTATTGTTATTTGAAAAGACATCTACAAGAACAAGATGTGCTTTTGAGGTTGGTGCTTTAGAAGAAGGTGCTCACGTAACATTCTTGGATTCAAACAGCTCACAAATGGGTAAAAAAGAGTCTTTAGAAGATACTGCAAAGGTACTTGGAAGATTCTATGATGGTATTGAGTATAGAGGATATAGCCAAGAAGTTGTTGAGAACTTAGCTAAACACTCAGGAGTTCCAGTATGGAACGGTCTAACAGACATTGACCACCCAACACAAATATTAGCTGATATGCTTACTATAGAAGAACATGTTGCTAAGCCTTTAAACAAGGTTAAAGTTGTATTTGCAGGAGACATCAGAAACAATATGTCATATGCTTGGATGTATGGTTGTGCTAAGATGGGAATGCACTTTGTAGCATTTGGACCAAAATCTATGGAAGAAGAACTAAACAAAGATGTTCTAAAAAGAGTAAATGAAGTAGCTAAGGGAACAGGAGCTGTTATAGAAATTTCAGATAGCATTGAATCAGTAAAAGGCGCAGATGTTATATACACTGACGTTTGGGCATCAATGGGAGAAGAAGCACAAATACCTGAAAGAGTTAAATTGTTGACTCCTTTTAAAGTAACTATGGATTTATTAAAAGCTACAGGAAATGATGATGTTAAATTCCTACACTGCTTACCAGCTTTCCATGACTTTGAAACAAAAATGGCAAAAGAGTTTATGGATAAGGGAATAGATATGAGAGAAGTAACTGATGAAGTATTTAGAAGCAGACATTCAGTAGTGTTTGATGAGGCAGAAAACAGAATGCACACAATCAAGGCTGTAATGGTTGCAACTTTGTAATAATAACGAAATAATTAAAGCATAACTAAAAATATTTGCAGAAATTTATAATTCCAAGTGTTTTAAAATAGTTAAAACTATATTTCGGCTCAATTTTTAGAGCGTGCTTAATTGAGATAAGTTTAAAAGTTAAAAACAATAGAAAACTTGGAAATAGATATTTATTATGTCTATTTCCTTGTTTGGTTTAAAGCTTAAATTTAAGATTAAATAAAAAAGGAGAAATTTTATATGACACAAAAAGTAGTAGTTGCCTTAGGAGGCAATGCTTTAGAAGATAAAGGACTTCCATCAACAGCGGAGTCGCAATTGATAGTTGTTAAAAAAACAAGCGAAAAATTAGCGCAGATAAGTGCTAAAGGTTATGAAATAGCAGTAGTTCACGGAAATGGACCACAGGTTGGAAGAATATTATTAGCTTCAGAAACAGCTAAGGATGTAACTCCGGCAATGCCATTTGATGTGTGCGGAGCTATGAGCCAAGGCTATATAGGATATCACATTCAACAGGCTCTAAGATTTATATTAAAAGAGCAAGGAAGAAATATCCCTGTAGTTTCATTAGTAACACAGGTAGTAGTTGATAAAAATGATAAAGCCTTCCAAAACCCAACTAAACCAATAGGACCTTTCTATTCAGAGGAAGAAGCTAAAAGACTTCAAGCTGAAAAAGGCTATACAGTTAAAGAAGATGCAGGCAGAGGTTGGAGACGAGTAGTTCCATCACCTATGCCAATTAAAATAGTTGAATTAGACACAGTTAAAAAGCTATGGGATTCAACAATAGTTGTTACTTGTGGCGGTGGCGGAATACCGGTTATCGAACATGCTGATGGTTCATTAGAAGGCGTTGCAGCAGTTATAGATAAAGACTTAGCAGCAGAAAGATTAGCAGAAGATATGGACGCAGATGTATTGTTGATTTTGACAGAGGTTGAGCAAGTAGCAATCAACTTCAACAAGCCAAACCAAGAAAACTTAGCTTCATTAACAGTTGAACAAGCAAACAAATACATCGAAGAAGGACACTTCGCTCCAGGAAGTATGCTTCCA
>DCPV01000209.1:24630-33554 GCA_002323775.1 Firmicutes bacterium UBA1535 | reverse complement strand
CTACCTTAGACTTTAAAGATTGGTTTGCTATAAAAAACACTCCAGCTATTGTTAAATTTAGTATATATACACTATTTATAAAATTTCCCATCAAGCCATGTATTATTATATTCGGAATACTAATCAACAATTGAATAATTATCAGTATATTAGCAAGATTAATTATTCGCTCATAATGCTTTATTTTTGAGTCTATGTCAGAATAAAGGTCAAATGGTCCATCACTTGCTTTTTTCCTCAGGTACACCCATTTGAGTATACTAGCTATATGCTCAACGCCAGTTTCCTCTAAAAACCTTATATATTCCACGCTTTTATAGTGATTAGGATACTCCTCAAGCATTTCTAAACGATATATATACTTTCCGGGTTCACCGTCCTCAAATATATATTTACAAAATCTTACATCTGTAAGATGTTCACCGTTAGCAGACTTTTCATTTAACCATTTTTCTTCATCTTCGAAATTAAAAATAGTAAAAACTTTATATTCACTATGCTTCACTAAACACGCCTCCTCACTATCTCATGACCATTATCTACTAATTCCTCAAGCCTTTTAATTTCAGCTTCTACAACAAACATACCTAAATCAGTTATTTTATATATTTTTTTTCGTGAGCTTTCATCTTCCTCAAGGGCTATAATCCATCTCTTTTCTTGAAGTGTTGTTAATGCACCGTAAAGAGTACCAGCCGCTAAGTTTACACGCCCATTGCTAATTTTTAAAACATTTTGCATAATTCCATATCCATGCAAAGGTGTATATAGCGAAAGCAAAATATAATACACTGCCTCCGTAAGTGCTATTTTATCTGTATTTTCAGGCATAAGCTAGAGCCTCCTAACATCTAATATTGTCAGACGATATATCTCTTGGCGTTATATCCTTTGCCTTTATATCGTATGACGATATATAAATTATATCGCCATACGATATAGTTGTCAATACTTTTTTTCAAAAAATTTCAAATTATTTTTTTTAACTTTAATCCATAGAAATTGCAACAAAAACTATAACATTAATCTCTAATTTATCAAAATATCTTATACAAGTAAAAAAATTCTTTTGAAAAATAATTTTTCAAAAGAATTTTTATTTCGAAACTGCTCAGTCATATTATGTTATTCTAATTATTCAAATTATTTTATATTCAATAAGCAAAATTTAGTTTTTTAATTGACCCGACTTTTCTAAGGCAATAATTATTATTGGAATTATAATAATTTGAATAATAATCCCTGGTATTGCTGTCACAAAAGCTCCTGTTAAAAAAATGCTTAAGCTATATGCCTTGCCAGCTATTCCCCAAAATATCATATTTGCTATACCCGACACCACTCTGCCGCCAAGCATTGAAATTATTAAGGATAGATACACATTCTTTTTAAGGCTTTTGTAAAACAATCCACAGAGCAAGCCATACACAGCTAATTCACATATCATAGCCGCTCCCGTAGGGAACATTGGAGGCATACCTGTTAGTATGCTTGATAATATTGGTGTTATTATTCCTGAAATTAAACCATATTTCCAGCCACATACAAATCCACACAGTAAAACTGGGATGTGCATAGGTAAAAACACAGGACCTGTTCCTCCGAAATAGTGAAATGCCATAGGCAAGATTAGTCCCATAGCTATGAAAAATGCTGTCAAAATTAAATCTTTAACATAATTTTTGTTTCTCATCTGATTACCCTCCATGATTAAGTAAAAAATTTCAATTTGCTAAAAATACTTTACAATAAATAAAAGTATTTTATATATTAGAGAGTCTTATTCACACTCCAAAACAAGCTTGTATATTATAACACAATTTACCGTATTATTCAATATTCTTTTAAATAAGACATGAAATTTGACTAAATTAATTATTTAGCTTGACAGTAAATGTACTCGGATGTACAATTTAGTTAAATTAGTAACAAAACAATATTTAAAAGATATTAATTCAAAGTATTTTATATGCTAATTATTAATATTTATTTTAAATTGATTTTGTTGTTATTAAAATACATACAGGAGTTTTTAACAACTATGTTTAGTAGCTATCTTTCTTTATTAAAATTAGAATTTAAAGGTTTTAATAAGGATAAATTAGTAAAGGATCTTATCGCCGGAGTCACTGTTTCAGCAGTATCATTGCCACTTTCACTGGCTTTTGCGATAAGTTCAGGAGCAAATGCTGCTTCTGGCCTAATAACTGCAATATTTGCAGGGATTATAATCGGATTATTGTCTGGAGCTTCATTTCAAATTTCAGGTCCTACGGGAACGATGACAGCGATAACTCTCATGCTTGTCGCTAACCATGGACTACAAGGTATTTTTATAGCCGGCTTTATAGCTGGTATTGTGCTTTTATTGGCAGGTATATTAAAGCTTGGAGGCTTAGTGTCATTCATACCATTGCCGGTAGTTACAGGCTTTACCTCAGGTATTGCAATAATTATATTTTCTGGGCAGATTGATAATATCACCGGATTAAAATCAACAGGTATAACTGTAGTATCTAAGATAATGAGCTATTTTGCAAATCCACAGAGCATTGATATTGTGCCATTAATTTTAGGTTTGTCAGTCATATTATTTATGGCTTTATATCCAAAATCATTTAAAAAATACTGTCCTGATCCTCTGATGGCAATAGTCCTTGCCACAGCTATCAATATCATTTTTAAATTGCCTGTAAAGGTTGTTGGAGAAATACCACGCAGTATTATTTTGCCTGATAGACTTAACTTATTTGCTATAGATACTGCTCATTTACCAACATTTATAAGCGCAGGCATAAGTATAGCAGCTTTAATTATGATTGAAACCTTATTGTGCGGGAAATCTGCTTCACGTATGAAAAATGAAAAAATTAATTCAAATCAAGAGCTTGTTGCACAGGGCATAGGAAATATTATAATAGCACTTTTTGGCGGTGTCCCTGCGACTGCCGCTTTGGCACGTTCAAGTGTCGCTATTAAAGCCGGAGGACAAACTCGTTTAGCTAATATATTCCATTCGATAGTACTGCTTTTATCAATGTTTTTATTAAGCCCTGTATTATCTAAGATACCCCTTGCTGCTTTATCCGGAGTTTTGATTGTCACAGCAATTAGAATGAACGATTGGGCAGTTATAAAGGATATATTCAACAGGAAAATAATGACATCTATATTCCAATTTTTAATAACTATGACAGTAACATTTGCTGTAGACTTGACTACAGCTGTATTAGTAGGGATAGGATTTTCTGTTCTTATGTTCATAGTTAAAATATCAGATATGCAAATCGGTATGGCTGATATTGATAAAAATAAAATTACCGACAAGACAAAATACTGTGATAAATATGAAAAAGCAGGCGTTATTTATATTACCGGACCTCTTTTTTTCGGTACTGCTAACATCCTAGAGGACAAGCTTCCCGCTAAAACCTCAAAAGAAATTTTGATTTTCTCAATGAGAGGTGTTACTATGGCTGATACCTCCGGTATTCAAGCATTAATGGAATTATGCAAAAAGTTACAAAACGAGGGTACAAAGCCGTATTTCTCATGTGTACAGAATAATGTTATGGAAATGTTCAAACGCTGTGGTATGATGGAAGTAGTCGGCGAGGAGGCTTTCTTCTGGAGTACGGACAAGGCACTTGACTATATTAGAGAACAAAACTTTAGAGCCTTAAACGTATAATAACGTATGAAAATTAAATTGTAATATAAGCCAAAAGCATGTTGTCATAAAGTTAATCTGCAATAGTAATTTGCATATTAAAAACAATCAAAAAATAAGAAAATGCACTTTGATATGGCTTTTAAAGTCCAAATCAGGGTGCATTTTGTTAATTATTTCTTACGAAGGTGTTTCACGACAAATTCTCTTTTAATATCGTTATTTTACTTCAACCTAAATGTAGTACAGAAAGTTTCGTCACTTTTATTAACATCTGAGCCATGTATCTGTATTGTTTGTGAGAGGCATTTATTACTCTCATTGTGTACACAAGTACTAGCACTGCAACTGATGTCAGACTGCTCCTTAACATCTTTCGCAGAGCTTCTCAAACCACCTCTGTCCCTGCCAAATGTCTCACAGCTTGTATATCCCCTGCTTTTCGCTCCATCTCCGCTAACATCAATACTATCAGCACAGCACGCTTTATCTTTGTTCAAATAACAGCTTGTAACACCACAAATAATTTTAGTCATAGAAAATTCTCCTTAAAATATAAAATTTAATCATTTATATTTTAACCAAGGCAGGAAAATATATTCTATATAAAAGTGAAATAAGTATCAATACCTATTTTCCTAATTTTTCTAACAAGTCCTTAGATGTTCTTGTATCACCAATTAAAATCGCTCCTACAAGAACATTATTTTTATAAAACAATTTCTGATATGTGTTGTCTAAGTCTTCCTCTTTTGTTTCAAAAGGCTCACTTGGATTAACATCTCCTACGGAAAAAATGCTTATATTAAAGAAATTAGAGCTTGTTGAAGGAACAATTGATTTATACGCACTTGTATCACCTACTGCATTTATTCCTGCTACTTTTCCTTGATCAATTGCTTCTCCCCACAATGCGTAGTTTATTCCGTCAAATTCACAGCAGTCGCCACAAGCATATATATTGTCAATATTAGTTTTCATCTTATCATCAACTAAAATTGCTCTATTTATTTGTACACCAGCATCTTGTGCTATTTTAGTGTTTGCCCTTACTCCTGCCGAAATAACAACTAATTCTGTTTCAATTTCTTTTCCAGATTTTAATTTTAATCCGCTTACCTTATCTGTTCCAATAATCTCAGTAACAGAATCATCCATAATAAGCTTTACACCAGTTTCAAGAATTATTTTTTCGAATTTTTTTGAAGCTCCCTCATCTAGCTGTCTTGGGAAAATTCTATTTGCAAGCTCAACCACTGTGACATCAAGACCATATTTTTTAAGCTCCCAAGCTGTTTCAAGACCCAGTACTCCACCACCTACAACAGTTGCGGTCTTAACATTTTTCGCATACTGTCTTATATCATTCGCATCTTTAAGATATCTTAGAGTAAAAACCCCTTCCTTATCCTTGCCCTCTATAGGAGGCATAAAGCATTCTGCACCAGTTGCAATTATGAGTTTATCATATTCTTTTATCACGCCATTATTTAAAATTATGAATTTTTCTTTTGTATTTATTTCTATAACCTGCTTATCCAGCATGACATCTATCTTATTAGATGTAAACCAATCATAATCCTTTATAAATATTGTGTTATAATCAATGTCTTTAGCTAATATCTTTGAAAGCTGTGGTCTGAAATAACCATAAACAGGCTCTTTAGAAATTAATATTATCTCGCAAACCCTGTTTCTTTTTCTAATTTCTTCAATAGCAGCCATCCCCGCAGCACTTGCTCCAATGACTATGTATCTTTTATATTCAATAGATTGAAAGCTAACATCGCTTTTTTCAAGCTTAATAAAATAATCAGAGCTCACACCGCAAACAGGGCAAATTGCAGGAATTTCACTACTTTTGATTATCTCTCCGCAAACAGTACATTTCCATTCGTAAATATTTTCTTTATCTGCCATTTTTAATTAAATCCTTTCTATAAATTATATTTTAAAGACAAAGAGACATTTCTTCTGTCCTTATTTAGACATTTGAAATGTCCCTATATTTTTTATTTAGTCGCTTTTACTGCTTCAGCAAATTCTTTTCCGAATTCATATGCCTCACTAAGCTGACTATCAGATGGTTTAAATCTTATTTTAAAGCCCTCTTTGAATGGTTTCATTTTCAATTGCTTTATACGCTCCATTAAATCAGGAACTGCCTCACCGCTCCATCCGTAAGAGCCAAAGGCTGAAGCAAGCTTACCTCTATGTGTTACAGAGAATATGTCTGTCATAATATCCCATATTGGTTTAAGTGCTTCACCAAGTATTGTAGGAGAGCCAAACAAAATTCCGTCTGCCCAGCGTATCTCTTTAAGCACTTCATTTTTATCTGCATAAACTAAGTCAAATATTTTGACATCAAGTCCTGCTTCTTCTATTGCTTTTTTCATGCTAAGAGCTAATTCTCCTGTATATCCATATGCTGAAACATAAGGAATTACAACAGTTTTATTTTTATTTGGATTTACATCAATCGAGTATTCCTTTGATAATTTTATTATCTTCCAAGGGTCTTCATCCAGAACTGGTCCATGTCCCGGGCATACCATGTCAATCTCTAAGTTCTCTATCCTAGCTATAGCCTCTAGGAAGAATGATTTATACGGTCCTAAAATCATGTCATAATAATACTTAAATGCGCTCATATAATCTTCTTGATTTTTTATAGTACTTTGCAATATCGTATCTAAGCTATAGTGTGCTCCAAATGAGTCACATGTAAACAAAGTTTTATCCTCTACTAAATACGTATACATGGAATCAGGCCAGTGCAAGCATTTTGCATCTATAAATTTTAAAGTTTTATCTCCAAGGGATAATCCGTCACCTGTTTTTACCTCAAGATATTTAAACTCTCTGTTGCAGATATGCTTTAAAAAATCTATAGCTGTTCTTGAGCCTATTATTGTTATATTAGGGTTTAAATCAAGCATTTTTTCTATTGATCCAGCATGGTCAGGCTCTGTATGATTTACAATTATGTATTCGATATCTTGAATATCTGTAATTTCCTTTAGTCTCTTTAAGTATTCATCAAAAAATTTTAATTTAACAGTTTCAATAAGAACTGTTCTATCTCCGCCCTTAATACAGTAAGAATTATAAGTAGTTCCAAATTCTGTACTCATTATTATATCAAAAACTCTAAGTTCTGGGTCTAGGCTTCCTACCCAATATAGGTTTTCTTTTAATTTCAGTGATTTCATTTTATACATTCCTCCTAGCACAGAGCATCATATTTGTATTATGTTGCCTATACATTGTACTTATTTTATATTTGTCATTTGTAAATGACATAAATATATTTACCCAATTTGATATATTTTAAACAAATAAATGGAATATTTAAAATATGCAAAGGCTCAAAATTAACTTGAGTCTCTGCATATTTTGTATATTACAACATATTTTTATATCTATAATCCTTTGTAGGTATAAAGTTTTCTTTTATATTTCTTGGACTTACCCATTTAAGCATGTTTATTATAGTTCCGGCTTTATCGTTAGTTCCAGATGCTTTTGAGCCTCCAAATGGATTTTGACCTACTACTGAGCCTGTGCTCTTATCATTTACATACAGATTACCTGCTGCAAATTTCAGTATATCCTCTGCTCTGTTTATAATATTTCTATCAGCAGACCAAATTGAGCCTGTCAAAGCATATTTACTTGAGTTTGCACATTCCTCTAAAGTTTCTTCAAATTTATCATCCTCGTAAACATAAACAGTCAATACAGGTCCAAATATTTCTTCTTTCATCGTTTTAAAGTTTAAATCAGTTGTGAGAATAACTGTTGGCTCAATAAAATATCCTATACTATCATCATATTTTCCGCCGCATATTATCTCTGCCTTATCAGAATTTTTAGCATAATCAATGTATGAGCTTATCTTGTCAAATGCTTTTTTATCTATAACCGCCGCTAAAAGATTTTCTCTATTTTCAGCGTCTCCAACTTTTATAGTAGCTATCTCGCTTATAAGCCTTTCTTTTAAAGCTGGCCACATGCTTTGTGGAGCATAAACTCTTGCTGTTGCCGAGCATTTTTGTCCTTGATATTCAAATGCTCCTCTGATGAGAGCTGCTGCGACTTCATCAACATTAGCACTGTTATGTATCATGCTAAAGTTCTTTCCGCCTGTTTCACCAACTAATCTTGGATAAGAGTTGTATTTGTCAATATTTTTACCAACAGCAGCAAACATGCTGTTAAACACCTCTGTAGAGCCTGTAAAATGCACTCCTGCCATGTTTTCATCTGACATAACTATATCACTTATCATAGAAGCACTTCCTGGTATAAAGTTTATAACACCATCAGGCAAGCCTGCTGCTTGTAAAAGCTTCAATACCATGTATGAGGAATAAACTGCTGTTGTGGCAGGTTTCCATACTACAGTATTGCCTGCTACAGCTGGTGCAGAAATCAAATTAGCTGCTATAGCTGTAAAGTTAAATGGAGTAACAGCATAAACAAAACCGTCTAATGGCTTATATTCAACCCTATTAACGCTGTCAGCTGAGTTCATAGGCTGCATTTCATATAAATCACACAAAACCTTACAAATAGAATTTAAGAAGTCTATAAGTTCACAAGCAGAATCAATTTCAGCTTGGTAGAATGTCTTACTTTGGCATAGCATAGTAGAAGCGTTTAATGTAGCTCTCCAGCTTGTAGAAGCAAGCTTTGCAGCTTTTAAGAATATCATCATTCTTCTATCGTATGACATACTTTGCCATTCATTTTTAGCATCCATTGCTGCCTTTATAGCAAGCTTTACTTCGTTTTCAGTAGCCATATGATAAAAACCTACAGATTTATCTTTATTATGCGGAAGTACACATTTAGCTGTATTACCAGTTCTTATCTCTTTCCCACCTATGATTAATGGAATTTCTAAATTTTGACTTTTAAGCTCGGCGAGCTTACTCTCTAATTCTTGCCTTTCTTTACTTCCAACATTATATTCCAATATTGGTTCATTCTTATACTCACTAACTCTAAAAATAGCGTTGTTCATCGCTTCCTCCTAATATATATTATTAAATTTTATTTAAATTTAAAATTTCTTCTCTTGCTAAATCTGTAATTTTCATAATAAATTCTATATCAGCACCATTAAGTAGCATCTTCCTAGCATTTTCAAGTTTCTCTTTTCTTATACCTTCTTGAATACCTTCAAGCTTTCCTTCTTTTATTCCCTCTTTTATTCCTTCTTCTTTCGCAGCTCTTTGTTGTACTC
>DCPV01000209.1:12377-24466 GCA_002323775.1 Firmicutes bacterium UBA1535 | reverse complement strand
TTCTTTTATTCCTTCTTCTCTTGCAGCTCTTTGTTGTACTCTATAATCCATCATAGCCTTTTCTCTTGCTTCGTATATAGCTCTTTTTTCATCATCATCGTATAGTGTTTCCAGTTCATCGTATGCTGCTTTTATTCCTGAATTTTGTTTAGATAACATTTCCATTTCCTCCTTGCTCTCAGAATTTAAAAATCTTGCCCAATCTAACAATTTGTTATTTTCTAATGAATTTATACTATCTTCTGGTATCTTTTTTAACTCAATCACATGGAATTCTAATAAATCGCTAAATATTCTATTATCCTTGTCTTCTGATATATGATACGAGCTATAGAAGTTTTTGTATTTTTTATCATCAAATATATTATAATCCAGAATACTTATGTTAATACACTTTTTGAATTTATTATAGTCATCACTTTTTTTCATTTGTCCTGTAAGCATTTTACAAGTATAAAACAAAACTCTGTCTGTCCAATATACAAAATTTCTAACCTGCATTTCTACATCTATCTCGTAGATATTATCAACTGTTATTCTTACATCCATGACAATGTACTTATCGTTATCATGCTCTTTTAGAGTATGTGTATCAATGTATGCAATGTCAGTTATATTTTCTTCATTCATTTTAAGAACTGCACTTAAAAAATCTCGTAGTGCAACCCTGTTATTCATCATTTGTTTAAAGGCATAATCTACCTTTGGTTTTATTACCGAAGTAAATTCTGTGTCTTTACTCTTAGAATTATTCATTTTTCTTTTATCCCCCGTGCTTTACTACATAATTTATCCCCTTTTGAGATAAATTTATTAATCTTTAGAATAGATTTTATTAATCCCTCCATAAATTATACAAAATTTATGCTTAGTTATATTATATCGTTGTTTATATATCTTTTCAATAGTTAATAAAAATCTTTTATAAAATTTTTATTAGCCCCATCTCAATTTTTGCGACATTTTTGTCGAAATATGTCGTATATTGTCGATAAAAAGATTTAAACTTACAGAAATATTTGTTTATTTTTGTCGAATAATTTGCTACAATTAATTTATGAATATAAAACAAAGAACTCTTAATAAATTTGAAAAATTTCTGCATAAGAACATAGAAAATATTACAGAAGATCAGATGGAAGTAGCTTTATATGGAATGGAGGTTATATATTCATTAGTAACAAAAACATTATTATTTTTTGTAATAAGCATGGCTTTTGGCTGGCAAACGGAATTTTTAATAGTTTCTTTGCTACTAGTCATAATAAAAACTAGCTCATTCGGATTTCATGCAGATAAAGAAATTAGCTGTTATATAACAAGCTTTGTAATTTTATTTGGAACAATTTACATATCAAAAAATTATAGCTTTAGTACTTTATCTACCTCAATCATTTGTTTACTATCAATTTTATCAACCATGTTGTTCGCACCTGCTGACACAGAAAAAAGACCTCTCTTAAATGCTCGTGTAAGGATTATACTAAAACTATGTTCAACAATGACAGCTTTGTTTTTTTCATTAATTGCAATTATACATATTGGATTTTTATCGAGTGCAATTGTTTGCATTTTGTCTGTAAACTCGATAAACATATCTCCAATATTATATAAAATTTTCAAAAGGAGGTATAGAAATTATGAGTACTATTAAAAAGAGTTTAGCAAACAAATTACTTAAAATCACTACTAATTTAGCTAAGACCTCTACGGTTGCATGCCCACTTTTTGCTTGGAGTGAGCCAAAGCTACCTAAATCGCTGTTGAAGAAGTAGATTTATCTGCAACACGAAGCTCCTGTATGAAGAGCCCGTCTTCTACCCTCGTTTGAAGATTGAGCTCTTTATATTTTTTTACTATTTCATCAACTATATGAAGTCCAAAGCCTCTACCTTCGCCCTTTGATGAATATCCTTTTTGATAAATTTTTTCTGTATCAATATCTTCATTATTAGTTGAATTCATTATAATTATAGCAAGATCTTTTTCATTTTTCAAAATAGACATAGTTATATAAGGTTCTTCGGACTGAACAGCTGCATCTATTGCATTATCAAGAAAAATCCCTACAATTTGACACAAGTCCTCTGATGGTATTATAGTATTTTCTATATCCTCATCAACAACAAGTTCAAAGTCTATATTTTTTCTTTCTATCATAGCAATTTTAAACACAAGCAACGCTTTAAGACCACTTTCTTTAATATGGGAAAGTAGTTCATTTTCAGAGTTGCAATTACCAATAATTTTTTCTAAGTAGCTCTTTGCTTTTTCTAAGTTAGCACTTGCTATATATCCAGACAAAACAGATAACTGATTGCCATGTTCATGTGCAATTTTTCTCTGACTTTCTATAGAACTTTGTAAGACTCCATTGTATACACTCAAATTCTCATTATATTCATTTGATAACTTTATTATATTTTCCTTATCAATTATAATATTTGTACTGTATAATAAAATACCTATTGAAGCAATAGAGCATATATAAGAAATAAAAGAAATAATATTTAAATTGGAATTATATGATAAATTAATAATTAAAAAAAATTGAACAAAAACATTTAAAATTTGAAATACAACTATAAAAAATAATAAATTTCTAGTGAGTATACTCATATTCTTATTTACGTGAAATATAAGCCTTCTTGTCTTTAAAAATATTATTGCTAATATAAAAAGCATAATACTTAATGTATTATAGAAAACATAATATTGTAAGTCTTTATTCAAATCTTGCATATTGAACTTCAATATAAATATAAAGAAAAATGATATTATAGAATCAATCAACCATGCTATTGATACAGCAACTATACATGCAAACATCTTTTTGATAAAACTAACTTTAAACATTAATTGACATACAATAATAAACGTAATTATTACAAATGGAAGCTTTAAGTATAATGGTACTGCATAATTAGCTATAAGCAAGAAAACAATTGATGACATTACAACAATTATCCATCTTATTGAAGATAACTTTACATTACTATCATCATCCCTCATTTCATAAATTAAAAGCACACTAAGCACAGCAAATATAATACAATTAACAAATTTTATAATTTCTAAATTCATTTTTTAACCCCCCTAATTATATGCCTATTTTTATTTCATAGACATTTTTATACTTTTATAATATTTAAACTCTAAAAAAAAGCAGATAAATTTTATCCTTATGTCAAAAATTTATCTGCTTATGTATTTATTTACAATTCTATTACAAATTCTATAAAAAATCAAGTGCTAAAACCCATAATTTTAAAATTTTTATAATTAATGTAATACACTGCTGTCTTAAAATTTCAAAATATGTGTAAATAGTAAATATCTATTCAATATTTAAGCTTATTCTGCATACTCTCTTGCTGTTTCTTCACCTCTTAGAACTCTTAAAGCTCCCAGGCTCAAAGATTCCATTTCATTTTCTCCCGGTAAAATTTCTACTGGAGCTATGAATTTTACTCTCTCTATTATCCAATCAGTTAGAATTTTTGAGTATGCTATGCCACCTGTCAAAACAATTCTATCTACCTTACCATATAATGCAACAGATAACTCACCTATGGATTTGGCAATTTGATATGCCATAGTTTCGAATATAAGCTTCGCTTTTTCGTCTCCACTTTCTATTCTCTTTTGAACCTCACGAGCGTCAATAGTTCCAAGATGACCTTTCAGCCCAGCTTCTCCTCTTAACTTTTTCTTCATTTCATCTTTAGTGTATTTTCCAGAGCTTACATATTTATATAAATCCTTTACTGCAACTCTGCCAGAGCGTTCTGGTGAAAAAGGACCTTCATCATCAGAAACTATGTCTATCATCTTTCCGCCACTATGTGCTGTAAGTGATATTCCTCCGCCAAGATGCGCAACAACCAAATTACAATCCTTGTATGGCTTGTCAAGTTTTTGTGCTGTTTTTATTGCAGCAGCTCTCATGTTAAGTGCATGCGTTAAGCTAACTCTGTCAACCTCTGGCAATCCTGTATGTCTTGCTATGTCTATAAGCTCATCAACTGCTATAGAATCGTAAATGTAAGCATTTATATTAAGCTCCTTTGACATTTCATAAGCTATAAGTGCTGCTAGATTTGAAGCATGTTCAAGAACCGGTCTGTTCATAAGAACATCTACCATTGTCTCATTTACACGATATGCACCTGATTTTACTGGAGGTAAAAGCCCTCCACGCCCTACTATAGCTGATAACTCGCTTGTAGACACATTATTAGTTTTTAAAAAATTCATAACTGCATTTTTTCTAAATTCAAATTGGTCTTGAATTCTTGCAAATCCTGCTAAGTCACTATCGCTATGCTGTATGCTTTCTACAAACAATGGTTTTTCATCTTCATAAACAGCTATCTTTGTAGATGTTGAACCAGGATTTATTGATAAGATTTTGTACATAATTCCTCCATTCCCCTGCTTTTCTACGTTTCAAAAAAGCAAAGTATTTTTCTTAAATTCTTATTTTATAATATGTATTTTTAACAGCGCCACCTGTCCAAAAAATGACAACTCTCTAATATCAATTAAAAGTTTAGAAATTTAATAGCTTTTAACTTTAAAATTTTTTATTTTCTACTGTTTTGTGCAACCAAAGCACCTAACAATATTGAATAATATTTTGACTCATAAGAATCTGCTCTTGATACCAAAACTACTGGCGCACTTGCACCCACTATAATTCCAGCACTTAAAGCATTACCAAAATATGTCATAGTTTTTCCTATTCCATTACCTGTTTCGATATTTGGTACAAGAAGTATATCTGTGTCTCCTGCTACAGGACTATCATATTTTTTAATCTCTGCTGCCTCTTTTGATACAGCTAAATCAAATGATATAGGTCCTTCAACCACAACACCATCTGCGAATTCTCCAGCTTCACACATTTTTTTGAGTGCATCAGCATCAACAGTCGGAGGCATCTTAGGATTTAATTTTTCTTTAGCCGCTAAACAAGCTACTTTTATTTCCTTGTAGTTTAGTGCCTTCAATACATCAATTGCATTTTCCAATATATTTTTTTTACCATCTAAATCAGGATATGTCATTATGCCTCCGTCAGTTAGATACAAAAGTTTGTGATATACCGGAACATCATAAGCCATAACATGGCTTAATGTTCTGCCTGTTGTAAGTCCATACTCTTTATTTAAAACCTGCTTAACAAGTATTGAAGTATCAATCAAGCCTTTAATGAGAAAATCTGCTTTTTTCTCACGAACCATTTTAACAGCAATTTCAGCTGACTGCTCTAAGCTATCAGTGTTTATTAACTCATAACAATCAATATTAATCTGAGCATTTTTAGCTATTTCTCTTATTTTATTTGCATCGCCGATTAAAACAGGTATAACGATATCATTTTTATAAGCATCGTCAACAGCTATCAACACATTTTCTTCTTCAGCAGCAACAACTGCAAGTTTCATTTTTTTATCATTATGTAATAAATTTTTAATATCCTTTAATCTCATGTTTCACCTCTTATAATTCTTTATAAATGATTTTATACGCAGGAAGAAAAGAATTTCTCCCTGCATTTACTCAAAAAATTTCATAGAAATTAATTCTCACAACATAACAAAGTTTTAAATTAAGCTGTTTTAAACATTTCTAACAACATTTCTTCACTTGGTCCTAGTATAATTTCTTCGCCAATTTTTAGCATAGGTATGCCAACTATTGATCTTCCTCTTATGCCTCTATAGACATCATGAGTATCTCTAATTTTAAGAAACTCTTTTAAATTTTTCATACTATCTGTAATATCTACATAAGTGTATTCAATGTTATTTTTGTCAAGGAACTCTTTAACTATTCCACAGCCTGGGCAGTGCTGGCTTCCGTATAATATTTTGTTACCTTCCATCTCATTAACTCTCCTTATCATTAATCAATTTTTTTATTTTAGCTAATCATCATTTAAGTATAAAACTTAAAAGCTAAAATATATACTTAAATTTTTTTAGTATCATAAATGATATCTATTAAAATTTATATTACTTACTTAACTAATTTAGACAAATATAATGCTAAAAAAGGCAAAATAAATTTACCTAAAATATTTTGCCTTTAAATTTGTTATATAAGTCTACTTTTTGATAAGCTCAACTAATTGACAATTTTTAAGTCCTGCTGCATTTCCTTCTTCTATATCAACGTGCATCTCCAAAGCATATGTATCGTGAACTCTTATAAGTACATTGTCAAACACTAAACCTCTTTGTCCCTCAACAGGAACTTTCACTAAGTCCTTGTCCTTTACTCCAAATTCAGCTGCATCTGATGTGTGCATGTGTATATGTCTTGCTGCTGCTATAACTCCCTGTTGTAAATTAACTTCACCCTTAGGTCCAACTAATTTTATTCCCGGAGTACCTTCAAGCATTCCTGAATCTCTAACAGGAATCTCACCCAATCCTAAAGCAATTCCATCGCTAAATGATATTTCAACTTGCGATACCTTTCTTACAGGTCCTAAAACCCTAACGTCCTTTATAGTTCTCTTTGGTCCTACTAAATCAACCTTTTCATCACAGGCATATTGACCAGGCTGTCCCAAATCCTTAATTGGTGTAAGCTGATGTCCTTCTCCAAACAATATTTCAACGTCTGCTTGTGATAAGTGAACATGTTTATTAGACAAGCCCACTGGTATTATTTTACTCATTCTAAATTCCTTCCTTTTCTTAAATCATATAAGTTTTGATTTATTGTAAAATTTTATTTCATCAAGGAAATTATAAGCCAAAAAGAGTTTTTTTTCAATATAAATTTTCAAAACATTCGTAATAATTCTATTAAGTCCCCATTAATAGTGCGTTTGAGATTTATAAGTAAATTATTTATCAAAAGCTTTATTAATTTGTTTGTTTCTTATTTTCATTTATTCTCGTGTATAAAACATACAATCTATACACAGCATTTATACAAGCTAAAATGATAAAATAATATGATATATAAATACCTAGCTGATTTGGAAATATAGTTTTATGAATTGCATAGAACATTATAGCGGCAATTATATATATAATTAGCTTTTTATTGATAAATACATTTTTTACTATATCCTTAGTTTTTCTATTTATTTTTCTCTCTAAGCCCTCTATATCCTTGTATTCATATTCTTCAGACAGTAGTAAGGATTCATCAGCAAATTTATATATATCATCAAGAAGAACTGTTTGAATGTTTAATTTATCGTTATATTTCTCTAATAGCTCTTTTGCTTCCTCACTCAAATCGTTTAAAATGAACAGCAAGTTTTTATTAGCTTTTCTATCAAGCATAACTGTTAGTAAATCTCTTATATCTGCCTTTTCTATAACAGCATCTTCAAAAAATTTCATAATATATATGTTGATAGCTTCACTGTCTTTAATAGCTTTGTAAGAATATTTTTTTACTTTTTTTATATTCTTATATCTATACTGGTTTAAATAAAGCATGATAAAGCTTTCAATGTCCTTGTAGTCAGAATAAAATATTTTATTTTTAAATTTTTTCAGCTTTATTCTTTGCAATAGCTTATCTTTTCCAATTTTAATCTTTTTGTTAATTCTTAATTTGTTTAACAATGTAAGAATTAAAAAAACTTGGACTCCTACAATAATTGAAAAAATTATATTTTTACTGTAGTAGTATAAAAATGCAAAAATAATTATTGTTACAATTGACTTCAGTAGAGCTATATCCAGCCTGTATCCTATGTATTTTCTTGTCTTTAATGTTTCCTCAATATATAATCTTTTTAAAACTTTTTCATCCATAATATTAAAAAAACACCTCCTACAAGAAGTATTTCCATAATTATATAATTTATGCAAAATTATTTATTCTATAGTATTTTATACTGTAGTGGAATGACTTTGTAAAATCATACGATATTTAATCAATTAATCCCTCATCTTTTGAACGCTGAATGGATTGATTAATTGAATCTTCCAATTCTTTTTCCACAGAATAATATACAGCTATCTTGAAAAGTTCTACTATACTTTGTCTTAATTCATTTGCAAGTGCTTCCTTGCTAGGCTCTCCACGCTTTTGTCTTTTAAGTCCGGAACCTTGCCAATGATTTATTTCAGCTGCAACTTCTCCACATTCTTCTAATAAGCGTGTAGCCATTTGAAATGGTTCAACCCCATTTGGAAATCTCTTATTAGAAGCCTCAACCATTTTATAAAATCTTTCCATGTAATTATCTCCTTGTTATATTAATTCTTTACAAAAAATAATTTGTCGGGTAAATAAAATCCCGACAAATCATTACTTTGAATTAACTGCTTTTTCTAATCTTTCTAGGTGCTTGATTGGGTAATACGCTAATAGCTCCTTGAATTGTTCTACTGTTAAATTTTCTGCTGTTGTATAAATTTTTATTTTTTCTTCTAAGCTTGCGTCAATAAAATCGTTTTTAATTTCTTCAAAGGTTTTTTCCATGACAATCTCTCCTTTTCAACGTTAATTATAGTATTATAATTATTTGCTTTATTATTCATTGCTTTATATATTACTTATCTCTAAAATACTTTGCACTTTAAGATTATTTTATAAAAATTTATGATAAATCCAAGTCTGATGTTATACATAGAATTTCAAGCTCTGATGATGTTGGATTATAACATCTGTGTGGCAGATTGCAATCTATGTATATACTGTCTCCAGTTTGCAAAACCTCGTTTGAATTGTTAAATTCTACCAGTAGTGTTCCTTTTTTTACTATTATACATTTATGACAGTTTAAAACGTTTAAGGTCTTGCTATCCCATTGATTTGGCTCTAAAACTATTTCATATACATAAAACTCTGGCTTTATTCCATAAACTTCACCAACATGTGTTAAAAAGCTAATGTCCGCTTTATTCTCAGAGCTTACAGTTTTTCTTTCACTCTTTTTAATAATAATCGGCTTACTGTTCTCCTCCTCTAAGAAGTAATACAAGGAGACGTCCAAAGCCTTGCTAATCTTGGTTAGTGCTGTCAATGATGGCTCCAGCTTGTTTCTTTCAAGCTGTGATATATAGCTTGATGTAAATCCTGTAATTTCTGCAAATTCTTCAATAGTTAATTTTTTTTCCTGTCTTAACTGTCTGATTTTATTACCATCCATAGCTACTCCATTTTCCAATGTTTATTAAATCTTGTAAGTTTATCTCATTGCATAGGAGGAGCAAAGTTCTTCCTACACATCAATAATTAATTAACTAAAAAGCATCCGGCTTGTCCGAAAATTTGGTAAACCTGTCTATAAATACTAGCTCAACTGTCCCTACCGGACCATTTCTATGCTTTGCCAGTATAACCTCTGCTATTCCTTTTTTTTCTGACTCCTCTTTATAGTAATATTCGTCTCTATATAACATCATAACAATATCCGCATCCTGCTCTATAGCTCCAGACTCTCTCAAATCTGACAAAAGCGGTCTTTTATCCGGGCGTTGCTCCACACTTCTTGATAACTGTGATAAAGCAAGCACGGGACAATTAATTTCTCTGGCAAGCTGCTTTAGCCCTCTCGAAATATTGGATATTTCCTGTTGTCTACTCTCTGATTTTGCACCATATGACATAAGTTGAACATAGTCAATAATAATTAAATCAAGTCCTTTATCTATTTTTAATCTTCTACACTTTGATATTAAATCAAAAAGTGAAATTGAAGCAGTGTCATCAATAAATATATTAGCTGACGAAATGCTGTTCATAACATTAGCAAGACTTAACCAGTCATCATCTTCTAATGCTCCTGTTCTAAATTTTGATATTTCTACCAATGATTCTAAACTTATAAGCCTTTGAATATACTGTTCCTTGGACATTTCCAAGCTAAATAATGCAACAGAAGATCCTGTTTTAGCAGCATTCATAGCAAGATTTAATGCAAGTGATGTTTTTCCCATCGCAGGTCTTGATGCTAAAACTATCATATCTGAACGCTGAAGTCCTGCCGTCATACGGTTTAAGTCCCTGTATCCAGTATCTATGCCCGTTACACTACCTTTTACCTTTGCACGTTCTTCTAACTGATTGAATACTGTTATCAATACATCTTTGACTTTGGAAAAGTCATTAGAGCTTCTGTTTTGTGACAAAGAAAATATCCTTGATTCCGCAAGGTCTATGAGGTTCTGAACATCATCATTTTCTTTATATCCCTTTTCAATAAGCTCGTTTGATATACTAATAATCTTTCTTAATGTTGATTTTTCCTTAATTATATCTAAATATGCTGATATGCTTTTAGTGCTTACTATATTTTCTGTAAGACCTGCTAAGTATTCAATTCCACCTGTTTGCTCTAGCTTGCTGCGTTTTTTCAGCTCATTTGTAACAGTTATAATATCAACAGGAATATCAAATTGATGGACTGTTTTTATAGCATCAAAAATTTCGCTGTTAGCTTCATAGTAAAAATCCTCAGCACGAATTACATTTAAAGTTCTTTCCACTGCACTGCCATCCATCAGCAAAGCCCCTAAAACTGTTTGCTCTGCTTCCAGACTGTGAGGTGGCACCTTACCGAAATTAAGAGTTTCAGACAAAATTACACTTCCTTTGTTTACAAATTGTTTATGTTAAAAATAACTTTTTTATTCGAAAGATGAATATATACTGACTGTTTATACTTCAACTACTTATAAACTCTAATTAGAGTTCGTTACTATAACATTCAATTTTGCCACAACTTTAGTATGAAGCTTAGCTTTTACAGTGTAATTACCAACAGATTTTATACTGTCCTCTAATTCTAACTTTCTTTTATCTATATCTATATTGTGAGTTTCTTTCAATAGTTCAGCTATTTCTTTAGTCGTTATAGAGCCAAAAAGTTTTCCGTTTTCTCCGGATTTTGTCTTTATAACAAGTGTGATTTTTACTAATTCTTCTTCTAATTTTTTAGCTTCTGCTAAAATCTCTTGTTCCTTTTGTTCTTGTAATTTCTTTTGATTTTCTAAAACCTTCATATTTGCAGGTGTTGCTTCTATAGCTACTTTTTTAGGAAACAAGAAATTCCTCGCATAGCCTTCCTTAGCGTTTACAACTTCACCTTTTTTTCCTAATGTTTTGTCGTCTTGTAGTAATATTACTTTCATTCTTCTTTTCCATCCTCTTTATATTGTTTTATTGCTTCATACAGCTTTTCCTTAGCCTCTTGTATGTTATCAGTTTTGATTTGTGCACCTGCCATAGTCAAGTGTCCTCCACCTCCAAGCAGCTCCAATATAAGCTGTACGCTTATCTGTCCTGTAGATCTTCCACTTATGTGGATGAATCCATCCTGCTTTACTAGAACAAAGCTTGCTTTGACATCTTTAATTGTCAATAGCTCATCAGCCGCCTTTGCAGCTATAACACTGCTATTATCAGACTGTTCATCTATATATGATATGGCAACATCGCCAAATTTCATCTCAGCTCGTTCTATTATTTCTGTTTTTCTTTTCATATTTTCAAGACCTTCACTAAACAGCTCTTTTACCTCTATAGTGTCAGCGCCATTTCGTCTTAAAAATGAAGCTGCCTCAAAAGTCCTTACTCCAGTTTTAAATATAAATGAATTAGTATCGACAACTATTCCCGCAAGCATTGCATCTGCTTCAAATTTAGTCAGCTTAATATGATCCTCAAGATACTGTATAATCTCTGAAATCAGCTCGCAAGTTGATGAAGCATAAGGCTCTATATAGTCAAGCACTGCGTTTTCTATATACTCCTCGCCTCGCCTGTGATGGTCGATTAATACTATTTTTTCTGCTTTTTCTACGACCTCTGGGGCTTCGGTAAAGCTTGCCTTGTGAGTGTCTAAAACTACGCAAACAGATTCTGAATCCATTAAGTTAAGAGCCTGCTCGGTAGTAATGATAGCTTCCTTGTAGCTTGAATCTTCTCTTAACATTCTCTCATATAAATTTTTTATAGAATAATTTATACCGTTAAGAACAATATATGCTTTTTTCCCTCTGCTTTTTGCCATGCTGTATAGTCCAATAGAAGATCCTAGACTATCCATGTCTCCAATCCTATGCCCCATAATTATAACATTTGAGCTTTGATCTATTATCTGC
>DCPV01000209.1:5685-12318 GCA_002323775.1 Firmicutes bacterium UBA1535 | reverse complement strand
TATCTGCCTTAAAGCAAAGGACATAATTCTGGCCTTAACCTTTGTTCTTTTTTCAACAGCCTTGCTTTTTCCTCCATAAAATTTTACGGAATTAATGCGTTTTACAACTGCCTGATCTCCACCTCTGCCAAGAGATATGTCGAGCGCACCCTTTGCATTTTCAATAAGCTGTCCTATAGTCTTTGCATATGCTCCTACACCTATACTAAGTGTAAAGAAATATTCTCCTGAGCTTTTTATTTCCTTGACTTCCTCAAGCATTGTAAATTTTTTAGACTCAAGTGACTCCAAATACTTGTTTTCTATAAGCATTATAAATCTGTCAGAGTCGTATTTTAGCACAAAGCCATTCATTTCATTTGCATGTTTATTTAGTATTTTCTCTATTTCTGCTATCATGGAGGCTCTTATAAGCTTATCCATTTTTTCCGCAATTTCACCGTAATTGTCAATTTGGATTATAAGCACAATTGGTCTTTCATCATTGTACTTATTTTTTATTGTTCTAAATGAAGTGTTGTCCACCCAATAGAGTATATAAGCCGCATCCTGCGAAAATTGTTTCTCATCAAGCTTTGAGTACATAACGTTATAAACCTTATTTTCAAGACTCAGCTCAATATTGTTAAGAGTTCCCTGATTGTTTTCTTCTAAAATCTTCATTGAAAAGTTAGATGAAATCTCTCCTATTTTTTCTATTAAGATATCATCGCCAACTATCTCTCTAAATCTAAGGTTGTACCAGCATACCTTACCATCATTGCCTATAATCGTTACAGGCATTGGAAAATTGAACAATGAGCTTATAGAAAGATTTTCTATGTTATTGGTAAAATCTACTATATAGTTATTTAAATTTTTCTGTCTCGTATTATGTTTTATGATGCTTGCAAGCAGGCTAAACAAAAAGACAAAAGCTGATAAGATAGCAACTATAAAAAGCTTGTTTAATAAAAATATTACTGTAAATATCGCAATAATTATTAAAAATATATAATTATCATCTCTCATATACTCAGGCAATTTAAAATACTTTATCATAATATAGACTCCCTTCTGTGAATTTCTACTTTAAATTATAAATTTAATTTTATTATTAAAATAATATTCTTCAGCACTAATTTTTTTAAAACTAGGATTGAATGTAATTAAGTTCTAGTTCTCAATTTTCTAAAATCAAAAATCAAGTCAGCAATTGCTATTGCAGTCATAATACTCATGATTATTGGATTAAATATTATAAAGATAAATACAATTACCCTTAAAAAACCATTTACTCTTTTTTGAGCCATATAAAACTTTGCAAGTGCAAGTCCTTGAAGGATTAAAGCTATTTGTACAATAACTACAATATTAGATATAATAACATCTATATTTGGAAAATTAAACCCTCTTAGAACATATGATAATATAAAGAAAAACGCTATGCTTATCATAAAATTTCTCGGCAGGCTGAAAAATGCAATATCTTTTAATTGCTTCATTTCAATTTTAAATCTTAACGCCAATTTTTGTGCAATCACATAATTAATATATGCTAATGCTAAAGACATTGCCATAATAATTACCGGAAGCAAATTTACTACTAATTCAATAATAACTTCTGGCATTTCCTTTATTAGCTCTATTTGTTCTTTTGAACCTATGCTATTTATAATTTTTTCTTGCATATCAAATATTTCTTTAATATAAGCTGTAATTTGTTCAGTTACGCCAACTCCCACTATTTTATCCAGTATAAACAAAGATACAACTACTGAAATTAACGTAGCTACTGCTCCTCCTATTAAAACCGTCGAAGCCTTTTTATCCTTATCTATTAAATAGGACATAGCTATGGCTATAGGTGCATATAAAATCAGATAATTCAGCCCATTTATCGGACCTAAAATAATTGTAACAATAATTAATGCTGCAACAACTGCTAAGGAAGAATACTTAAATCCACGTCTCCTGCTAAAAATTAAAGCAGGCACAGGAAAGAAAAAATCTATAAATGGAAATATGTAAGCAGAAAGCATAGCCATAATTACAAGTACCCCGCATATCATAGCAGCTTCTGTCAAGCTTGAAGTCTTAGTATTTCTGTTCATTACAAACTCCTTTTTATATTTCATATTACTTTATATTTTACCCTAAAACTTACATAAAGTCAAAAATAACTTTTAAAAAATTAAATTGTTATACGCTTTAGTATTTACAGTTTTGCAAAAATACGCTATACTTAATTCAAACATTTAAAAAAAATCTTATTTATAATATTTTTATCTGTTTGAATTCATTGGTTTCTTCCATTGATACCAATGTTAATAAAGCTTAAAATAAAGGATGGTGCACAATGAAAGTAAATTTTAGTCTTAAAAAACAATTTAAGAAAATTCTGAGTCTCATGTTGATAGTCATTATGGTAATATCTTCACCATTTAGCGTATATGCAGCTGAGCTAGATGTAGACAAGCTAGATGAGGATATTGAATTATTAAAACTGGTTATACAGGATATAAACAAACTATATCAATATGACATAAATCAAGATGATATAATAAAAGCATTATATGATGGATTTTTTTCTATACTGGATGATTATAGTGTTATATATACAAAGGAAGAATATCAGTCATTTGACGAGCATATATCCGGAGAATTTGGCGGTATAGGCGTTCAAATAACAGTCGAAAAAGATAAGCTCATTATTTCATCACCACTTCCAAACACTCCTGCTATAAAAGCAGGCATAAAGGCTGGAGATGAAATTATAGCTGTCAATGGTCAAAGTGTAGTAGGCTTTACAACAACTCAGGCTTCAAAGTTAATTAAAGGTGATATTGGAACTGTTGTAAATATTGAAATAAAACGTGGAGATACCAAGTTATCCTTTAATATTAAAAGAGACAAAATTGTTGTTAGCTCTGTAGAAAGTAAAATTTTGGATAACAACATAGGATATCTTAAAATTACAGATTTTAACGAGAATACTACTGAGCAGGTAGAGGAAGCTCTGATTAATTTCGACAAAAATAAAATTGCTAAAATAATACTAGATGTAAGAGATAATCCTGGTGGACTTTTAAATGTAGCGATAGATATATTAAATTTATTTGTGCCAAAGGGACCTCTTTTATATGTAAATTACAAATCCTCAGGTGAGAAAGTATTTGAAAGTACATTAGAAAAGCAAAAATACAAGGTATGTGTCCTTGTAAATGAGTATAGTGCAAGTGCATCAGAAATTTTTGCAGGAGCTATACAAGACAGAGGTGTAGGAAAAATAATTGGTACTACTACCTACGGAAAAGGTGTAGTGCAAGGATTGTTTACCATACCAAATGGATTTAATATTAAGCTTACAATAGCTGAATACTTTACAGCAAACAGAAATAAAGTCCAAGGCTTAGGAATTAAGCCAAATATAGTTGTTGAAAATAAAATTGGTCAAGCAAAAATTGACTTATCTACATATCCAGAATTGAAAAAGGACAGAAAACCAACTCTTAATACTATTGGACTTGATGTATTAGGTGCAGAAATGATACTTAAAACTTTAGGTTATAAGGTAAATGAGCCAGATGGTATTTTAGATGCAGTAACTTTTGAACAAATAAAGTTATTCCAAAAGAACAATAATCTCCATTCATATGGTGTGCTTGACTTTGCTACACAGGATGCTCTAGGCAGTGCAATAAAGCTATTTGCAGCACCTGAAACAGAAGATTTACAGCTTAAAAAGGCTATAGAAATAATGAAGTAAAAATATTTAGTATGAATGTTGAAAAATAAATTAAAATAATGCTCCTCTTATAGCAATCAGTTGAAATACAAACCAATTGCTATAAGAGGAGCATATTTTTTACTTTTTAAATCCAATACAGAATACTTAAAAGGATTTTTAAGCATTCTATTATGGTATATAGTTAATCTTGTGTGATGTTATGAGAGCTTATCAGCTCTATAAAACGGCGGAGCAATGACGAAACCTCAGCACGAGTAGCTGCGACTTGTGGAGCAAAGTGATTTCCATCTTTACCTTTTATTATGCCTGATATCTGCATCAATTTCACAGCATCTTTTGCATAGCTACTGATTGTTACGCTGTCTACAAAGGTGTTTTCTCCATGAACTTTTGGTAGTTCAAGACCGATAAATTTAGAGTAATTCTGTAATATGAATGCTATCTGTTCACGAGTGATTGCTGATTCCGGTGCAAATTTTTCATTGCTGATACCTTTTATTATACCATTTTTGTTTGCCCATTCAATATAGCCCATATAGTAAGAATCTCTTTTAACATCAGTAAACTTGCTTTCTGTATATATACTCACATCTGCATTTGCCATTCGTCCAAGTACAGTTACAAACATTCCTCTTGTCATCTCAATATCCGGACTAAATGATGAAGTTGAAGTACAGCTAAACAATCCACGATTTACTGCAAACTCAATATCCTCTTTTGCCCAATGATTTGCAATGTCTTCAAATGCAATATCAGCTTCTTTATAGCCTACACCATAAATTGAAAAGTGATTAGTATTAAAATTCACCAGTTTTTTAGAAATATCATAAATCGAATTTTCAATCCACTGTACTTTTTTGTTTTTGTCTATATAAACAGCCTTTATATTTTCAGCTTTTTCATTCAAAGCCAGTGTATATGGTATGCTTATTGATACGCTGCCTGTGCCAAAGTTTTGCACTTCTTTATCATTTCCGTAATTTACTCTCAAATCAAACAAAGAACGAGATAAGACAGCTTTTTTCGCTTCATCACCCAGCGTACTGTTATCTATGCGTTTGACTGTGATATTTACATCAGATTTCGCTTGTTGATTGATTTCTTTTATAGTCATCAAATCCATGCCTATTCTGATGTCGGGATTGTCAACTATCACAATTGTACTTACGATTTTATTTTCAATAACAATATCCTGTACACTCTTAGGAAGATTAACTGTAATATCAGATACATTCTTATCTTTAGTATCTACACGCAAAACTACAGTGATACCATTTTTTTCATTGCCATTTTTCTTGGCATTATCAAGTGCTTTCTCAAATGCTTCTATTATCATTTTATCGATTATATTCACTATAGCCTTGCCCTTATCATCCACTGCAGCAGAAATCTTTATTTCAGCTTGTATAGCTGAGTTTGGATTATCCGGTGCAGGAAGAATGATGGTTACAATATTATTGTTACCCAATGAGCTTCCGGAATTATCACCGTCATTATTGTCAACTATAGGGGGAACTTTTGGAGCAGTATCAGTAGTTTCTCTTAATACCACACTTGCCTCTGATTCTTCTGTATCTAATGTAGAGGCTATTCTCTGATAAAAAGCATAAGCTGTGCTTTCATTTAGTCCGCTAAAGACATTGCTTGACTGCCATGTGCTTTTGTCCTTAGAGAACTCATAAGCTGAATTTGCCTTTAGTATAATCGTATCGTAGCTTTTTGAAACAACACTTGGTGCTTCGGGTGCTGACGGAGCTGATTTCTTACGCACTGCTTCAGTATCATCACTTTTAACTTTACCTGTTTCAATACTTGATTCAATTTCAAGACTTATTGTTTTTCCAAGCTCATTAACTGTTACTGTATAATTTTGTTCTGAGCCGACTTGCGTTCCGTCAGCTTTCCATATATAAGTCAAAGCACCTGTGTTGTTGCTGTTTTCAATCAAGCCGCTTAGTATATCTCCAATTCTCGGTGCTGTATTGTTTATACTGACTTCAGCACTTAGTTCATTAGCGGCAGGCTCAAATTTTAAATATTTGTATTCCATAGTTTTACTGTCTGTATTTATATCAGTTTTTTTAATCTGAACAGAATACTCGCCATTTACACTGGTTTTACTTCCCTCGATATAATATGCCTCAGTATCGCTCAAGCTTGGAGCTTTATTAATCGCACTGATAACCGCTTTAATTACAGCGCCGCCATTTGATATATAAATTTTTCCGCTGCTGGCATTATAAATTGAATAATCACCCCCTGTATTCTCTATAGTTCCACTGTTAATTTCAAGGACAGTATCAGAGGGAGTTCCTGCCGCAAGAAAAATAGTTCTACCGTAAGCTTGTTTATTTGAACTTTTTATAACAGATTTTCCGCTTACAGTTATTTTTCCAGTACCTCCATGATTAATTGCAGTACCATTACCTGTATTTTCAACTGTTGCATTATTTATTTCAAGCTTACCAATACCTGATAAAATAAAAATCGTACCACTGCTATCTTTACTTATAACTTTAGCATTATTACTGACAGAAATTTTGCCGCTAGAAGATTGATTTAAAATCGCTGTGCCGACACCTGTATTTTCAACTAACCCGCCACTTATTTCAAGGGCAGGGGCATCATATGTGGAATCAGCAATCACAATTGCGGAATTATTTTTACTTATAATTTCAGCAGTTTCGGTAATGGAAATTTTGCCTTTGCTGCCATGATAAATTGCACTGCCGTTTGACTGAACTATACCGCCCGAAACGCTTAAACTACTTGAATTATCATTATAAATAGTTCTACTGAATTCTCCCTCTGACTGCACAATACCACCTGAAATTTTTACAGTAGCACTTGCTCCGTTATATATTGTCGTTCCATTGTATGGGCTTGTGTTTTCAATTATACCT
>DCPV01000209.1:3100-5559 GCA_002323775.1 Firmicutes bacterium UBA1535 | reverse complement strand
TGTTCCGTTAAAGCGAATAGTCCCCATATCGATAGCATTAACAGCGTTAATACTACTTGTTATTTTCCCATTTTCAGATTCACTACCGTCTGTAATTGTTATATCACCGTCTCCATTGTAAGTAATCGCAGTTTTATTAGCACTGTCAATACTGTATCCGTTAAGGTCAAGAGTAAAATTTCTGCTACTTTCCTCAGTTTCAGTAATTGTAACAGTATCTGAAAGTATAATATCATCAATTAACTTAATGGTTTCATTATTCTTAACATTATCAAATGCTTTTTGAATAGTAGAATAACTATCGTCTCCGATTTTGGCAACAGCTGGCTTTTCTTTAAACTCCAGATATTTATAGCTATCAATCTCTGCTGGTTTATACTCTTGCGGTGAGCTTCCATCATAATTTTTACTAGCTATAACTTCTATATCATCACCCAAATCAGGCACTATATTCGTTGCACGCATGCCGCCTTTAATTATAGAGTTGCCGCTCGGTATGGAAATTTTCACATCACTAAAAAAGTCTCCACGAATCGCATAGCCTTGAGTGTTTTCAATTGTTCCACCGGTCATTTCAAGCTTAGAATAATAGTAAAGCTCAATCGTTCCATTAGATAAGCTTGAATTTTTTACAACAGAATTTCCGCTTACAATGATATTTCCTCCACTATAGCTAGTAATTGCTTTGCCAGTTCCGGTATTTTCAACTATTCCGCAATTTATTTCAAGAATAGCGATATCAGTCATGCCCATAGAAAGATTAATTGTGCCAGTACCGTAACTTTCGTTAATCTTACTTGTAACCTCAGCACCCTCACCTATAACTATTTTCCCATAACCACTGTATGAAATAGCCTCTCTCGCACCTGTGTTTTTAACTACTCCATTTGTTATTTCGATTGAAATATCTCCAGATTTAGAGCCATCCGCATAACTACTAATTGTACATTCGGTTTCACTTATAATTTCAGCATTATTGCTGATAGAAATTTTCCCATTGCCCTGGTTATGAATTGCAGCGAATTTTGACTGTACTTTAGCATTTGAGATATTCAAATCACCTGAACTATTATTACAAATGGCCATACCGCTATCCCCTGTCGCCTCTACAGTACCGCCCAAAATTTCTATACCACCATTACTTTTATTATGTATCGCCTCCCCCTTTGAGCCTGTATGCTCAACCTTACCGCCGGTTATAATAAGCCTGCCGCTTTGAACAAAGCGAATAGTAGCTCTCTTAATATCAGCAGAAATATCACTGTTTGAGCTTGTTATCTTTCCATTTTCAGATTCACTACTGTCTGTGATTGTCATACTACCATAGCCATTATGAACAATTGCAGTTTTATCAGAACTGTCAATACTATGTCCGTTAAGGTCAAGAGTGAAATTTTTGCCACTTTCCACAGTTTCAGTAATTGTGACAGTATCTGCAAGTATAATATCATCAATTAATTTAATGGTTTCATCATTTTTAACATTATCAAATGCCTCTTGTAAACTGCTGTATTCAACATCATCTATTTCAGCAATGCTGTCTACTACCGCCATTGCCGAAATCGGAAGCATACTGAGTATTATGCTTAAACTGATTATAAGGCTTATAATTCTTATTTTAATTGTTTTTTTCATTTTATAGTTTTCTCCTTTGCTTTAAGTAATTTATATTCTTATTCTACACTTGTATATATTTCTCCGTCTAGTGATTCAAAACTTACAGCAGCAGAATATGCAACATTGCCTTGACTGTCTCTCATTGTATACATCATAATAAATAATCCGTCTCCAAGCTCAATTTCTTCAAAGGCTGTTTCTGAGCTTACCCTAATTGTATCAATAGGAACTGCTGTCAATTCGCCGTTATTATCGCTAATCGTTGTTGCATTGTGAATTGTCTGAATTTCATCACCCTCAATCAGATAACGCAGGTTTTTATCTGCAGCACCGCTGTCGTCAAGCGGCTTTCTTGCACCCTCTATATAATACTGCTCTGTTTCAAAATCATATATTACCATAAGATTATATTTCTCGCCGTTTAAAAGAATCGGCACTGAATACTGATTATAGTCGTCTCCCTCGTATGCAATTTCCATATAGCATAACGCTCCGTCCAAGCTCCCCCACACGCCTCTGAAATTATCCTTAAAAATACCATTTTCCCAATCTGCTATAATATCATTATCTGTACCGAGGCAAAGTAAAATATCTTCCTCCGGGTCAGAATAGTAAAGTTCAAAAGTTATGGAAGAAAGAATATCCATTGCTTCACTGCCTAATGTCAATGTTGCTTTTCCGTCCTCACCCACTGTTACAGGCATATTTTCCCAATTTACACTGTTTAAAGTTTTAAGTTCAGGCAATACATCATAATTCATAAGAGCAATATAGTCCATGCCCTCCTCAGAAAGCTCACCTGTCAAACCGTAAGAATACAAATATTTGAAAGATTCAACAGG
>DCPV01000209.1:0-2999 GCA_002323775.1 Firmicutes bacterium UBA1535 | reverse complement strand
AAATCCTCCACGTCGCCGTTATAGCTATAATAACATGACAGCCCTGCCGAATCAGGACGATATTTTCCGTTTATTTTGTATACAACACAGTCGGAGATTGCCTTGCCTACAGCTCCTGAAGTTTCCGGCAATAATTCTGATGATTTTAACGCAAGATTTCCGAGGTCGGTCATGTTTGTATAGCCTTGCTCTCTTGTGTTGCCTCCGTAATTTTCAACATTGTTGGCAATTTGAGAAAAACGAGCGAAAAATGACGGATTTTCTACCGCCAAAGATAGTGCTTCCTTTCCAAAATCATTATAAGCCGAAATTAAATTTGATATCTTTGAAAGGTCAGTAACCGACAAAGTGATATTATCCTGCGTACCCACTTCTTCACAGCCTTGTGCATAGCTGTCACAAATGATTTTGGACAGTTCAAGTGCTTCCATGTTCGGCATTTTAGCAAGTGCCCCAATCCATCCGCTATACAGCCAGCCGTTACCCGGCTCTACTTCCTGTGAAGCTACAAGGTATTTAGCTATATCTGAAAAAGCATAGGCTGTGTCTACTGTTGCCATAAGACAAGTATCAAAGCCGATTATGTCTATAGGCTGATTTTGCGGATTTTCTCCAAAAACTTCTGAAAATGCTTGATACATTTCTGCAAGGCTTAAAGAGTCCATGCCATAGATTTCATCAAATGCCGCACCTGATACCGAGCCTCCTCCATGATTCCAAAGCACCACGGCTGTTCGCTTAGACGGATAATTTGATTTTCCAAAGCTTAGGAAATCTTCTAAGGTCTTGCTCTCACCCATATTTGCCGATGGAAGTTCTTCAATTAGCTGCAATCCATTATGGTCATATATATAACGTCCCAGTTTATCCGCATTTACAAAATCATTTTGCCAGACAGATGCACCCCCTGTCTGAATAAGTACCTTAACATTTTCAGGAAGTTCCACCTCCATTAGTTCTGCAAGGTCATTGGTAGCCGCTCCGTGATTGCTTTCCAAGTCACTTCCGCACAAATACCAATATATAGTCCATTCAATATTTGTTGATACATTTTCTTTTGGTATATTTTCTTTTGCCGTACTCTCTTTTGATGTGCTTTCATTTGCACTGCAAGCTGTCAGTGACAATATCATTATAACTGCAATTAAAGCAGATAAAAATTTTTTCATAGAATTTGTTACTCCTTAAAATAAGATTTTTGTAATTTTGTTTTTACTGATTGTTTTTGCTTACCTCGATTGTATATTCTCCGTATTTTATACCTTTATATTTTATTTCAATCACTTTTTTTCCTGTAGTTGTAAAGGGACGTCCTTGTGTCAGTTCTACTGTGCCTGAGGTATAGAAAGTAATTTCATCATTGATATTTCTGTCAACTCCTGCTTCGTTTATAACTACATCAATGCCGGAAGTATCAAACGCTTCTCCCAGCTTATATGCTGTTTTTACAGGTGTCTCTTTTATATACATCAATGTCTTTAAACCATTTGAAACAGCATCTTTAAAAAGGCTTATCTTAGCATTATTGGGAGCAGAGCCTGTTGATTCCCAGACTATAACCAAAGTACCGTTGCTGTTACTGTTTCCGCTCGCATTTACTATCATTTTTTGATTTTTATAATCTCTTATCGTAGTAAATTTTGATTTTGGATAAGTGTTTATCCTCCAATAGTGCGGATTTACGCTGTCGTTTGTTTGAAGCTGTTGCTTTTCAGCCGCATATGGCAATACTATATATGTACCGTCATAAGTGATTGTATACTTAGAACCTTTTTCTTTATCATTTTCTACAAGCTTAATGCTATACGGCTTATTAGGTATGTTATCTTTAAGTTCAAGCCAATATTTTCCTCCCGTCACAGGGTAAATAAATTTGTCAAATATCCTCAAATAATAATCACCGTCAGCCAAAATATCTGTATCGGAGTTGTATTCTTCAAGCACAGTCACGGGTGCTGTATATTTTGTACCTGTATAAGGTAAACCCGGCTGAATAACTGCCTGTTTTATTCTTTCGTCCCAATATATATTAAACTGTGAAGCTGTGCCGGAAAGCTTTTGTGCAAACTCACGAAGTTGAATGTAGTTAATATCTCCGTTTACCATTTTTGCATCTTTAAATGAAAAGACTTCTCCGTTCATTTTAAATTTTGTACCGCTTGTACGGACATCTCTTGTATCTTGCATCTTAGCTCCGATAACTGTTCCACTGAATGCTTTGCCGGGTTCAATAACAGCATACTGACCATCCCAGCCTATATCAAATTGTGAGACAGTTCTGTTAAGCATTGTCGCAATCGCTCTAAGCTGCAAGTAGTTAGTTTGGTTTATGCTATATGCTTGTGTTACAACAAGAGGTGCTTCATACCACGGGCTGCTGCTCTTTCCTTTTACTAAAAATTGTGTCTTGCTTGGTGTAGCCAATATATTGCCGGAGGGTGAAGCGGGCTTTGGTTTTGGCTTTGCTCCGCCAAACTTAACTAATTTTTCATCCTCTACAACAAAAATTCTTACAAGGTAGTTTTTTCTGTCATTGTCGCCGTATGTTTCTGTATCATAAAAGCTGTACTCATTATTTTTTACCAAAGCAATAGTGCTTCCGACTGTAGTTTCAACATATATGCTGTCATCATAATCGCAAGCAAATTCTACATCAGGATGCTTTGCAGTATCGGAAAAAGTAATATCGTTAAAAGGGCGAAGATTGTATTCTTTACTTGCATCTAATTTTTTAATTTTTACTGTAGCACCGTTTGGTACGGCAACAAAATATACTATGGTAAATCCGTCTGCGGCAGAGCCGGTAGCGGTATCCAATCCATAAGCATCAGAAATTTCAAGTGTATAAGGTCCGCAGTACAGTGTCTTTGAAGCTCCTGCTGCAAATACGGGTGTCGGTATAATAGTCAATATCATGCACAGGATAATGGCTGTACTTATAAGTTGTTTTTTCATAGATTTTTTCTCCTCAAATAAAATTGTTATAATAAAATCTCTTT
>DCPV01000154.1 GCA_002323775.1 Firmicutes bacterium UBA1535 | reverse complement strand
GTTTTCTTAAAGTCTTTTGGCTTTTCTACAATACCACGCATGCCAGGACCTCTCATGCCAGGACCGCCCATTGGTGCCGGTCTTTTTTCTCTATTATCACTCATGATACAAGTTCCTCCTCGCTAAGCTGTGATAATGCAATTTCTCTATATACATCACATGATTTTAACAGTTCTTTATGTTTTCCTTTTCCAACTATTTTGCCCTCGTCAAGTACAACGATTTGGTCAGCATCCATGATTGTTCCAATACGTTGTGCGACAATTATGTTTGTAACATTGGCAGTTTCTTCCTTGAGAGCCTTGCGAAGTATATGGTCTGTTTTATAATCAAGTGCTGAAAAACTGTCGTCAAATATATAGATTTCTGGATTTCGGCAGATAGCACGAGCTATAGCAAGTCTTTGCTTTTGTCCACCCGATAAATTTGTACCGCTTTGAGATACATCTGCTTCATATTGTCCATCCATAGCTTCGACAAAATCTACAACCTGAGCAATAGAAACAGCTTTTTTTATTGCATCATGACTTGATGCTTCTTTACCGTTATTGCCATAGGCTACGTTAGAATTTATACTACCTCTAAATAAAATTGCTTTTTGAGGAACATAACCTATTTTGTTGTATAAATCTTCTTTTACATAATCTTTAACATTGATACCGTCAATCAAGATTTCTCCCTCAGTAGCATCAAAGAAACGAGGTACAAGATTAATAAGCGTACTTTTACCGCTTCCGGTAGAGCCGATGAACGCAATAGTTTCACCTTGCTTTGCAGTAAAGCTGATGTCCTGTAATACATATTCAGCAGCATCAGGGTATTTAAAGCTTACATTTCTGAATTCAACCTCGCCTGATATTCCTTGTTTTCCTTCACGCTTTGTTCCATCAAGTATAGTAGGCTTTGTGTCCAGTACCTCATTGATACGTTTTGCAGACACTGTTGCACGTGGAAGCATAATAAATATCATAACAAGCATCATAAATGACATGATAACTTGAATTGCATATGATGAAAACACAACCATATTTGGGAATATAGTTAATCTTTCCATTAAATCTGCTTTGTTAATCAAATATGCACCAATCCAATATATAGCAAGTGAAAGTCCACCCATAATCATGCTCATTACAGGCATCATGACTGCCATGCCTCGACTGGTATATAAATGCGTCTGCGTTAATTCATCGTTTGCTTTTTCAAATTTTTCTGTTTGATAAACTTCAGCATTGTAAGCACGTACAACACGAAGTCCAGTTAAGTTTTCTCTTGTCACTTTGTTTAAATTATCTGTCAAAATTTGCATTTTACGGAATTTTGGCATTACAAAAATCATAATGAAGGAAATAGTTATTATCAATACTAATACTGCTCCTCCGGTTACAACTGACCATTCAAAGCCCTTGCCGGCAATCTTGCTAATAGCCCAAGCTGCCATGATAGGTGCTTTTGCAACTAGTTGAAGTCCCATTACAACAACCATTTGAACTTGTGTAATGTCGTTGGTAGAACGAGTGATAAGACTTGCAGTTGAAAATTTGTTTATTTCTTCCATAGAGAAAGATTCTACTTTAGAAAACAGCATGCTGCGAAGTCTTTGTGAAAAAGATGCAGCTATTCGTGTAGCAAAAAAGCTTACAATTATTGCTGATGTAACACTTCCTAATGTACATAGCAGCATATATCCGCCTTGCTCCCAAATGTCGCTCATAGCACTGCCAGGCATTTGTACAAGTTTGGTAATCGCAGACATATAATCAGGCAATTTTAAATCCAGCCAAACCTGTGCAACAATAAACACAAGGCTGACAGCGATTTGAAGCCATTCTTTTAGTTTTAAGTATTTAACAATTTTAAACATATTATTTTTTGCCCTTTCATAATTTTGTATAGCGAAACTGGTTTCGCTTTTCATTAAATTTATTAACAAAGAAATTTATACTAATTGCTGATAAATTTAAAAAATTAATAATAATGTTAGCAATATAAATTTTTCGACATTATACCTATTTACATTAAAAAGAATTCTACGTTTAAAGATAATCAGTTAATTATCAGTTATGGCTTTTGAGTTTATATTAGCTAGTTTTTTTACTATTCTTACTAATTCCAAAGCATCATGCTCACCTAGTGTCTCTAGCATATGAGCTGTATGAACTGCAATTGCTTTGCTGTGCTTTTCAGCTAATTCTTTTCCTTCTTGCGTAAGGTCTACTAAAATCTTTCGTCGGTCGGACTTATCCATTTGTCTAGTGATATATCCCTTGCTCTCAAGACTGTTTAGCATGGCAGCAACTCGTGCAGAGCTTATTTTCATATCATTGCTGATATCGCTTGGCATGACAATATTTTTTCGCCTTAAAATATACAATATCGCCATAGCTTCACCTTGCATACACTCATTGAATTTCTTTTGATGCCCATGTCTTTTAAGTTTAAACAAATTCTCAAGAAATTGTGTTGCTAAGTCTATATAATCCATTGTTTCACCTTCTCTCAAAAATAATACTAACACTATTAGTATTTTACTCTGTTAATTTTATTTGTCAAGAGTTTTTTATAATATTTTATAAATATACAAACCTTAGATTTGACAAGTCATTATTATCGTGGTATTATGCTTTAGTCATAAAAACATTATAATACGTTTGAGTAAGGGTAATAATAAGGCTAAATAAAAAATTCAATGTGAAAATTTTATATATGTAATATCTTTAATTTGTTAATAGCAACAGATTGTATAACTTCTCAAATATAGTAAATGACAGAAAAAGGAGTAAAATTATTAATGAATCATTCAAACAAAAATCAAACAAAAAATTTACAATCACATTCAAATAATACGGCATCTTTAATGCTGATAATTGGAATAGTATTTATTTCGGCAAATTTGCGAGCATCTATGACATCGGTTAGTCCTTTAATCAGTTTGATTCGTGACAATCTTCATATTTCAAATACTTTGGCTGGCATGATTACAACTCTCCCGTTGTTTGCCTTTGCCTTATTTTCGCCTATTGTTCCTAATTTGGCTAGAAAATTTGGAGCACAGCGGGTTTTATTTTTATCACTTATTACGCTTACAATTGGAATTTTATTGCGTTCATGGGCAGGGAGCCTTGGATTATTCTTAGGAACGGCAGTTCTTGGAATTTCAATTTCTGTTGGTAATGTCCTGTTGCCAAGTATAATAAAAAGGGAATTCCCTAATAATGTCGGAGTAATAACAGGTGTTTATTCAGTATCTATGAATATATTTGCAGCATTGGCATCTGGTGTGAGTATTCCGTTGGCAATAGGTGCTGGGTTAGGCTGGACTAAGGCCTTGCAGATTTGGGCAGTGCTTAGCTTTATAGCAGTAATATTGTGGATTCCTCAGTTAAGAAGAAAAAATCAAGCAGTACCTATTGCTAAAAAATCAAGTAGCAAGGGCAATAATGTAAATATGTGGAAATCGCCTTTGGCATGGTTAGTTACCTTATATATGGGATTGCAATCAATGGTATTCTTTTGCTTAGTTGCATGGTTACCTGATATATTAATAGGGCAGGGGATGGACTCTGGCAAAGCCGGCTGGATGCTTTCTCTTATGCAGTTTGCAGTTATTCCTGCGAGCTTTGTCGGCTCAGTTCTTGCTGGACGTATGGCTAATCAGCGTTTATTAATGGCATTCGGTTCAGTATGCACTATAATAGGGCTTTTGGGATTGCTTTTTCCTAGTGGTGTAGGGCTTGTTTCTTTATGGATTATTATATTAGGTATCGGTGGTGGAATTACCTTTATATTAGGGATGATGTTTTTTAGCTTGCGTACACAAAATGCAGATGAAGCAGCAAGCTTATCAGGCATGGCTCAATCCATAGGCTTTCTTCTAGCTGCCTTTGGACCAATGGTGCTAGGCTATTTGCATGATGCTGTAAATAGCTGGAAAATGCCGACTATTGTTTTGATTGGTGTTGTTGTCTTATGCTGGATTGTAGGCGATAGCGCATCGTACAATCGATATATCGGCTCAAGTTTGAAAGACTAATAAATCGGGATAATCTACTTAAATTTTCTTAATACTTGATTTTTAAGAAAATTAAAAAACAATGATAAAGTTATAAGATTAATATAAATAAAAAGTGTAGATTTTATAAGTTTTTACTTAAAATCTACACTTTTTTACTTTTATATATTAATCTCAAACCAAAATGTGCTTCCTTTGTCTAGTTCTGAGGTGACACCATAGCTTCCTTCGTGCAGGTCTATAATTTTTTTTACGATTGATAGTCCAAGCCCAGTTCCTGTCACAGCACGCTTGTGGTTTTTACTGCTCTTATAGTATCTATCCCATATAAACGGAAGCTCATCTTGTGCAATTCCGCTACCATTGTCCGTTATGCTTATACGTACATGATTATTTGAAGATTTTTGAGAAACAGTAATTATTCTGCTTTCGCCTGAGTAATTTATAGCATTTATCAAAAGATTGTAGAAGACTCTGTCAATTTTCATTTTGTCTGCATTAACATAGATTTCCTCATCATAGGAAAAGACAATTTTAAATCCATCATTTTTAAGCAAGGCTTCCATGCGTTCTGTTGTATCTAATATATTTTGTGTAATGCTAAAATTGGAAATATTAAGTTCTTCCATATCTGATTCTAATTTAGATATATCCAATATATCATTGACAAGTGATGTCAGTCGTTTTGCCTCATCTATAATTATTTGCGTCTGCTCGGATGTTATTTCCTTTGGAAAATCGTTCATCATCTCAGCATAGCTATAAATTAATGCTAGGGGAGTGCGTAAATCGTGAGAGACATTGGCTAACAATTCTCGCCTTAGTCGGTCAACCTTGGCTAATTCTACTGATGCAGTGTTCAAGGTTTCAGACAGGGCGACAATTTCATAAAATCCCTTACCATTGAAATTTGTATTATAGTTTCCGTTGGCAAGTGATAAAGCACTTTGACTTATTTCTTCGATCGGTTTAGAAACCCTCTTTGCAATGATAATTGCCAGTATTATTGAGAGTATCAGCATAATACCTGAAACAACATATAGTTGATAACGCAGTGTTGTCACTGT
>DCPV01000038.1 GCA_002323775.1 Firmicutes bacterium UBA1535 | reverse complement strand
TTTTCCTTTGTTTTTACATTATTTGAATCATCTTTTGGAACACTTTTTTGTTTTTCATTTGCGAATACTACTTTATCCTCTTGCTCGTTACCAAATCCAGTAGCAATAACTGTTACCTTTACAGAATCTCCCATTTGTTCTTCAACGTTAGCGCCAAAGATTATTTCTACTTCTGGGTCTGCTGCCTCCTGTATCAATCTTGCTGCCTCATTAACCTCATGTATTCCCATGTTTAGTCCACCAGTTATATTTAATATAACTCCTCTTGCTCCGTTTATAGAAGTTTCTAAAAGCGGACTTTGGACAGCTTGCTTTGCAGCATTTATAGCTCTGTTATCTCCCGATGCAAAGCCTATACCCATGTGAGCTAAGCCTTGTCCCATCATTATGGACTTAACATCTGCGAAATCCAAGTTAAGCATAGCAGGTATAGCAATTAAATCAGATATACCCTGTATACCTTGTCTTAAAACTTCGTCAGCAAAATTAAATGCCTCTACCATTGTAGTCTTTTTATCTGAAGTTTCTAATAATTTGTCATTTGGAATAATAACTAATGAATCTATATTTTCTTTTAATTTTCTAAGACCTATATCTGCATTTTTGGCTCTTTTCATTCCTTCAAACATGAAAGGCTTTGTAACTACAGCTACTGTCAAAATTCCCTGTGCCTTAGCAATGCTCGCTATATATGGTGCTGCACCTGTTCCGGTTCCACCACCCATACCAGCAGTAATGAATACCATATCTGCTCCAGTCAACAAATCTATTAAATCTGACTTGTTTTCCTCAGCCGCTCTTTCACCGATTTCTGGTTTTGCCCCTGCACCAAGTCCTCCAGTCAGCTTCTCTCCTATTTGAAATTTTATCTCTGCCTTAGAACGGTCTAATTGCTGTTTATCGGTATTTACTGCAATAAAACTTACTCCCTTTACACCTGCTTCGATCATTCTGTCTACAGCATTATTTCCTCCGCCACCTACTCCTATGACTTTTATATTAGCTAGTCCATCATTTTTCGCATCAAATTCAAACATATATTGTCCTCCAATTAAGGTTTTATCAATTTTTATATAAACTTATGTAAATAATTTTTAAAAATATTACATCAAACTAATTACTGCCGAGAAAAGTATTAACCCCACAACTTACTATGCTTTTCTCTTAAAATTTACAAGTGAAACTACTAACAGACTAAGATTTTTATATATATTATTCCCAAATGCAAATATAACTGCTAAATATAATGGCAACCCTAATTTGTCACTTATAAATCCTATTCCTACCGCTATTATTATATCAATAAATATGTATATAAAGCAATAGCTAATTTTAAAATCTTCTATATTTTTTTTAGATACTATTGTAAATATAGAATTTATTATTGCCAATATTAATAATAGCATATATATAGAATGCTTAGAATCTATATATATTCCAAAATTTGGCAACATTCCAATTAAAATTCCAATTACTATACCTGATAATACAAACAACATTTTTATCCCTTTCTATTCTTCCGCAACCTTTGCATATTTTATTTTAAATTTTTCTTTATTCTTAGGAATACTTATATCATAACTCTTTATCGCCATAATATCAATCCCATAATTCTCTTTTAAGTTATGAGCATAAGATTCCGGAGATTCAATTACCCTTCCTAAAAGAAGCTCAGGGTCTCCTATTGCCTTTATAATAAATGGTGCTGCAACAACCTCTCCATTAATTCTAATTACAGGCCCAATACATATAACCTCTGTTGTGCTGACTATCCTCTTTCCATTTATTGCTATTGCCTCTGCTCCTGCTGCATTTAACTCACTTATAATTATTCTCACATCAAGGTCATGAACTATTTTTTCATTTATACTTAAAGAGTCACTTGTAAGATTATCTGTCATTCTTATAGTAATACCTGGTCCACGTAGGTCAGTAGCTCCATTTATCGCTTCTAAAGCAGCTATATTTGAACGAATTGTCACAGCACTATCAAATATATCTTCAATATTATTTCTGATATCATCCATTCTTGCTAGTTGTGCCTTTCGGTCTTCATCTAATTTATTTATTTCATCTGTTGTTTCACTCAGAGTTTTTCTTAACTCATTGATATTTTTTGCCTTAAACATATTATCAACATCTAAATCCGGGCTTACATTGTACAAAATAAAAATTATAAACGAAAACACTATTAAAAATGTCGGCACTTTAAGGAAATAAGATTTTTCCATCTGATAATCAAACCTTTCTAATATTCTTCTTCCTCAGAATTATAAGGTACTGCAAATTTAAACTCCTTTAAACTGCTTAAAGCATTGATTTCTATATCATCACTTTCAACAATTTCCACCTCAAAACCAATGTTTTTAAGCTCCTCCAAAATTCCACTTGGGAAGTTTATAGCAGAGTTTAATGTTCTTTTATCTCCAATAGCCTTTATTTCTATAGGTGCAGTTACTCTTTTTCCGTTAATATTCAAATAATTAGTTACTGGGACAATTTCAGTATTTGAGGTAAATCTCTGATCATTTATCGCAATTGCTTCTGCACCTGCTGAATTCAGATAACTCACTATACTTAAAATGCTCCAATAATACTCCGATATGTTTAATTGACCATAATACTCTGAATTACCACCCTCAGGCACTTTTATATCAATTATTATACCTTGTCCTTTTACATCAAAGCCTCCGGATAAGACCTTATAGCTATTTAGTTGTTCTATCAAATCTTCATGGCTCTTTTCATCTTTTTCAAGTCTTTCTTCTAAAACTCTAACATCTGTTTTTAAGGAATTAATAGTATCATATAGTGCTCTTTTTTCAATATATGCCTTATTAATTTCCTCTCTTATCATAGAAATTTGTCTCTCACCTATATTATCGTCATTTAAAATATTTTTAGAAGAATCATATAAGGATATAAGTAAAAATCCAAGAATTAAACTTAAACTAAATATTACAGCATTTATGTATGTTTTTTTCATGTTTAAAATCTTTTCCCCTTTTAATTTATTTTTTGCGAACATACAGGGTGCTCTCCTTTTGTGTAATCTAATATCCATCCCTTGACTTCATTTCCTTCTTCAAGCCTTTTCTTGATTATTTCCAGTGCAAAATTATAACTATACAATTCATCATTATTAAGCTCAAATTTTATTTCCATACCATATTTAGTATCTACAGAAATTATATTATCAGCATAAATGTAAATTTTCTGCACCTTATCAATGTCATTCAAGGAATCTGAATGTTCTAATAACTCATTTATTTTTTTAAAATTGTATAAACCATCAATTTTTATTTCTTCCCCTATATTGTATACTACTGGAACAAAACTTTCAATAGGAAATAAAACATTATTTTGTAAATTTCCGTCCAATACAAAAGCATTTTTATCAGTAACTATTATATCATCCTTATAGTTAATTAAATATTTTTCTTCTCGTTCAACAATTTTAATGCTTATCCTGTTTGGAATATAGTATGATACCTTACAATCCTCAATATACACTTCTTCTTTTAATCTTTCCTTTATTTCTTTTCTATTTACACTAAATAATTTTTCTCCCAGATTTATCCCCATTTTAGAAGCTAAATATTCAAATGAGTAAACCCTATTACCCTCGATATTAAATCCTACGATATTAAATATATCAGTTTTATTAACAAAGTAATTAAGGCAAAAAGCAAGAGTAACAGTAGCCATAATTATGGCTACTGTTGTTATATAAATCTTTCTCATTTTTTTACGAACTTTTTTCCTGCGTTTTTTTTCGCTGCTCATCCTTCAAAATATTCCCTTCTATTTCTCAGCTATATCAGCCCCTAAATTCCATAATTTATTGGCGAATTTTTCATATCCTCTATCTATATGCTCTATGTTATTAGCTACAGTCCTCCCCTCAGCTGATAATGCTGCTAACACAAGAGCTGCACCACCACGAAGGTCTCTGACATCTATATTTTCCCCATGTAATTTACTTACTCCATTTATAATTGCGAGATTGTCTTTTATAACAATATTGGCTCCCATTTTATTAAGCTCACTTACATGCTTAAACCTATTTTCAAAAACATTCTCCTCAATATATGATGTTCCTTCAGCACGGCACAATGAAGCCATGAGCTGTGCCTGCATATCTGTTGGAAATCCCGGATAAGGTCGTGAACTAATCTTATCCATAGCCCTAATCCTATCATTGTTAATCATATAAATATAATCCTCAACATCATCGATTAGGCAACCAGCTTCTCTATACAATTTTATTATACCACTTAAATATCTCTTATCAACATTCTTTATGCAAATCTTGCTTTTAGTGCTGGCAGCCAATGCCATAAATGTTCCTGCTTCTATTCTATCTGAAATAATGCTGTATTCAACAGGCTCATCATATGATATATTTTTAGCCATATTTTTAGATCCAAATACCGTTATAGTATCTGTCCCCGCTCCCTCTACGCAGTATCCACATTTTACCAAAAATCTCTGCAAATCAAGTATTTCAGGCTCTTTTGCTGAATTATAAATTCTCGTTCTTCCTTCTACACTTAAAGCAAAAAGCATAAGGTTTTCTGTGGCACCAACACTTGGATATCTAAGGCTTATATCGTTGCTCTTAGTGTTATGTGACGAGCATAAAATAAATTCGCCTTCCTCCGTGACATCAACACCTAATTCCTTTAATCCATATAAATGCAAATCTATAGGTCTTGAGCCTATATCACAGCCTCCGGGATAGGTGATTTTTGCCACCTTATTACGCCCAAGCATTGGTCCTAAGAAGATTATTGAGGACCTTAATTTTTTAGAAAGTTTATCAGATATATCACATGTATTCAAGTTTTTAGTATTAATATAACAAGACCCACCCTCATAATATGCAGAGCATCCCAGCAATATTAATATTTCTAACATCATTTTAACATCATCTATATCAGGAACATTTTTAATTATGTATTCTCTCCCACACAAAATGGTACTTGCTAAAATAGGTAATGCCGAATTTTTAGATCCGCTTATTTTAACTATACCTTCTAATTTATTACCACCGTTTATAATGTAAGTTCTCATCAAACCCCTCCGAACAAGTAACAAAATAATATAAGTTATTTTATGCAATATTTTCTCACTTGTTACAGAACTTATTTACGATACTTACAGATAGCTATTTTTTTGATGCTAACTCAAATACTAATTTATATAGCTCATCCTCAGCGTTAAGTTCACCAAGCTTCTTAGAATTTAATGACATTGCAGGAAGTTCATTTGAATCACTTATGATTTTATCAATTGTACTTACCAATGTTTTTTCCTTTAATTCACTCTCTAAAATAACAATTGCAGCTCCTTTTTTTTCAAGAGCTCTTGCATTATATTCTTGATGATTTTCTGCTGTGTACGCCTTTGGAATTAAAATAGATGGAACTCCTATTTTCGTAATTTCTGCTATTGTTATGGCTCCTGCACTTCCAATTACCAAATCACTCGCACTTAGAGCTGTTGGTGAATCATACATATAGTCAACAATTTTCACATTAGATGGTATCTCTAAATTATTAGCCTTTAAGCACTCGTCAAAATCCTCTTTAAGTCTTTTTCCTGTTACGTGTAAAAGCCTAATTTTATCATTTTTCTTTATATTTTTTATTAAATCTATTACAGCATCATTTAGACTTTTTTGTCCTCCGCTGCCACCAAAGGAATAAATAAATATTTCATCGTTTTTTAAATTGTATTTTTTCCTTGATTCAACCCTACTAGCTTCCTTTACTTCTTTTCTAACAGGATTTCCTACAAGAACAAGCTTATCTTTGTATTTAAAGTATTTACTAGCTTCTTCAAAGCTAATAGCTATTTTATTAACTACTCTTGAAAGCAGTCTGTTGGTAATGCCCGGAAACACATTCTGCTCATGCAGCATTGTTGGAACGCCCTTTATAGCAGCAGCTAAAACAACAGGACCACAGACATATCCACCTGTTCCTACAACGACATCTGGCTTAAATTCTTTTATTATAGCCATGGATTGCAATACTCCCTTGATTGTCACAGCTAGGGTTTTTATATTTTCAAAGCTAATTTTTCTTTCCAAATATTTTGCTTCTACAGTTTTAAAAGCAAAGCCCTGTTTTGGAACTAGGTCACTTTCCATTCCGTCCTCAGTTCCAACATACAATATTTCATTTTTACTATTTTCTTGTTTTATTCTCTGAGCGATAGCCAAAGCAGGATTTATGTGTCCTCCGGTACCGCCGCCACTTATCAATACTTTCATGTTATGTTCCTCTCAATTCCTATTAACTTCTGAGGTTTTAGATATATTTAAAATTATTCCTATAGACGCAAGCAAAAACAACAATGATGTTCCTCCAGCACTTATAAATGGTAAAGCTCTCCCGGTTGGAGGCATTGAAGATGTAGCTACAGCTATATGAACAAGAAATTGAACTAAAACTAATGATGTTATCCCTATCGCTACAAGACTTCCGTAAAAATCCTGTGCATTTATTGATATGCGTATACCACGCCATGCAAACAAAATAAATAATATTATTACAAATAAGCATCCCAAGAAACCAAGTTCTTCACCAATTATAGAAAATATAAAATCATTATATGCCTCGGGCAAATAGAAAAATTTCTGCCTACTCTTTCCAAGTCCTAATCCAAAAAGTCCTCCGGTTCCAAGTGCGTATAAGGATTGAACTATCTGCCATCCCTTGCCCTTAATATATTTAAAAGGATCTAAAAAAACAACTATTCTTTCTATTCTATACGCATATAATCCGATAAGCGCTCCTACTCCGGTAATTCCGGCTACACCAGTCAAGACCATATACAGCATTCTCGCACCTGCGCAGTAAAACATAATTACCAGAACTAATGCTAATACTATAGATGTACTCAAATCCTTATGAATAACTATAAGTCCTACAAATCCAGCTATCGCAAGAAACGTATATATATACCCCTCTTTAAATTTATGTAATTTATCCCTTCTTTTATCCAAGAAATCTGCCAGACACAGTACAGCGGCTAATTTAACTATCTCTGATGGCTGCAAGCTAATTCCGCCAATTTCCAGCCACCTTTGAGCACCGTTTCCTTCAACTCCTAAAAAAATTGTCGCTAATGACAAGCCCACAGAAACAAGAAGAATTATTTTAGTAAATTTTCTATAAAGCTTATAAGGTATAAGCGAGGTTATAATCATCAAAATAATCCCTGCTACACCTGCATATATTTGTTTTTTCAAAAAAAACAAAGAGCTTCCAAAATTATAATAGCCATCAGGGTAGCTAGAGCTATATACCATAAAAAATCCTACCAAAAGTAAGATTAATACTATAATTACCAATATCCAATCAACAGATTTTTTATTTGATTTTTGAATTCTTTCTACTTTCTCCATAGAATTTCACTCTTTCTTTAAAGTCCTTGCCTCTTACCTCATAATTTGGATACATACCCCAGCTCGCACAGGCTGGTGACAATAAAACTGTATCTCCCTTTTCACTTAGCTCATATGATAAACAGACTGCTTCATCCATGTTTTCAACCATATAAATATTTTTAAACCCATGCTTTAAAGCACATTCTTTTATTTTTTCTTTTGTCTGACCTAATAAAATCAAAGCTTTAACCTTATTATCAAAGGCTTTTATAAATTCGTCATATTCAGAATCTTTATCATAGCCTCCTGCTATTAAAATAATAGGAGCTTTAACAGCTTTTACAGCCGTAATTGAAGCGTCAGAATTTGTTCCCTTTGAATCGTTATAAAATTTAACATCATTATAGGTATTAAAATATTCTAGTCTATGTTCAACACCTCTGAATTTTTTTACAGCACTCGCTATAGTATTATTATCAATTCCCAAAAGCTTCGCAGCTGCACAGGCTGCCATAACATTCTCTAAGCTATGCTTCCCTACAATAAATATGTCATCTACATTCATAATAACAGATTTCTCATTGTTATAATTATAAATAATTTGCATATTTTCAACATAAATTCCTGATTCTAATACACGTTCAGAGCTGAAATATACAATATTTGTATGTAATAAATCTAAATAATTTCTAGTTAAAGCATCCTCATAATTGAGAATACAATAATCATTTTTATCCTGATTAGCTGCTATTTTAAACTTTGCTCTATAATAATTATCCTCTGTTTTATGCCAGTCTATGTGGTCAGGTGATAAATTTGTGACTATACTGATAAAAGGTTTGAATTTCTCTGTACTTTCAAGCTGAAAGCTACTTGCCTCTACGACAATTGTTTCGTTTTTTTCAGATATGTATGAATCATACAATGCACCCGAGCCAATATTGCCGGTTATTTTGCATTTTCTTCCGCTCTCATTTATAATTTCACCTATTAAGCTTGTCGTAGTAGTTTTACCATTTGTACCTGTTATGGCAACAAATTTATTATCTGTAACAAAAAAGCCTGCCTCAAGGTCTCCAATGATTTTTAAATTAGCATCTACCAGCTTTTTCATTATTGGAGTTTCAAATTTTATCCCCGGACTCTTGATAACAAGGTCTATTTCATCTGTATTAAAGTCTAAAGAGTCAAAATAATATTTTACATCAATACCCTTTAGCTCATCTAGTGTTTTGTTCATCTTTTCTTCGCTTTGTCCGTCATAAGCATATATTGTTGCACCAAGCTCATGGAGTGTCTTTATTGAAGCTATACCCGTTATACCCAGTCCAACTACTAAAACTCTTTTGTTTTTCATGATAATTTACATTCCTTTATTAAAATGATTATAATTATATTTTATGTTTACGTTTATAAAATTATTACAGCTGAACATATTCAAAGCTTTCACTATTCAATTTATTCAGCTATGTTACACAGAATATATTCCTATAAAAGCCAAAATTACAGTAGCTAGCCAGAACACAGCTACGACCTTTGTTTCTTTCCAGCCGCACATCTCAAAATGATGATGAATTGGAGCCATTTTAAAAACTCTTTTTTTAGTTTTCTTATAATAAGAAACTTGAATAATAACTGACAATATTTCCGCTATATAAATTCCACCAATTATTGGTAAAACAAATATTAGACTTGTATTTATAGCAACAGCCGCCAACATTCCGCCTAGTGCCAGTGAGCCGGTATCTCCCATAAAAATCTTTGCAGGATGAGCATTGTATCTTAAAAATCCAAGACATGCACCTGCTGTAGCAGCAGATACTATAACTATTCCATTATAAGAGCTGTCAAACATACTAAAACTATTAGCTATAAGAGCAAATGCAGACATTACAATAAGTGTAACTCCAGAATTCAAGCCATCCAAGCCATCTGTTAAATTCACTCCATTTACTATTCCAACTATTGCAAATACTGCGAAAGGTATATAAAAAATTCCAAGCTCTAAATGAATATTTGTAAAAGGTATGATTAGCTTAGTGCCATCAACACTGTGCTTTGCTCCATATACAGCAAGGAGTACAGCAAATATGAGCTGTCCTATTATCTTCTGATAAGCCTTTAAGCCCAAATTTCTTTTAAGAACAACCTTTATATAATCATCCAAAAATCCAACCAATCCAAAGCTAAGCATTGACAGTATACTAACTATCACTTCTTTGCTAAAATTACCGCTTGTAATCGTTGCGATAATTGTACCAAGTATGATAAGCAAACCGCCCATTGTCGGAGTACCCGATTTTGTGGCTATGTGAGATTTTGGTCCTTCTTCTCTTATACTTTGGCCAATTTTTAACCTCTTTAAAAAAGGTATAACCAATGGCCCAAGTAGTATTACTATTAAGCTTGAAACTAAAATCACTCTTATAACTATATTAAAATTTTCGTTCATTTACATGTACACGCACCTATTTTATAAAAAGCCATGGAGTATTTGTGCATGGACTCGGTGCATATCCTTTCGTTATTTTTCATTTATTTAAACCTCAACTCCTATATACTTTTGTCAAAGCTATTTTTTTATCCCTAATTCCTTTTCAACTCTTTTAATCATATTTTTTGCAATAGTTCTTTCGTCATACGGAACTTTTTCTATTCCTATATCTTGATATGGCTCAGTAGATTTACCGGCAAGCAATATGACATCATCTTTTTTATGATTTTTAATAGCATAATAAATAGCATCTTCTCTCTCTACTATTATTTTATACTCTCCTCCATATTTTATTACACCCTGTGCAATTTCTTCGCATATATCATATGGATTTTCAAATCTCGGATTATCCGACGTTAGTATTGTCAAATCACAATTTTGTCCGGCTATCTCACCCATTGGCGCACGTCTTGATATATCTCTATCTCCACCGGCACCAAACATCACTATTTTTCTTCCTGTTGCGAACTCGTTAATTGTATCCATAACCTTTGCTAAGCCATCAGGTGTATGAGCAAAATCAAGAATTATCGTGCAATCTAATTTTGTATCTATGACCTCAAATCTTCCAATAACTCCATTAAAACATTTTAATGCTTCAATTGCTTCATCAATATCTATTCCCAAGGAATAAGCTGTGCCAAGAGCCGCCATAGAATTAAGCACAGAAAATTTACCCGGAGTTTTTACAAATACCTTCTTTGTTAAATCTTCTATTTTTAAATCAAACTCTGTTCCTTTTATAGTAGTTTTGAGATTGCTCGCCTTTATATCTGCATCGTTGTTTATTGCATAAGACAAAGCCTTTATACCGTCGCTTTTCAATTCATTGTATAATCTTTGTCCATACTCATCATCAACGTTTATTATATTACTATTTTTTGTTAGATAAAACAACTTCTTTTTTGCTAAATAATAATTTTCCATTGTCAAATGGAAATCAAGATGATCTCTTGTTAAATTGGTAAAAATTGCTGTATCAAAATCCAGATTATCTACTCTATTTAGCTCAGTAGCATGCGAAGATACCTCCATAGAACATACGCTCACTGATTTCTCAATCATTTTGCCCATAATATGCTGAATTTCTGAGGATTCCGGTGTAGTGTGTTCAGTTTTTATATGTTCATCATCAATTATAATTCCAAGAGTTCCTATAATTCCATTTTTTATTTTAAGATAGTCAAAAATAGCCTTCAATAGATATGTTATGCTTGTTTTGCCATTAGTTCCTGTAACGCCAACAAGCTTTAATTTTTCTGACGGCTTGTCATATATAAGCGCAGCAATTCTAGCCATAACTTTTCTTGAATTTTCAACCTCTATGAAGCTAGCCATAGACTTTAGTTCTCCAGGTATAGCTTCACAAACTATGACTGAAGCTCCTCGTTCTATAGCAGATTTGATGTACTTATGCCCATCCTCAACCAATCCTTTTATAGCTACAAACATACTATTATTTTTCACATATCTTGAATCATATGTAATATGACTGACATCTATATCTTCTCGGCCTGTAAATGACTTGTACTCTATATTATTTAAAATGCTACCTAGATTCATTATAAATTCATCCCTTTCTTAGTAGAAAATATTAATGCATGGATTAACCATGCATTAATTATAAATGATATTTTTTTGCATGAGCTAAGATTTTATTATATTACATTAAATAATTTATTGCAAGATTAAAGTTACTATAGATTTTTTCCTAACCCTTTCTCCAGCAACTGGGAATTGGTCCTTAACTATTGCATCTTCTTCTACATCTAATGTCATATTGCTTTGAAGTCCAAGCTTTTCTAAAATTTTACTAGCTTCTGTAATTGTCTTACCCTTAAGATTTGGAACTTCTATACTTGCCTTTTCCATAGCGCCAATTTCTTCTGGGGTAAACTGAGGTTCAACTTCCATGTATTTAAGTGTTTCTTCTATCATTCTACCAACTATTGGAGCAGCTATAACACTCGCATAATATTGTCCTTGAGGCTCATCAATTGTCATAAGACATACAATCTTAGGATCATTTGAAGGTGCAAAACCAGCAAACGAGCTTATGTAAACTCCCTCCGGATATACACCATTTACTACTTTTTGTGCTGTACCAGTCTTTCCGCCAACTCTATAGCCCGGAACAGATGCAGCCTTTGCACCTCCGTATGTAACAACACTTTCCAACATTTCCATAAGTGAATTAGCAACCTCTTTGGAAAATACAGTTCTTCTCGTAACTGGGTCAAAATTTTTAACTATATTGCCGTCTTTATCTATAAGCTGCTTTACAATACGTGGTTCCATCAAATCTCCATTATTTGCTAAGGAGGATAATGCTGTCACCAACTGCAAGGCTGTAACTGAAACCCCTTGACCAAATGATTGAGTTACTACATTTACATCCTGCATATATTTATAATGATTGACTATTCCTCTACCTTCTCCATTTAAAGCAACTCCGGATTTTTCACCAAAACCTAGCGCTCTAAGATATTTATAAAATGTTTCCGCTCCTATATCAAGTCCCATTTCGGCCATACCATCATTACATGAGTTTTGCAAAACTTGTGCTAATGTCTGCTGTCCATGAGGATTATAATATCTCCAACATTTTATTGGCTTATAGCTCTTAACCTGTCTAACATATCCATCACAATAATAAGTTTTATTTAGATTTGTTTTATTTTCCTGCAATGCTATAGCCACTACTAAGGGTTTAAATGTTGAGCCTGGCTCATATATATCATTAACAATAGGGCTTCTCCACATGTCATACCATTTCTCTTGCACTTCTTGAGGGGATAAGCTTTTCCATTCCTCTTTAGTTTTTTCATCTATTGGTACTCTTGGATTATTAGGATCATAGTCAGGCTTACTAACCATTGAAATTATGTCTCCGGTTTTTGGATCCATCATGATTACGTTGACTCTCTTTGCCTGTGTGTTAGCTAAAGCCTCCTCAGCTGCTTTTTCTGCAAAATGTTGAATTGTTTCATCTAAGGTTAGAACTATTCCATAACCGTCCTGAGGTTCAAAATATTCATTATAGCCATATGGCAGTTCCCTTCCTGCTGCATCAGTATTTACAACAAGTCTGCCAGGTATTCCAGTCAAGTATTTGTCATATGTAGCCTCTACACCATATAGACCTTTTTGGTCAGCATCTGTAAAGCCAAGTACATACGGAGCAAAGTTTCCATATGGATAAACTCGTTTATTATCCTCAATAATGCTTATGCCTGTCAGTTTTGCATCTCTAATTTTCTGTGCTTGTTCTTCTGTTATCCATTTTTGCAAGACTACATATTTACTATCTTGAGTTATTTTTTTATATACTACTTCCTTATCTAGTCCCAAAATTTCCGAAAGAATTCCTGCAATTTCATCAAGAGATTTTAAATCTTTAAGACTTGCCTGTAGCAATTCTTCTTCCTTTTTCTGAGAGTACTTTTTATTGATACTGTTAAAAAATTTTAATATAAAATTTTCGTCTTCTTCTTTTTCCTCGATGACATCTCTGTCAGATGAGCCTTTTTTTACATCCACAGGCATACAAACAACTGTACTTGCATTTACGCTTACAGCTAGCTTTTTACCTCTTGAATCGTATATTACTCCTCTTTTAGCGTTAATCACAACATCTCTCGACCATTGCTCATAAGCACCCTTTTTATATTCGTTTCCTTTTATAAGCTGTATATAGCCAAGACGAGCAATCAATAGAAGTGTTATTATAAAGAAAAACATTAAAAACGATAATATTCTTCTTCGATTTTGTAGGTTAGGACTATTCATTTCTCTACTATTTCTCATTTTAGATATATTCCTTTCCTTGGATATTTATAAATTTACGATAATTATTATGTATTAATTTATACGGGCGAATTTATATTTCGCCCGTTCTATATCATCTATGTTTATAAAAAGTTAACTGCGTTCACTCTTTAAACTATTGTTTTTTTGCAAAATAATTATAGGTTTTTTCAAAAAAATTAAGCTTTTTTTCCTGATTTTCATTAGCAACTAATTGTTCCTCATCACTTTTACTGCTTTCACTATTTAAAAACACTGTTTGCTTTCTAGTAGGATAAGACATACCCAAATAGCTTTTTGCCATGTTTTCAATCATATTAGTATTATTTAAGCTTTCTAAATATATGTTGTGACCGTCAATTTTATTATTCAATTCTGCAATTTCTTTATCTAAATTATTAATTGCCATTTTTTTCTCAGTTATTGTGGCATAATTATAGATTATTGAAATGCCC
>DCPV01000149.1:18108-25092 GCA_002323775.1 Firmicutes bacterium UBA1535 | reverse complement strand
TATTATCAAGGTTGCCATGTCCAACTGCTACATCTGTTAATATTATTATATCGCTTTTATCAATCAATTGTTTATTTTTTGCAATACTCTCCTTACTAAACTTGGAGAAAGGATTTTCTGCTACAAAATCAAGATTTAAGCTTCTGCACAAATCTAAATCACTGTCGACCTCGCTTAAAATTCCACAGCTTATCTCATATCTCTCAGAATATAGCTTTTGCAATATATATTCTCCTGTTCCGCCGCCGCATATAACGTGAATATGAATATTCTTATTTTCCTTTGATTTTCTTATCCTAAGAGGTATTATTTCTGTATATGATAAAAGCTTATTTTCTCTTACTACCATGTCCATATCATAAATATTTTTTAGAACATTTTCATCTATAACCTCGCTTGGCTTGCCTTGCTTGATTATACCATTTTTACTCAGGAGTATAATATTATCGCTAAATCTTGAGGCTAAATTAAGGTCGTGCATTATAGTGACAACGCTTAGTCCGTCTTCTCTATTTAACGAATGTATAAGCTCTAATATGTCTAATTGATGATGTATGTCTAAGCTTGATGTTGCCTCATCTAATATAAGAATTTCCGGCTGCTGTGCCAAAGCTCTTGCAATTATTACTCTTTGCTTTTCTCCGCCGCTAAGGCTGTTGAAATACTTGTCCTTAAATTCATATGTATTTGTTTTTTTCAGGGATTCTTCAATTATTTTGTTATCATCATATTTAGATTTTTTAAATTTTGACAAATAAGGATTTCTTCCCATAGCAACTATTTCATATACCGTAAAATCAAAAGATATATTAAACTCCTGAGGTACAAATCCAATTATACAGGCCTTTTCTTTATGAGTCGTTTTTTTAATGCTTTTTCCTTTAATGCTAATATCTCCTGAGCTTAAATCTATGTTTTTCATTATAGACTTTAAAACAGTTGATTTCCCTGCTCCATTTGGTCCTATTATGCTTGTAAATTCGCCCTTTTTAATATTAAAGCTAATGTTTTTTAAAACTTCATGCTCGCCGTATTTTACAGTTATATTTTGTAGTTCAATTATATTTTCATTTATAGACATAGATTTTCACATCCTTTTGATTGTTATATTTTTAAATAATAATTTACCTTTGTATTATTTTTATTGAGCTAGTAAATTATGCGTGAAAATTTAATTTATCTCTCTCTTTTTATTCCTTAGCAAATATACAAAAAATGGTCCTCCAAGTATTGAGGTTATAAGTCCTACTGGTATTTCCTGAGATAAAATGCTTCTCGCAATTGTATCGCAAATTATGAGAAGTATAGCACCAAAAACAAAGGATGTTGGAATTAGAGACTTATTATCAGGTCCAACCACCATTCTAGCTATATGAGGTATGATTAGCCCTATAAAACCGATTATACCTGATATTGATACAACTGCCGCTGTAATTATAGTGCTTGTTATAAGAAGTATCTTCTTTACTCTTTCAACATTAACACCTAAATTGCTCGCTGTGTCCTCTCCTAAAAGTATAATGTTCAAATCTTTAGCATAAAAATAAATTATAATTATTCCAATTACTACATAATGCAATACAGAAGCAAGTTGCTCCCAGCCTTTTCCTGAAAATGAACCTATCGTCCAAAAGAATATTTTGTTCATATTATCACCAGCAAATATCATAATTAATGATGTAAAGGCTGTTAGAAAATTACCTATGGCTATACCGCTTAGCAATAATGTGGTTATAGGAACTTTATTACCAATCTTAGCTATTCTATACACTATCAGCATAACAAGTATGGCACTTACAAATGCCATAATAGAGACAAAGGAAAGTCCAAAAAAATTAAATACTATTTTAGAAGATATACCTATTGCTGCACCAAAAGCAGCTCCTGAGGATACCCCTATAACATAAGGGTCAGCCATAGGGTTTTTCAATAAGCCCTGATATGTAGCTCCTGCAACTGAAAGAGTTCCTCCAACCAGCAATGCAACTAAAATTCTTGGAAATCTTATCTTCCAAATTATAGTTTGAGTTGAATCGGCTATCTCATCCATGCCAATATTTATTTTAAAAATCTTATTAATTAAAACTTTAAATGCTTCACTTACTTTTATGCTCGCCGCTCCTATACAGCAGGAAACAATTATGACGAGTAAAAGAATTATTGTAGAAACAATTAGAATTTTACCAATATTCTTTTTCATGTTTTTGACCTTTCTTTTATATTTATTATTTAGTAAGTACTATTGTATGTATTTTATTTTACCATTTTATTCTAAATATAGCAAACTTATATTACAGAAAAATAAATAGGCAATAATAAGTATAGTGAACAACAGACGAGCAAATCTATTGTTCACTATACTAAAACCCTAATATAATTTAATACAATTGATACTAGGACAATTTTATATACAAGCTATTCGAATAGGGAGTAACAAATAGCTTATTTACCGTTAAACACTTCAGAGTATATAGCCTCTGCTAAAATCTCAAGACCTTCAACTATTCTTGGTCCCGGTCTTGATATAATATCTGAATCTAAAAAGTAAATTCTATCATTTTTAATAGCATCTATCTGATCATATCCTGTTCTTGCCTTAATATCCTCAACTGTTTTCATTCCATCATTGGCAGTTATATAAACTTCGGGGTTTCTTTCAATCAGTGTCTCAACGCTAAACTCAGCATATGCTGATGCAGCGTCTGAAGCAATATTTTCAGAGCCTAACATCTTAATCATCTCATCAATAAAGCTACCTGGTCCTGAAGTCATAAGAGGATCATGCCATACCTCATAGAACACTCTTTTACTTTTCAAATCCTTGATAGCATTTAATAAAGCAGCTTCTCTATTTTTCATTGAAATTAAAGTACTATCAGCTTCTTTATTTTTATCAAATATCTGTCCCATCAATAATATTTTACTAAATACATCTTCATAATTTTTTGAAGCAAGAACAATTACAGTAATTTTAGCGTCCTCTAAAGTCTTTCTTACATCATCTGCTATATGGTCAGTTATATATACATTAGCACCAAATTCAATCAACTTTTCAATGCTTGGACCATTATAATCGCCCGTAATATCTATTTTCATAGCTTCTTCAGGGAAATTACAGAATTGTGTAACACCTACTAAATTATCATTTGCCTTGATTGCAAATATAATTTCAGTTATAGACGGTGAGCCTGAAGCCACTTTATCAGGTGCTTTTTCTAAAACTATTTCTTTGCCTGAATCATCAGTAAACTTAAATGGATATACAGTATTAACACTATTTTCTGAATTATTGTTTTCGTTGCCTTCTTTTTCACCCTCGTTACCAGATACCGGGGTATTTGGCTTGTTCTTATTGCATGCTGCAAATGAAAAAATCATCAATACAACAAGTAATAAACTTAATAATTTTTTTGATTTAAACATCAAATTTCCTCCTCAATTATAAAATAAAATATCCCAACCACTCGGTTAGGATAAACATGCTAATTAAATATAATTACACTTTCCCACCGAAAGTTAGAACTTATTTTAGGTAGGTCTCCTGGCTCGTGCATCAACCTCATTTTACCCTTCCCATTTAAAAATACTTAAAATAGTGGTTTTGTAAAATTTGTACTCACTCACAGTAGCGGGGGCTGCAATGGCTTTTACCATTTTCCCTGTTATGTTTAACACTAATTTCAAATATAGTTAGTTCAGTATTTGAAAAGACTTTAATTTGACATTAGTATTATAACACCTAAAACTATTAAATTCTTTTATAAGAATATCATAGTTTAAAGTACTTTGCAAGAAGAATTTTTTGGTTAATTTTTATTTTTTATACCTGTTATTACAAATACTAATATTATGATAAATTTAATAAAAAATGTTTGCAAATCTATCGTTTATGGTCTATTATAGTATTATTAATTTCGATATAAAAATATGCGAAATTTCAACTTAGGAGGCATTAAAATGAATTACGATGAGGCGTTAAAATATATAAGTGATACTTATAAGTTCGGCTCAAAGCTTGGGCTTGAAAATATAAAAAAACTGACAGAGCTTCTAGGCAATCCACAGGATAAATATAAAATAATACATATTGCTGGGACTAATGGCAAGGGCTCTACAAGCAATATGATTCATGATGTATTGATGGCAAGTGATTATAAGGTAGGGCTGTTTATAAGTCCATATCTACAGGAATTCACTGAAAGAATACAGATAAATAAGGAGCATATAGATAAGGCTTCTCTTGGAAGAATAACAGCTCTTGTCAAAGAAAAGGTCGATATAATGCTTAAAGAGGGCTATAATCACCCTACAGAGTTTGAAATAGTAACTGCAATTGGCTTTAAATATTTTGAAGAACAAAATATTGATTTTTTAGTTTTAGAGGTAGGACTAGGGGGAAGATTTGACGCTACAAATGCTGTGAGTAAATCTCTAATTTCTGTCATTACATCAATAAGCTATGACCATACAGAATATTTAGGCGATACTCTTGAAAAAATAGCTTTTGAAAAAGCAGGGATAATAAAGGAAAACAGCGATGTTGTAGTTTATCCACAAGAAAAAAATATAGTGGATGTAATTTGTGAGCAAGCAAAGCTAAAAAATTCTAAGGTGCATTTAACTAACAAGGACAATATTTCCTTAGTTAGAGCAGATATAGATGAGCAAATATTAAATTACTCAGATAAATCAGTTTTCAATTTAGACGATTTTAAAATTAATCTTTTAGGTGAGCATCAGATTTACAACTGCCTAACAGTATTAAAAGTCTTAGAAATTCTTAAAGAAAAAGGCTTTAATATAACTGAAAGCAGTATAAAGAAAGGCTTATCAAGCTGTAAATTTGCAGGACGTTTTGAGATAATTCACAAAAATCCTGTAATAATACTAGATGGTGGTCACAACATAAACGGAATTGAATATTTTTCAAAAGCTGTAAGGAAGTATTTTGGAGACAAAAAAATAATATTATTCTATGGAATGTTAAAGGATAAGCATCCTGAGATGCTTATAGATTACCTCACCGACATATCAAAGGAAATTTACACCTTAACTCCAAATAATCCAAGAGCAATAGCCTCTGATGACTTAGCAAAGCTTATCAACGATAAAAACTCATCTACTAAAGCCAAAGCATTGAATAATTATGAAGAAATTCTACCTATCATAAAAAATGCTGATAAAGATGAAATTATAGCCTGTGTTGGCTCGTTATATTTAATCGGTGATGTTAGAACACTTTTAGCAAATAGAGATTTGTCTTAGACAAATCTCTATAAAGCTCTAAAAGTAATATAACCTTATAAACATTCTTTTATATAAAAGAAATTTATAAGGTTATATTGTTTTAATCCTAATATGTAATTAAAAATCAATCAAGCCTAAACTAATTTTCAGGCAGTCATCAACCTCTGACATCAGTTTTATATCAAATTTACCTATTTTTTCCTTTAATCTTTTTTTATCTATAGTTCTTATTTGTTCTAACAGAACAACAGAATCTTTAGGTAGACTAAAATCTTGAGAACTTATTTCAATATGTGTAGGTAGCTTAGCTTTATTAATCTGAGATGTAATGGCTGAAACTATTACTGTAGGACTATATTTATTTCCAATATTATTCTGTATAATTAGTACCGGTCTAATTCCCCCTTGTTCTGAACCAATAACTGGACTTAGATCGGCATAGTATACATCTCCCCTTTTTACAATCAAACTATTCACTTCCCAATAATTTTGTTTCATAACTCAAAAAGTCTTCATAATCTCCTTCTGAATACTCCTCAGTGATGATCTTATTAATGTTGCTCATTTCCAAGTAACCGGCTCTCATTTTTTCTCTAATTTCTATCTTTCTTTTTTCAATCAAATAGAATTTAATAGATTTTCTGATAAAGTCACTTCTATTTGTATTGTCATTCTTAGAAGCTATATCTAATTCTTTCAATAAATTTTCTGGAATTGATATTAATATTTTCTTATTTTCAGCCAAGTTATCCACCTCACAACTATTAAATGTTACAATACCTTTATTTATCAATTTAAAACGTTTCACTATATCCAAGCTTTAGCTTTTCTTAAAGATACTGATATTATAGCATATTTCTTTCAAAAAATATAATAGTAAATTATGTATTAATCTGAAAAAGATAACTTAATATTAAAAACATTAGAATAAATTACAAATAATGAAAAAATGAGTACCGAACCCATATGCAATCTATCGCCGCTCTTGTAAACAGGAGACGGAATTCTTGTGTAATATATCCATGGGTATAATTATACTAATCTCAATCAAAAAATAATTTTACTCCTTTCCAAATTTTTAATTAGTGTTTGTATAATTCAACATTTTTATACTCAAAAGTTTTAATAATTAAATTATTTTTATAAATGCTTAATTTTTGCGGAGCGAAATTTTTTTTATCATACTGCAAAACATATTTGTAATCAGAGTCATAAGCTTCTACAGTATTAGAATTTACGCTCTTTAAACCGTTGAATTTATCAAGATTTATCTCTTTATACAGCTTTTCAAGAGAAGGTATTGTCGTTACTATCTTACTATCGGGGAATTTATCATTTACCAGTGTACATTTTCCATCATTAAATTGAATAAAAAAATTTACATTATTATGGCTTATTATTATTTTATATTCATCATCCTTTTGCAGTATTTTCAAGTTATATTTGATTTCTTGATTATTTGAATTATGATGTGTGCTAATTGAAATCTCAGCGTAGTACCTCTTTGGTGTAATATATTCTGTTTTTAGATAACTACAGCCACTTAAAAATAAAAAAATTATAAATACACTCAGCAATAATTTTCTCATGATGCCCTCCATTGAAATGCTTTTACAAAATTATATTAATTTAAAATATTTTTATGATAGAAATGAAAAATAAAATTTATATTGAAATACATAAAAAAAGCTATTGAGAAATTTCAATAGCTTTTTCTTATAGCATTTATTAATTATG
>DCPV01000149.1:0-17853 GCA_002323775.1 Firmicutes bacterium UBA1535 | reverse complement strand
TAGCTGAGTAAATCCTGTAGACAGTACACACAATATAAAAATACAGGCGACAAATGCCTGTATTTTCTAATATTATTTTACTGTAATTGCACTAATAATTCAACATAGTAACTATTAGGTGTGATATATTCTTTTTGTACATTGCTACATCAGGTCAAAAATAAAAAAATTATAAATATAATTAGTAATAATTTTCTCATGAGGCCCTCTCTTGATATGCTTTTAAAAAATTATATTAATTTAAAACTTTTTTTGCCAAAAATTTCCCTTAATATAATATATACCATTGCTTTAGAATATCCGATTTGCTATAATAGTAATTACTTAAGATTTATATAGAAGATTGGTATATTTATATGCCATGTTGTATAACAGAGGAGGAAACATGTCAAACAAAGCAGCTTTGAAAATATTGGAAAACTTAAATAAAGTTATAATTGGAAAAGAGAAAACCTTAGAATTAGTACTGATCACTCTATTAGCAAAAGGGCACTTGCTAATAGAAGACATCCCCGGTGTAGGTAAGACTACCTTAGTAAAAGCACTTGCGAAAAGCATTGACCTTTCATATAAAAGAGTGCAGTTTACGCCAGATCTTATGCCTTCTGACATAATTGGAATAAATGTATTTAATAAAGACAGCGGTAGCTTTCATTTTAAAAAGGGACCTATCTTTAATCAGATATTTTTAGCGGATGAAATAAACCGAACATCTCCCAAGACCCAATCCAGCCTTCTTCAAGCTATGGAGGAAGGTGAAGTATCAACTGAAGATAACCATTATATTTTAGATAAGCCCTTCATGGTACTAGCAACTCAAAATCCATTGGAATATCAAGGAACATTCCCTCTGCCAGAAGCACAGCTTGATCGCTTTTTAATGAAAATATCCTTAGGTTATCCAGATAAAAACCATGAAGTAGCTATATTAAAAAATAATGAAATAATTAAAAGCACAAATGGTATTCATCCTGTAGCAACAGAAGCAGATATACATGCCATGCAGACTGAGTCAGACAAACTTTTAGTTCATGAGGATATCTTAAACTATATTGTCGATATATCAAATGAAACAAGAAATTGTAAGGATTTAAAATTAGGCGCAAGTCCCAGAGCTTCAATTGACTTATTAAAGGTTTCAAAAGCCAGAGCCTATCTATATGAAAGAGATTATGTAATCCCTGATGATGTCAAGGATATGATTTTTCCTGTTTTTAATCATCGTCTGAAATTATCTTCAGAGGCAAGGATAGAAAAGAAGTCTATACAAGAAATCCTACAAGAAGTTCTAAACCGTGTAAAGGTTCCGGTGAAATAAATGAGTACAAGGGGAATCCTTTTATTGCTTTCCTTACTTTTAGTGTTCGTTGTATTCATAGGTGGGAAACTTTTCTATTTATTGTTTTATACCTTTTTACTGTCTGTGTTAATTCCCTTTATTCATTCCTTGATTACAGTAATAGGTCTAAATGGTAAAATATCAATTCCAAAAGAAGTCTTTTATAAAGATAATGCAATAACTGTATATTATAAAATCCAAAACAGAACACCTTTTTTAATTCCTTACTTAGTTATAGAAAATAAATTAAAGCATAATATTAGCAGCAATAAATCAAGAATTGTAAGCTCTCTTTTAGGAAGAAAGATTTATGAATATTCTACAACTATAAACCTCCCCAAAAGAGGATATTATAACATTGGTGAAATCGAAGTTACAGTTCAAGATATTTTTAAAATTTTTAAGTTAAAAAAGAATATAAGTAGTGACGAATTCCTCTTGGTATATCCAAAGGTCATATGCTTATCTTCGTTGAAAAATAATTTCATTAGTTATGAAGGAAGATTTCCATCTCCATACAGGAAGTCTGAAGATACATCTAGTATAAACACTATTAGAGAATATGTACAGGGAGATAAACTAAAATCTATACACTGGAAATTAGCAGCAAAAAATTCACGGCCTATGGTTAAGGTCTATGATGACATTGGTGGTTTCAAGGAGTTTATTTTTATAGATAATAGTATATTTTCCTACAAGGAGGATATTGAAGAACGTTTAGAAGACAAGTCAGTAGAAATTGCAGTAAGCATTATGGATTATTATTTAAATAACAGTATAGACTTTACGCTGTTTTATCAGGAACATGATAAAACAGTGGAAATTCACAGCAAGGAAATAGATGATTTAAAAATAGTTTTAGATAGCTTAGCTAAATTAAAAGCTAATGGCAAAAAAATGTTTCAAGATTTATTACTTAATAATATGGTCGATATAAGCGAATACTCAAATGTTGTTATTATTACTCCCAATTTTAATAAAGAAGTAGGCACTGCAGCTATGGATTTATTAAATAAAAATACATCTGCCACTTTTATTTTAGTGGAAGATAAAAAAAATAATACGGGATTTTCTGATGTTAATATACTACAAAATTTGATAAAGGAAAATATATCTATCTATCATGTTGATTACGATGCAGATATAAAGGATATATTGGAGCATAAATATGAATAGATTCACCTTTCATAAAAACAAAACAATAAATTTAATATATTTTATATTTGTTTTTTCATTAGCTTCTCTTGCAGGTAATATAATGCAGCTTGAACTGACTTTGGGTACACAACTACTTATTGCACTTGCTGTAACAATATATGCTAAGCTTATTGTTCGTAAAATATCATTCCTATTCCTTCCTTTTATTATTTTAATAATCGGATTAACAATAGGAAGATTTGTAAACGTTGAATTTGCAACATATATTCAGCTATGTTTGGAAAGATTTGTATTGTTGTTAGAAAATATCTATAGTAATATGTTTATGGGCAAGGTGATTTTAAAAGAGAATATACTTCCTTATTGGATTCTAATTATATCTGTGTATTCAATTTTTACTTCCTTTGTTATTTTCAAACTGAAGCGAAGTTTATGGGTTCTGTTACCTATATATATTCCACTACTTATATACTATTGGTATTTAGATATAAATAACGCATATTTTTCTTTAATTATGTTTTTATTCTATTTTCTTTTACTCAATGGTTATTCAAATTTTAACAGAGAAATACATTTAAGCAATGAAACATCAAAGCAAGATTATTTTAATATACTTCCGTTATGGAAAAAAACTAATCTAATTTATAGCTTTTTAATTATAATAATAGCATTGCTCCTACCTAAGAGCGACAACTATTTGTACTGGCCATGGATGGAAAGCCAAATTAATTCCATTATGCCCAATATACAAATCTTCCATTATGGGTATAAGAATGTTAGTGGAAATCAGGCTTTAAATTTTAACTTTGCAAATACAGGGTTTCAAATTGATTCTTCAAGACTAGGAGGCCCTATTTCACCGGATACTAGCCTTATTATGAATGTGAAAGCAGGTAAGCCTGTTTATCTGAGAGGTACAGTGAGACATATCTATGATGGAAATATGTGGGAAATTTCCGAAAACAGTATGGTTGAATATAATTCAGATGAACTGTTTAATTATAAAAATACATATGAAGCGGAACATTATAAAACAAGAAATATAAGAGTTCAATTTGAAAACTACTCTTCTAAAACATTGTTCAGTCCATTAATGACAATAGCCGTCAATATAGAAGGTAAAGATCAAATTAGCTTAAACAAAGATCATATAATGGAAGTCCCTGAAGGCATCTATACGGGTGAAACTTATACTTTGACAGTACTTCAAATTCCTACTTACTATGAAGCATTGAATATGGATATAAATAATTCTTATGAGGATCTGGAAAATATAGAGGATTACCTGCAAGTTCCAATGGATAGGATAACACAGCGTACTTTAGACCTTAAAGATAGTATAATACACGGAGTAGAAGGAAATTATGAGAAGGCAAAAGCTTTTGAATCTTTTTTTCTAAATAATTATGCCTACAAATTAGACACTTCGATTATTCCTGAAGGAAAAGAGTTTATAGATTATTTCTTGTTCGAGGAGCGAGCAGGATACTGCACCTACTACGCAACAGCAATGGCTATATTTTTACGTTTAGAAGGAATTCCAAGTAGATATGTTGAAGGGTATATTGCTCATGGAAGTAGAAATGGTGGATCTTATGAAGTAAAGCAAAGCAATGCCCATGCATGGGTAGAAGCCTATATCGAGCCTGTGGGCTGGATAACTTTTGAACCTACTCCAGCATATAGGACAGACAACGTATATGCAAATTATAATGCAAATGATAATGAAGATGATAATGCAGATGATAATGTAGATGATAATGTAGATGAGGAAATTTGGGAAAATGAATTAAATAACGAATTAGATAATGAAAAACCCACTACAAATTCACAAGAATCAAATGATGATTCTAATACTGAAGATTTAACAAGGGAAAATTCAAATAACAGAAGATTTTTGGTTATAGTACTTCTTACGCTAATGGTCTTTATCTGCTTTGCTGTAATACAATACATAAAAAAGATACTGACCATGAAATCATTGCCTGCTAATAAAAAAGTGATTATTCTTTATGAAGAAATACTACAATTAATTGGCTATTTAGAGTATCCAAAAAAACCTAGTGAAACCCTGCATGAATATACCGATAAGCTTGGTCATAAGTTCATCCAGTTAAGGGAAATAACAGATATATATGTAAGGAATAAGTATGGGGACAAAATCCCAAGTAATGAAGAAATACAAAAGTTTGAAGAATACCATAAGGTTCTAAAAGATCAGTTAGGTAATTCTTTAGACAAATTCAGATATTTTATTTATAAGCTAAGCAATAAATCTAATTAGAAGATTTATTGTTGGTAACAATAAAAAAGCTATTGAGAAATTTCAATAGCTTTTTTTTATAGCATTTATTAATTATGTCATACTTAATGAGGGTTGATATAATAAAAATATTATGAGCAACAGCCTCGTCTATTTCCTGAATTTGAATTGTTTCCGTTATTACCGCCTTCGCTTTCAATTGAATTTTCATCAATTTGTCTAGGGAATAATGATGGGAATGTAGGGCAAATAGCTCCAGTTTCTGGTGATAGCTGAGTAAATCCTGTAGAAAGTACACACAATTGTGCAGGTACTAGAATTTTCTTTTCACAGCTTACACAGATTGAAATTATAATATTAGCCCTTACAGTTCCATTTTCAGTTACGAAAACGTCTCTTATAAGATTGTTTGTCATCAATCTTCCTGTAAATAATGCGTTGCATATCTCAGCAAATCTTGGGAAGAATGCTCCTTCAAATACAGATGGAACGCAAAGCTCGAAGAAGTTAGTCAATACTAAGTCTCCGCCATTTCCTGGTGCTTTGATTGGGAAGAATGCTGTCAAAACTTGAGTTAGAGGGCAAGAGCTGCTTGAATTCTCATCAGTATATCTAACTTCCATATCAATTCTTACTAATCCCTGAATTGTTATATTTTGACTTCCAAATACTGGAGTTCCTCTACCAAGAGCATCACAGCACGATGTATCTATATATATAATCTTTTGTGAGCATTTTCCGTCTGGTCCAACTACTTTTTCGTCCTGTCCGTCGCATTGAACAAATTGAGCTCCTTGAAGAACAGTTTCAGGTTTTATTCTAAAATTATCTGGTGAAGCACTGTTCGTTGGATCGAAGAATTTTGTAATGTTAATAAAGTTTATTCCTACAACAGTTGAGCCTGCTGGAAGTCTAGGAGAAAAAGCTAGGTCATGAGCAAAAGAAATTCCTTGTAAATTAAATAAAGCTGCATCATATATTTTTTGTACATAAACTGGCTCAAGTACCACATCATCTAAATTTCCACTCCAAGAGCATCCTGTCTGACCTATACAGCATTTTTCTCTAATAATGTTCGTTCTGGGACTGACATTGCTATTGTTATTGTTATTGCTTAAATTACTATTGTTGTTATTATTGTTTAAGCATGTCATGCAAAATTACCTCCTATTAAATTAAGTTACTTTTAATATATTCGTATGTAAAAATCTTGTTACTAAGCTTGAAAGAAATATCGAATATTTATAGATTTTTGTAATATAATTTAGTTTGGAGTTTTTTTTAGTAAGCCCCAGTCATTTTTTATATCTAACTATTATAATGCTATATTTTAAATATTGTTAAATCTTTTTAAGAAAAAATATTTCTATTGAAATTTTTTTAATTATAAGTTAAAGTATTAATATTGATGCTTAAATAGCGTTTGGAAATATAAGGAGGAAATATGACACTACCAATAGTAACATTTGAATTAGAAAATGGAGATATAATGAAAGCAGAGCTTTATCCTGAGATAGCAGGCAATACAGTTAGAAATTTCATATCTCTGATAAATAAGGGCTTCTATGATGGAAAAATCTTTCATAGAGTAATAAAGGGATTTATGATACAAGGAGGCTGCCCTGATGGAACAGGAATGGGAGGCCCTGGCTACAGCATAAAAGGCGAATTTGCCATGAATGGCTTTAAAAATGATTTAAAGCATACAGATGGTGTTTTATCAATGGCTAGATCAATGAATCCTAATTCAGCAGGTTCACAATTCTTTATAATGCACAGAAATTCACCTCATCTTGACGGACAATATGCTGCTTTTGGAAAGATTATAGATGGAATGAACGTAGTAGATAGGATAGCAAGTTCTAAGACTGACCAAATGGACAGACCTAAGGAAGAAGTAAGAATTAAAAAGGTAACAGTAGATACTTTTGGCGAAAAATTCGAAGATCCTGAAACTGTATAATAATTTTTAATTTATCGTAGATAAAATATAACACAGCTTTTATTTTAAATATAAAATCTGTGTTATATTAATTTTACAATTTTTTATTTAGTTCCAAACAGTCTGTCTCCGGCATCTCCTAGTCCCGGAACTATATATCCATTCTCATTTAGTGATTTATCAATAACCGGTGTATAGATTTCTATATCCGGGTGAGCCTCTGTCAATCTTTTTATTCCTATTTCTGAACATACAAGGTGCATTGATTTTATATTTTTTGCTCCATGCTTTTTAAGTAAATTAACAGCATCTATCATTGAACCGCCTGTTGCAAGCATTGGCTCTGTTATAATTACAACTCTATTTTGTATATCCTTTGGAAGCTTGCAGTAATATTCAACAGGCTCTAAGGTTTCTTCATTTCTATAAAGTCCGATATGACCTACTTTTGCATTTGGTATCAAATCTAATATTCCGTCTACTAAGCCAAGTCCTGCTCTAAGAATAGGAACTATTGCTAAATCATATCCGGATAACTCTTTACCAGTCATTGGCGATAGAGGTGTTTCTATTTGTTTATCCTGTAAGGGTAAGTTTCTTGTAACTTCATAAGCCATAAGCATTGCTATTTCTCTTGTTAATTCTCTGAAATCCTTGGAAGTAGTATTTTTATCTCTTAAAATTGAAATTTTGTGTTGAATTAATGGGTGTGTTATTAGAGTAACATTTGTTTGCATATAAATCTCCTTGTATTTAAAAGTTTTGTAATGCTAATTTCATACAAATATTGGAAACATATTTTGTATAGTGATTAGAATTTGTAAAAATTTTTATTTTATTTTAACACCATATGTTATATAATTCAAGTATAAAAATTTGTAAGTGATAATTTTTTTCAAAGGAGTTCAACATGATATTTGGTATAGGAATTGATATAGTACAGGTTAATAGGATAGAAAAAAATATTGAAAATCAAAATTTTGTAAATAAAATTTACACACAAGAGGAACAGGATTATTTAAGCAGAAGGCATTACAATCCCCAGACAGCTGCTGGATTATTCGCCGCTAAAGAGGCTGTATCTAAGGCTTTAGGAACAGGCATATCTGGTTTTAATATAACTGACATAGAGATAATAAAAGATGAATTTGATAAACCAGAAATATTTTTACATAACAAAGCCTTAGAAATTTCAAGAGATAAGGGTATAGATAAAATCAATATTACCATATCTCATGAAAAAGACTATGCGGTAGCCTTTGCTGTTGCTGAAAAATTTTTTTATGATTTTAAATAATTTATATATTTAAAACAATATCTCATTATATAAATATAAAAAAGCAGAATCATCTTCCATTTAGAGGACGTTTCTGCTTTTATACTATTATTAAAATTACTTTTTAAAATACTTCAAAATTGAATTATAATTACTATCAATATCAAGTTTTTTTACCTTGTACATGTTCATACTCTTTACTATTTTGTAGTCATTCATCATGTCTGCGAAGGCTCTTTCTTTTTCTCCTACATATTTTAGGATATATGCCTTGTTAAGTGAATATCTGTAATATAAATCTTCACTTTTAATTTGTGATAAATCTACAGCTTCATTTTCATCAACTATAACTATATTTTTAAGAATACTAACTTTCGAATTATTCGGGTTGTAAGTTAAAGGATTATAGTCTAAAGTATTGTATACATTAAAATACATTTTTACTTGAGACATATCCAAAAAGTCAAAGCTAAGAGTTTCATTAATATCCCATGTTATAGCTGTAATTTTATTAAAATCAGTCCCTGATTTCAAATCCTCATAAATCATTGCTCTGACAAAATTTTTATTGCCATTCTTTATATAATATGAATATCTAAAAACCTTAATATTGAACTTTACATTATCATTTGTTGTACTTTCATGCCATTTTTTAAGAGCAGTCATATATAAGGTTTCTGTCGTATTATACTTGCTTATTTGATTGAATAACTGCATTTTGTCTGCATCATTTAGATCCTTTCTGCCAACCAGGTCATTAAGTATGTCATTAGCTAAAGCCATGTTTTCTTTATTTGAAAGTTTTCCATATTTCAGCAAGTAAAAATTTACTCCTGATCTATTTGGAAATCCTGCTGATTTTAAAGACTTTAATGTTCCTATAGGGTCTGAATCATACAGATGCTTTTCTTCAGGAAATATATAACCACTAAATTCTATTTGTTCAAGAGTGTTTTTAGCTTTAATATATCTTTTTTCCTGCTCATCTTTTGTGTTCATGTTATAATTTCCGAATAATGATAAGATGTCTTCTCCTTTTACCGGCATATACTTAAGACTTATTAAATTATTGCCAAAGCTTTCTTTAATATTATCATAAATTCTTCTAATCAACGCAGCAGACTCTCCTCTGCTGATATTATTGTAAAGATTCAATACGTTTCCATCATATCCCGTTACAATGCCACTGTTATACAAGGTTTTAACTTCATCATAAAACTTATAGTTTTTATCTATATCTAAAAATTCAAGTTCATTGTCATATATCGAATTTCTACACAAAACTGCTGTAAGTGCTATTGCTTCCTCTCTTGTTATAGCTTTGTTAGGCTCAAAATTAGAGCCTCTAAATACATCTTCAAACCTGTAATTTTTAAAGTTTTTTTCCATGTATTCATAAAATGATATAACAAATGTATAGGACCAGTGGTCTATGCTCATATCAGCATATTTCATAGAACTATCATAAATCTCCTCTATAACACCTAGCTTATATCCAGTACGAACCAATATTGTGATAAACTCACTTCTTGATATGTTCCCATCCGGTTTAAAGCTCATGTCAGAATAGCCCTTGAAAACGCCCAACACATTTGTAGCGTAATTTACATCATTTCTGCTCCAATGAACAAATACATCATTATAATATATTTCAGCAAAAGCAGTTTGAGTAAATAATAAAATTAGTATTAAAATAAGTGCAAAAATCTTTTTCATTATAGCTCACCTTTAATTTATGTAATGATTTATTAAAAATTTATCTTCCAAGGATATATTAAACACCTTTTCGAGATAATTTTCAATATATTTTTTATTACTTTTTAAGAAAATTTTATCATTTTTATTTGGAGGAATAAATATCTGCATATTTTCTAATTTATTCGGATAATATTCATATAGCTTTTCTCCAACCTTTTTAGCATTACATTTGAATATAAACTCAAATATACTTGAATTCAAATAATTTACAATATAGTTATATGTTACCTTATCTTCGTCTACAACAAGAGAATATATATCAGCACTGCATAAAAATTTATTGTTATCATAGTAAAAATTATTATTTTTAGCTTTGTAAGGAAAAATAATTTTATTGTCTTCAAATAAGCTTAAATTTCTTCCCCATTGAAGCTCGTACCATTTTCTAACACCTGTCTTACATTCTCTCCTGCTAATCAATCTGTCCTTGTATTTCTTCAAATATTCTATAGTATTCGGATAATTTTTTTCATCATCAATCAAATTCGTATATAAAATATATAATCCTTCAAAATTGACTCCCTTATCGCTTATGTTACTGTTTTTAATCCATTTTCTAAGAAGATTTTTTTCAAGCTTATTTTTTATAATATCTTCCTCTTTTACAATAAAAGCTTCGTCATATCCGGTTATTATTCCTTGTTTTATATACCCAATATCTTGGATTTTAAAATTACATTTTGATATAATTTTTTCGTAAACTTGTTTTTCTTCAGGGCTCAGCAAAACCCAACCGTTTTTATCAAGCTCAGTTTTCTCAACATTAAAGGATATGAAAGCACCTCGATTATTATACTTCTTAATCTCAATAATTTTGGAATTATCTGTTATATTTTCCATAAGAATTATCATAGGGCTTACATTTACATTTTTAAAAACCTTATATCCGTTATAATCAAGTATTTTTAATATATTTATATTATTTATAATATAATATCTCAGTCTGTCAGCATATTTTGCTTCTAAAAAGTATCTTGAGGTTATAAAGCATATTTTTCCATTTTGATTTAGCAATAGATGGCTAGCCTTGAAAAAGCAATATGAAATATCAGATTTATCATAAAAGACTTCTGTATATTTACTTTTTAGGCTTTCCCTATACTGCTTTCCTATGTTTTTATGTCCTATATATGGTGGATTTCCAATTATAATATCAAATTTATAATCAGGATTAAAATCCATTAGAAAATCTTTATGAAAAATATTAAACTTTATATCTGGTATATTTGATTCAAAGCACAAGCTCGCTTTTGTTAAAAAGCATGAAAATTTATCTATATCTACACCATAAATCATATTTTCTAATATATGCTTTTCAAGTGATAGCTTTTCTTTTATTCTTCTATATGCTCTCAATAAAAAATATCCGCCGCCACAGGAGGGGTCTAAAATTTTTAATTCACCATTTATTTGCCTATCCTTAAAAACTAAATCAAGCATCTCGTCTATTATCGTTTCTGGTGTATACACTTGTCCTAATATTTTTCTTTCCGTATCTGATACGAGGTTTTCGTATAGAGCAGATATATTTAAGCTGTTTATATCAATGCTTTCCTCTAGTTCAGCCAGCATTTCTAATATTTTTATTTCATAGCTCTTATCAGAAAATTCAAATTCATCATAGCCCTTAAATAATAAGACTGATTTTTTGTCGAAAAGTTTCATATTTTCTGTATAATTTTCAGAAATTTTTTTTATATCTAATTTATTTATAAATTTATTTGTATATATAATCTTTGCAAAAAAATATAAGCTGCTTTTAATATTGTTAATATATTTGATGTCATCATTTATAGCATTTTTATCAGAATTAATAATTATTTTTTTTATTTTCTTAGATATTATTTTTTCCATTAATTTCTCCTGCATTAATTATAAAAACAACTATTATAATTATACCATAAAATCAAATAAAAAGCTTTATAATTAAAAAAGAAATTTTGAAAACAAAATTTCTTTTTTAAGTGTCAATTTCCATTTGCTATTTCTTTAGCTATCCGTACATTGTCGCTTTCATAATTTACAACTATGACATCTAGGCCTATCTTTACTATTTCTTCCCAATTAATTACCATTGATTTTGCTTTATTAAAAAAGCTAAATAGTTTAGTATTTTTATCTTCTATATACAATGCTGTTACTTTTCCTTTTTTTATATCAATTTCAATATCTGAAAATCTTCCTATGTTTTCGCCATTCTTTACATTAATTATATCCTTGTCAATTAATTCCAAATAGCTAATCATTTAATTCACATTCCTCCCATTAATAAATTTCAATTTATTTAAAATCTCTTTCTAATTTGCGAAAGTGCTGATTTTTCTAGTCTTGAAACCTGTGCCTGAGATATTCCAATTTCATCAGCTACCTCCATCTGAGTTTTTCCTTTATAAAATCTCATATCCACAATCTGCTTTTCACGTTCTGTCAGCTCATTTATGCTTTCTTCCAATGTCATTTTTTCAACCCATTTGTCATCTAAATTTTTTTCATCCTTTATCTGGTCGAAAATATACAAGGCATCCCCACCATCATTGTATATTGGCTCAAACAAAGAAACAGGCTCTTGTATAGATTCAAGTGCAAAGATTACATCTTCCTTATCTATATTTAATTCCTTAGCTATTTCTTCTATCGTTGGCTCGCAGGATTTAAGCAAGGTCAGTCTTTCTCTAACTTGAAGCGCCTTATATGCAGTATCCTTCATAGATCTACTAACTCTAATAGAATTATTATCTCTTAGATATCTTCTAATCTCGCCTATTATCATGGGAACTGCATAGGTAGAAAATTTTACATCCAATGAAAGGTCAAAATTATCTATTGCTTTTATCAGTCCTACACATCCAATTTGAAACAAATCGTCAACAGGCTCATTTCTGGAGTTAAACCTTTGAATTACACTCAAAACAAGTCTTAAATTACCGAATATAAATTCATCTCTTACTGCCGTGTCGCCCTCTTGTATTTTTCTGATCATATCTCTCATATCAGAAGATTTAATTTTAGGCAATTGTGATGTATTGATGCCACAAATTTCTACTTTGTTTATAATCATTGTTTTACCCCTTTAAATTAAATTATCCCCCATGTTAATTATTGCCCTATAAAATGCTTTTATACATTGAACAAGCCTTAATTCTCCTAATAAATCTAGCAAAATCTTATACAGCCTTGCTAATCTCTTTTTTAAGCCTTTTTAATATTTTTTTCTCAAGCCTTGATATATACGATTGTGAAATACCAAGCATATCAGCAACTTCCTTTTGTGTAAAGCTCTTGCTTCCCATAAGTCCAAATCTTAGCTTCATAATTGTAAATTCTCTTTTATTAAGCTTCTTGATAGAATCATCTAATAAATTTAAGTCTACTTCACTTTCCATATCCTTAAATATAATATCCTCCTCTGTACCCAAAATATCTGAAAGCAGCAATTCATTTCCGTCCCAGTCAATATTTAGAGGCTCGTCAAGTGATATCTCAGATTTCATTTTGCAAATTCGCCTTAAATACATCAAAATTTCATTTTCTATGCACTTTGAGGCATATGTAGCCAGCTTTATATTTCTCTCGATTTTAAACGTGTTTACGGCCTTTATAAGCCCTATTGTGCCTATGGATATAAGATCCTCTACATTTATGCCGGATGATTCGAATTTTTTTGCTATGTACACAACTAATCTCAAATTATGCTCAATCAATTTTGACTTAGCCGATGGATTATCAGCCTTTTGTGATAAGTAATCCTTTTCTTCTTCTGCTGTCAATGGTGGAGGAAGGGAATCGCTTCCTCCTATATAAAATACTTTTCTCCTAAGCCTTAGTTTTTTTATTAATATAGTATATAATCTTATGTACCATTTTCTAATAATATTCATCTGCATCAACACTTCCACCTTCCCAATCAAGTATTTTTTTATAGAGTAAAGCTTGAAATTTATTTTCATCACTCAAAGCTTTCGGATATATACCGATGATACAATCAACACATCGTTCATTTCCTTTGTATTTTACAATTGTTTTGCTCGGAATCACCCCAATCATGTATTCATCAGCACTATTTATCGTTTTGTATTTTAACAAACGAAAATTATAGTTATGTAATTTTCTAAACATCAAATCAATCAAATAATCACTGCTATTTTCATATGCCTTTTTTATTTCATAAAAAACATCTGATCTAAATAAATCCTTTATATAATTTATATCTACAATTATAACAGGCCGCTTGCTAAGTGCATCCAGCATTTCATTGCCGGTATCAATAAATCCTACAAGCTCTACACTATTTCCATCAAGACATATAACTATATCCCTAAAGTAATTTTTATCAGACTTATCTTTTCTTATCTCGTAAAGCAGCAGCTTAAATATCCAGTATGCTATAAATATAGCTATAAACAATAGAATTATAGTCAATCTGCTACTGAAAAAATAGTATGATAACACTATTATTCCCATGATTAATACTGATAATGTATAAAAGCATAATATAAATTTGACATATCCTAAAAAGCCTTTAGGAGAATGAGCTATTGTAAGCATAAGTACAGATACTAAAAATTTTACAATATAATTACTTAAAAATTCTCTATCCATAAGATATACCGCTAAGCTATATACCATTCCCACAATAGACGCTGATATTATTCTTTTGAAATTTATCTTTTTATAAAACAATGAACCTGTTATATAAAGTAATATAAAATCAACAACAAATTCTTGAAATATAATAAATTCTATATAGTATTCCAATTTTAACCCCTTGTACGATACTAATACCTTAGTAATTAGCATAATTAGTTTCACTTTTAGTATTATAAAACAAGTCATATGAATAATTTGTCAAATTTAAGTGGCTAAACAAAAAAATTAAAAATTTTTTGTTACATAAAAAAATCTCAATTTTTATACAAAAATTGAGATTTCCTATTACTCTATAAAGTTATGCTTTCACAGAGTGAAGTCGCATTGTTTAAGAACCGTAGGTTCTTTAATAGAGTGACGTTTACGTCACTTTTTAATCTTCTTGGTCGTGACAATCATGTTCATGTTCACAGCCACATTGGCATTCGTGATCATCATCTTCGTCAAATTCAAAGTCATCATCGAAGTCAAAATCATCTTCATCAAATTCATCTTCATCTAAGTCTCCGAAAATTTCTTCTTCAACTACTGATAAATCTTCATCTAATAAATCTAAATATTCATTTACATCATCTTGTTCTTCAACTATTTCTTCCATGCTTTCAGCCATTTCTTCCATAATGTCGATTAAAGCTTTGAACATTTTTCCTTCTTTTGTATCCTCTTTTATGTCTAATCCTTCTGCCAAACCTTTAGCGTAAGCAATTTTTTCAAATAAAAAATCCATGTTATACCTCCATAATTTTATTTTTTTATGAGCTATTTTCTTTACTCTTTAACTCTTGACAGGTATTCTCCTGTTCTTGTGTCTATTTTTAATTTGTCTCCTATTTCTACGAATAGTGGAACAGTTACAATAGCTCCAGTTTCAAGTGTTGCAGGCTTATTAGCGCCTGTTGCAGTATTGCCGTTAAATCCAGGCTCTGTTTCAGTAACTACAAGTTCAACAAAGTTTGGTGCTTGCACCTCAAAAGGCTTTCCATCGTAAAACCTCATAACTGCATTTTCATTTTCCTTTATGTACTTCATTGCTTCTTCAACCTGATCATGGTTAAGTGGAATTTGTTCATAAGATTCAAGATCCATAAAGTAATATAGTTCACCATCATTATATAAATATTGCATTTCTTTAGTTTCTATATGAGCCTTTGGAAATTTATCAGTTGGATTAAATGTTTCAACCCTTGTAGCACCTGTCTTAATATTTCTTATAGTTGCTCTAACAAAAGCTGCACCCTTTCCCGGTTTAACATGCTGGAAATCTACTATTTGCCAGAGTCCATCATTCCAAACCATCGTAGCACCATTTCTAAAATCACTTGCTATAATCATATACTGTACATCCTCCTTTTCTGTATTATAACCAGCATAAAGCTGTTTATTCTCCATATTATATTTTAAGCTTTTTTTTCCAATCTGTCAATTACTAATTTTTTCTAACAAACTTTTAATTTTTGAAAATATTATTACACCTGCAACTGTTACAACTACGAACTCCCCAAATGCTACATATGCAGCATTTACTATAAATGGCAGTTCTTTAAAAAGAATTGTTAGCTGTATACCAACAAATACTGCATTTGATATAACAGGACCTAAGCTTGCTATTATTAAAGATTTTTTATTATCTCCCATTGTTTTTCTAATAAACATTATAAATAATAAAGCTAGTATCGTTGCAAATGTTCCTACAAGAACATCTATCATTCCAAGCGGACTAAATGCGTTGCTAATAGCACATCCAAGGACTAAACCAAGAAAATATTTTTTATCGATAAACACCAATAAAACTAATATTTCCGCAATTCTAAACTGTATAGCTCCATACGCCATCCAGCTAAAGCTTAAAGTTAAAGCTACATATAAAGCAGCAACTACTGCTGTTTGTGTAATAAATTTTGCACTGTTTTTTTTCATAAAAAAACTCCTTCACTATTATTATAAAATAATCTCCGGAGCACCAAATTTATCTTATAATATCAATTACAAATATAAAACTAACAAAAATTATAATTGATATAACATATAAAATAAAATTCTTGATTTTTAAAGTGGGTGCCAAGGAAACACTTTTCTGCGGCTTTCATAGAAAGACGCTTTAAAATTATTTAGAGCAGTTCCAGTTTATGGAACTGCTCGTATAAGCAATATAAGTTTGTACTTTATGTACAAATTTGCATAGAGTCTTTCGTAGAAAGACCAGTGTTTTGCTTGCAAAACACTATTATCTCTTGCTGAATTGTGATGCTTTTCTTGCTTTTTTAAGACCGTATTTCTTTCTTTCTTTCATTCTTGGGTCTCTTGTTAAGAAACCTGCTTTTTTAAGTATTGGTCTTAGCTCTGCATCTGCTTGTAACAAAGCTCTTGATATTCCATGACGGATAGCACCAGCTTGACCTGTATATCCACCACCATGAACATTTACTAATACGTCATATTGACTTAAAGTATCAGTAATCATAAGAGGCTCTCTTAACATAGTTCTTAATGTTTCATAGTTGAAATAATTTTCAATATCTCTTTTATTTATAGTAACTTTTCCAGTTCCTGGAACTAATCTAACTCTAGCGATTGCTTTTTTTCTTCTACCAGTACCGATGTATTGTGCTTTCATTAGCTATTTCTCCTCCCATCCAAATTAAAACTCATATACTTCAGGTTTTTGAGCTTGGTTTTCATGCTCAGGTCCTGCGTATGTTCTAAGTTTTTTGATCATTTGTCTTCCTAATCTATTATGTGGAAGCATTCCTTTTACTGCAAGGTAAACAGCCTCCTCAGGTCTTTCTGCCATGAATTTTCTGTAAGGAACTTCCTTCATTCCACCCATATAACCTGAGTGATGTCTGTGCATCTTCTGGTCTAATTTCTTTCCTGTTAAAACCACTTTCTCACAGTTAACTATTATAACATGGTCTCCTGTGTCAACGTGTGGTGTATATGTCGGTTTATGCTTTCCTCTTAAAAGCGTAGCAACTTCTGTTGATAATCTACCTAATGTTTTTCCCTCGGCATTTATTACATACCATTTTCTTTCTACTTCATTAGGTTTTGCAATGAAGCTTTTCATATTTGGTCCTCCTATAAATTTCCTTTTTTAATCTATGGTTAAAAAAGCTTCCGGGGCATTGGTAGCTTTTTATTAACAACCCTCGTCTTGTGTGCGCAAATCCTCATTCACGCTGTCACCCTATCAAGTTTACATTAATATTGTAATTCTGTCAAGGATTTTTTTAATTTAAAACAATATTTTTTGCATAATAAATCCTACTGAATTTTACTTCATTTTCTTTAAGCCTACTTTTAATGCTTTTAATTTATCCTTGCTTAAATCAACAACTGCATTTTTATTAAATTCTGAGGTTTCCTTTATCTCTTTTCTTATTATTCTAACATCATTAGGAGCGTTTATAGCAATTTTTACTTTATCCCCTGATATTTCTGAGATTATTATTTCTATTGGTTCGCTTAGT
>DCPV01000015.1:4213-5432 GCA_002323775.1 Firmicutes bacterium UBA1535 | reverse complement strand
ATAAATTATTATCTGTACTTTAAATTTATCGTCTTAAAGAAAGGAATAATTATGGTATCTAAAAAAAGATTAATTGTAATAATAGTTATCACTATGCTGATAACTTCTTTTGCCACGTATACATTTGGCAATTACGCTTTAGTTAAATCTGGAAATAAAATTTTGATTTCAAATGAAGACTATCAAGCTCTTAAATCTTATGAGAAAAAATATAGTAAATTTGAAAAACTAATTAATCATGCAAAAGAAAACTTTTTATATGATGTTGATGAAGAAAAAATGATAGAAGGTGGATTAAAAGGCTTCCTTTCTGCACTAGGAGACCCTTATACTGAATATATGACACCTAAAGAGTATAATTCCTTAATGGAACAAACCCATGGCTCATACGTAGGAATAGGTGTTTATGTAACTCCTAGCGATGATAACAGAATAATGGTTGTATCTCCAATAGAGGATACTCCGGCTGAAAAGGCGGGACTAAAACCAGGAGATAAAATAATAAAGGTAAACGATGTTGAATATAGTGCTGATAAAATGGACGATGCCATAAAAATCATGAAGGGCGAGCCAAAAACAAGTGTTAAGCTTACAATATTAAGACTTGACAGTAATGGTAAACCAGAAAGCTTTAACATCGATATAATAAGAGAAAAAATTAAATTAGTAACTGTTAAATCATCAATGCTCGAAAATAATATTGGATACATAAGAATTACTACTTTTGATGAGCAAACTGCACAAGACTTCGTAACTAAGTACAATGAGCTTGCAAAACAAGGTATTAAATCCTTAGTTGTTGATTTAAGAAACAACCCAGGTGGACTTATTGATACTTCTGTCAATATAACTAGCTTGCTTGTAGGCAAGGACAAAGGACCAATAACATACACTAAAACCAAAAAAGGCGAAAGAGAAGATTATCCTGCAAAATATGATAAAATTCCTATACCTTATGTTCTTCTAGTAAATGAAGGAAGTGCCAGTGCTTCAGAAATAATGTCAGGTGCTGTTAAGGATACCAAGTCCGGTACTATAATAGGAACAAAGACATTCGGAAAAGGAATTGTACAACGAATTCAACCTTTTGACAATGATGGTTCAGGAGTTAAAATGACAATTTCTGAGTACTTTACTCCTAGTGGAATTAATATTCACGGTATAGGTATAGAGCCTGATATTGTTTTAGAATTAAACAAGGATGCCGAGGGCTATGGAC
>DCPV01000015.1:1795-4188 GCA_002323775.1 Firmicutes bacterium UBA1535 | reverse complement strand
TGATTATTTATCTACAGATAATCAGCTGCAAAAGGCTATAGAAGTTCTAATGGAAAAAATGCAGTAATAAAAATTTAATACAAAATGATGTTTCTAATGTCTTACAAGAAAGAATATTTAGATTTATAATAAAAACTTATATAATTGAGTAAAAAAACAGCAAATTAAAAAATTTGCTGTTTTTATTTTATATCTATACCAACTTTTCTAAATTTCATATAACAATTTGTCGTAAAATTCATATCATCAGACAGGCAATATGACATTTTTTATTCTAGCTCTGTTCTATAATACAACTATACTTCATTGGACAGGTAGTCTGTCATAGTCAAAATCATGGGGGAAAGGAATTAATATTGCTATGAGTCTAAAAAGTGATAATATAATTAAAAAACATAAAATAATAAATTTCAGTATTGACGGAAACGAAGAATCAGATTTTAAAAATGATAATAAATTAATTTTCAGCTCTGGAACTCCTCAATTAAATTACGGCAAGCATCAATGGGTAGCCTTATATAACCCAAAAAACTCAAAATCCACAGTATACGTTGAAAGCATATGTGTTGTAAATTTTTCAAGCACACCTATAATCCAAAGCCAATTTTTAAACCCTAGGATAGACTATGAGGGTTTCAAATTTATGTATGGTATTTCAAACAGCTTAGAATGTAATGTAAATTCAAACAGCGTCGTCATATTTTACCAAGGAAATGATAACTTATTATTCCTTAATGAAGCTAATTCATTGAAGGTATTGCAAGCATTTTATACTGATATGTCGCAAAAGCAAGGCAGCATAGTAATTCCTCCAGGCAAGTCGATTTTAACATTAATAAATTCAATAAATCACCACGAGCCTTCATGTGCTGTAAGCTATTCATGGTGGGAGCAGTAGCTCCCACTAAATTATATAAAAATATATCATAATAAAATGACACAAGGATCCCAACAATATGAATATATGAAAAAGTTCATGAAAGCCAAAATTTTCGAAAGTTAAATTTGGCTTTTTTAATCCATATATTACTCCACCGACCGTATAGAATACTCCTCCCCAGAACATCCAAAGCATAGCCGGTATACTTAAATGTGTTGCAACAGGCTTAATTACAAATATAACAGTCCAGCCCATAGCTATGTATAAGGTAGTAGCTATCCATCTTGGGGCATTTATCCAAAATAATTTTATAAATAATCCAACTAATACAATAGACCAAACTACAATTAACAGCACATTTCCAATTAACATATCTTTGAGATTTACAAGACATATAGGCGTATATGTTCCGGCTATCAAAACAAATATCATTATATGGTCTAATTTTCGGAGTACTCTCTTAGCTGTTGTATAGGAGGGGTCTACAATGTGATATGTAGCACTCATTGAATACAGCAATATCATACTCAATCCAAATACTATCGCAGATATTTCAACTTCAAGTCTTCCAGTATTAAACGCTTTGAAAATCAAAATAAAAAATCCTATTATTGATAATATAGCTCCTCCCAAATGTGTATATGCACTTACTAATTCTTTTTTGTCTTTATTCATAACAACCTCCGCACAATATAGTTTTTATTACCATTTAATATAGTATATGATACTCTTTTTATTGTTAAATGTCAATTACTATTTTAAAATAAATTATTATAATACGGTTTTTATTGCTATGTAGCATATATATAAATTTTAAAAAGAAAAATTTAGCTTTATTTGCATAAAAAATCAGCCTTTCGACTGATTTTTTCTCAAGATTATATTTATAAAATTATTTTATCTTATTTTTCTGTATACTTCGATAAATGTTAATTTCATATTTTTTCCATTCCTCTTTAAGTTCGTTCCAGCTTACAATTTTCCATGGATTAAAGAATGTCTGACCATATTTATTAAAGAAAAGATTATTTCCAATATAATATGACGCATGTTGAATTACTCCATCTGAATTTACCCAAGTAACAACATCACCATCACATAAATCATCGTCTATTAGAATATAGTTAGCTCTTTTTAGCCCATTTTCAAATGTTTTTGGATGTACCCACTCGTGAATAATCCACTCTGAATTAGATATTGCGAATAATGTTGCTGCTAAGCAATTGCTTCCTGACATCGTTGAAAATGTATTTGCATACTTTCTCAAATGCAGTGGTGCTTGTTCTGGAACTTCGCAACAATTCCAATCGTCCCATTCTTGCGCTAAACTTTTTATTAAATGCTCTTTGACTTCATATGGTAGTTGCTTCCACATAGTATTTTGAATGACAACAACCCTTTTTTCTTCATCTTCTACAATATGCTCCTTTGGAATGACGCTGGCATCAGAAAATAATGATAGTGGCAACACTAAACCTCTATTCATTTTAACTTGTATCTTAAAAAGTTCTTT
>DCPV01000015.1:0-1666 GCA_002323775.1 Firmicutes bacterium UBA1535 | reverse complement strand
ATCCAATCTGGGTTTGCTACAATTATATACTCAGCCTCTTTGGAAACATTCCAATATTCATAACTATTTACAAGTTGAATTTGTTTATATGACGAATGCTGAAAAAACTCATCTCGTGGCATAACTAATACATCATGCAGATATTCTTCAAAATCAGCTATGTCTTCATTTTGTATAAAAAACAAATCCCTGTTCGGAGAATATATTTCTATCCAATTATCTATCTGTTCTTTTAGTGGTTCAATTTTAATATCCATATTTCTCCTTTATTTTAAAGACCTATCTTTCGATAGGTCTTTAGTATGTTAATTAAATTAATTTTTATTAGATAACTCCTTGAGCCATCATAGCTTCTGCTACTTTTTTAAATCCTGCTAAGTTAGCACCAGCAACTAGGTTGTATCCTAATCCACATTCTGCAGCAGCTTCTGCTGAAACCTTGTGAATATTAACCATTATAGCTTTTAATTTTGCATCAACTTCTTCAGCTGTCCATGAGTATCTCATTGAGTTTTGGCTCATTTCTAATGATGAAACAGCAACTCCACCAGCATTAACAGCTTTTGAAGGAGCAACAACTATTCCTTTGTTCATTAAGAATGCTAAAGCGTCATTTGTAGTTGGCATGTTAGAAACTTCTATGTAGTATTTAACTCCATTAGCTGCGATTTGCTCTGCTTCTTCCATTCTAACTTCGTTTTGAGTAGCACATGGCATAACGATGTCTACTTTTCTTCCCCATGGTTTTTGTCCTGGGAAGAACTCAACGCCAAACTTCTTAGCATAGTCTTCAACTTTATTTCTTCTTGAAGCATTCATTTCAAGCATATATTGAACTTTTTCACCAGTTACTCCGTCTGGATCATAAACGTATCCGTCTGGACCTGAAAGTGTAACAACTTTTGCTCCAAGTTCGTTTGCTTTTTCAACAACTCCCCATGCAACGTTACCGTATCCTGAAACAGATATTGTTTTGCCAACCATTGTGTCATTTTGATGTTTTAATACTTCGTTTAAGTAGTAAACTGCACCGTATCCAGTAGCTTCTGGTCTGATTAAGCTTCCGCCGTATGATAAGCCTTTGCCTGTCAATACTCCGTTTTCGAAAGCTCCTCTTATTCTCTTATATTGTCCATACATATATCCTATTTCTTTTGCTCCAACACCCATATCTCCTGCTGGAACGTCAACGTCTGGACCTATATGTCTATATAATTCAGTCATGAAAGCTTGGCAGAATCTCATGATTTCTCCGTCTGATTTTCCAGTTGGATCGAAATCTGCTCCACCTTTACCTCCACCTATTGGAAGTCCTGTCAATGAGTTTTTGAATGTTTGTTCAAATCCTAAGAATTTTATAATTCCTTGATATACGTTTTTGTTAAATCTAATTCCACCTTTGTAAGGTCCTATAGCTCCGTTAAATTGTACTCTAAATCCTCTGTTTACTTGAACCTTTCCTTGATCATCAACCCATGATACTCTAAAGAATATTTGTCTTTCTGGCTCGATCATTCTCTCTAATAATCCTGCTGCTTCATATTCTGGGTGTTTCTCAATAGCTGGTGCTAAAGACATTAAAACTTCTTCAACAGTTTGAATAAACTCAGGTTCTCCAGCGTTTCTAATTTTAGCTTGCTCAATAACTCTTTCAATATAAGCGTTC